>NZ_OY782185.1 GCF_963677685.1 uncultured Bacteroides sp.
AAAAGATGCATTGACAGGAGGAGAAATATCGATCATTGAATATTTTACAGAAGTGACCGTTATTTATCAAAGCAAGTTAAACTATGTTCAATTAGAAAATCGCTACCAAAAAGTGATAGCAAATCTATATAAAAATGAATTATAAGATTCGTATATCCTGAGGGAGATATCCGCTACGAATACGCCATTCCTGGGGATATAAATTATTGGAACGATTACCTATATTCTTTACAAACCCTAAAGGAACATTTTTATATTTCAATAAAACATAACCACGAGGAGCCGTCTCGCTTATCGAGACGGTTTCCTTTCTCAAATAAGTAATCGCCTGCTCATAAGTCACTTCTTCACACGGAAAACGATCTAGACATAACAATTGATTCATAGCAAGTCCGTGTGCCGGAATAATATCTTTTCCCTTAATCTGACCTAACGGAACACCTGCATGAACAATGCGTAGGCCTCGCTGCAAGATGTTCAATTCTTCAACATACTGTTTGGAAAAAGCTGAAATAAAACCTGCATTTTCACTCAGTTGATACTCCTCTTGATTAACAAGCCACCCTTTGATACTTTCAACAAACTGTTTAAAGGAAGAATCCTTTTTGGAACCTTTATCCTTTTTAAATATAGATTTTCGTGAAGTAGAAAATGACTGAACAGAAGAATCTTCCTCCGGCTTCCTTAACACTGCAAGAAAAAAGCCCTCCCCTCTTGTTCGGTAAGGCAAAAATCGGTATACAGGAAAATCAAGACCTAATAAATTATCGGTAATATTCCATTCATCGGATACATCCACTTTCAAAGAAATAGCGCCAAACTCTTGCTGTATCCAATGAATGTTTTCTTCATTTTCTTTGGTATTATAAGTACACGTGCTATAAATAAGTATCCCACCAGGCTTAAGACTCGGCCAGATATCAGCAATAATACGTTGTTGACGTTGACGACAGATTTCGACATTATTCAAGCTCCACTCTTCAATAGCTGTAGCATCCTTACGAAACATTCCTTCGCCGGAACAAGGTACATCAGCCAAAATAACATCAAAAAAAGAAGGAAGATCTGAAAAGTCAGCCGGATCGTTATTTGTTACAACAATATTTGGACTTCCCCATTTCGTAAGATTCTCTACCAAGATTTTGGAACGTGAACGAATCACTTCATTAGCAACAAGCAAGCTCCCCTCGGGCAAAGCACTACAAGCATTTGTGGATTTTCCTCCAGGTGCTGCACATAAATCTAACATCACAACAGGTTCTTGAATATACTGCCGCAGCACTCTGTCTAGAAACATTGATGAGGCTTCTTGTACATAATAAGAACCAGCATGAAAAAGAGGGTCAAAAGTAAAAGTAAGACGTTCGGGAAGATAATAACCTGTAGCACACCAAGGAACCGGTTGCAAATTATTCGTTAAATCATTAGTTGTCTTCAAACGGTTCAGCCGAATACTAACAGGAGAATCCAGTTTCAAAGCTTCAACTAACTCTCCATAATTTGCATCTCCTAAAAGAGCATGCGTATAAGCTATAAAATCAGAAGGTAAATTCATTTTTGTTCCTTTAAAAAGTGCAAATATGAAAAATAATTCTTCTCTTTGCAACTTTCGATATCAGTTACTACGTCTAACAGACAAGAAAAGAATAATAAAAAGGTATAAGAATATGAAACGAATGATCATTGCTATAATGGTAGCAGTTATTTTCTGCACATTAGCACTAGCCCAAAAGAGAACTCAGGTTCTCAAAGACAGCATAGAACAAGCAAAAACTACAGCAAGTCAAACAGAACAAACAACGAACGATGAAGATTCTGACACAACTATTGTTACCGATTGGCAAGATACGCCGGATAGTTCTTCAGCACATGCAAACTTTAATTCATCCCATGATGACAACTTCCCTTTCAACATGATGGGGGGAAACTTTGGAGCGAGTAGTATGCTAGTTCCCATTGTAGCGATTATTATGATATTCGGATTGCCCGTATTTGTCATTTTCATTGCTTTCTTCTTTAAATATAAAAGTAAGAAAGCGAAATATAGATTAGTAGAGCAGGCACTTGCAGCCGGGCAACCTATACCTGAGAGTATCTTTAAAGAACAAATGGAAAATAACAATACTCGGGTAAAAGGAATTAAAAATGCTTTTTTAGGTTTCGGACTCTTCATCTTTCTTTGGGCACTAACTGGCGAATTTGGTCTAGGATGTGTCGGATTACTAATAATGTTCACCGGACTTGGACAGATAGTTATCCATTATACACAGAAATCTTCATCAACTCAAAATCCGTATGCGGAACAAATAAAGATACAGAAATATAAAGAGGAAAATATAGACGAGAAGTTCTCTGAAAAAGAATGAGCCAACTCAATGACATATCGTTGGTAGCACAGGTCGTGGTGTTTAAAAACACCAGGGCCTTTGATCAGTTAGTAAAAAAATATCAGTCGCCTGTCAGGCGTTTTTTTCTAAACCTGACATGCGGTGACAGCGAATTAAGTGACGACTTAGCACAAGATACTTTTATAAAAGCTTATACCAATATTGCCTCATTTAAGAATTTATCAAGTTTCTCTACCTGGCTCTATCGTATTGCATATAATATATTTTATGACTATATTCGCAGCCGGAAAGAAACGACTAACCTCGAACCTAGAGAGATAGATCCGTTATATAGCACAGAACAAAAAAATATTGGTGAGAAGATGGATATCTACGAATCAATGAAGGTGCTAAAGGAAATAGAAAGAACCTGTATCACACTATTCTATATGGAAGATACCAGTATAGATAAAATTGCAGGAATTATAGGATGCCCGGCTGGAACAGTGAAATCTCACTTGTCCAGAGGCAAAGAAAAGTTAGCAACGTATTTAAAACAAAACGGTTATGATGGAAAAGGATGACATGTTATTGAATCAATTTTTCAACACACAGAAAAAAGAGATAGAAGATAACGGATTTAGCCGTCGGGTGATGCGCAAGTTACCAAACCGCACCAAATATCTATCAAAATTATGGGTTTCATTCTGCACAGCCTTAGCGTTAATTCTGTTCTTCACAATGAACGGTTTACAGCTTATGACTAATGCTTTACGAGAAATATTTACTTCACTCATTCAACACGGAATTGAGAATCTAGATCCCAAGTCTCTGTTGATAGCAGTGGTCGTGATCCTCTTTTTATGCCTGCGCAAAGTTTGCACAATGGCTTAATTTATTATAAATTCAAGGTATTATACATTTTGGTCAATCGAAAGTTCTCTTTAAACATACAGATTTTTATTCTCACTCTTTTGCTCACAACAATTTCTCTAAATGTTTGCGGGCAAAAGAGTGATTCTTTGAATACTACCCTATCTGAGAAAATATACAGCGATTCTACTGTCATTCATTATTTAAAAGAATTGGATATTCCTATCGGAGTAAAAAATCAAACTAAATTATTAAAAAGCGGAAAAGAAAAATTCTTAGATCTTTTCAAAGAAATACGAAAAGCGAAACACTATATACACTTAGAATATTTCAACTTCCGCAATGATTCGATAGCAAATACACTTTTTGATCTACTTACCTTTAAAGCTAAACAAGGGGTCAAAATACGCATCCTTTATGACGCATTTGGTAATTGGTCGAACAATAAACCTTTGCAAAAAGAAAAATTAGATTCTATACGTCACCATGGTATAGAGATCGTAAAATTTGACCCTTTCAGATTTCCTTATATTAATCATGCTTTTCATAGAGACCATAGAAAAATTGTTATTATTGATGGCGAAGTGGCTTACCTAGGCGGTATGAATGTTGCAGACTACTATATCAAAGGATTGCCAAAAATCGGTCCTTGGAGAGATATGCATATGCGTATCAAGGGGGATGCTGTAAAGTACATTCAAGATATTTTTCTTACCATGTGGAACACTACTACTAAACAAAAAATCCATGGGAAAGAGTATTATCCAGACAATGAAAAAGAATATAATAGCTACCATGAAACAGTAGCCATAGTAGATAGAGCACCTCGAAAAACCCCGCAAAAATTAAGACGCGTATATGCACAAAGCATTCGCTCGGCACAACAATGCATACAAATAGTCAATCCATATTTCGTTCCGACCCACTCCATCAGACAAGCTCTAAAAGATGCACTCAAACGAGGAATTAGAGTTGAAATTATGGTTTCTGCAAAATCGGATATTCCTTTTACTCCCGAAGCAACATTTTACTTTGTACACGACCTCATGAAAAGAGGAGCACATATCTATTTATTTAATAAAGGATTCCATCATTCTAAAATAATGATGGTCGATAGTACATTTTGTACCGTTGGCTCGGCAAACTTAAACAGTCGGAGTTTGAGGTATGATTACGAAACGAACGCATTCATATTTGACGGTAAAACCACAAAAGAGCTTAACAACCTTTTTGAGGCAGATAAAAGGAACAGTACTCTGTTAACCCCCGAAAGATGGAAACAACGTTCTAAATGGAAACGTATGGTGGGATGGTTTGCCAATCTCCTTACTCCATTTATCTAAGAAATTAAATATCTTCAATTCTATTTTTTTTAAAACATTCTATTTACATTTGCAAGAAATGTGAAGGAACAAAAGAACATGAAACAGTATCTGGAATTACTCGACAAAGTGCTAAAAGAGGGTGTGAAGAAGGAAGACCGTACCGGAACCGGAACGATTAGCATTTTTGGTCATCAAATGCGCTTTGATTTAAAAGATGGCTTTCCTTGCCTTACGACAAAAAAACTCCACCTGAAATCAATAATATATGAACTTTTATGGTTCCTAAAGGGAGATACCAATGTTAAGTATTTACAAGACAATGGTGTACGTATATGGAATGAATGGGCAGACGACAAAGGAGATTTAGGGCATATATATGGATACCAGTGGCGTTCATGGCCTAACTACAATGGAGGAAGCACTGACCAGATAACAGAAATTATTGATGCCATAAAAAAAACGCCAAACTCACGTCGTATGTTAGTTAGTGCATGGAATGTAGCTGATATAGATAATATGAACCTCCCTCCATGTCATATTCTTTTCCAATTCTATGTGGCTAATGGACGATTAAGCATGCAACTTTACCAACGCAGCGCAGATATCTTTTTGGGAGTACCCTTTAATATTGCGTCGTATGCACTTCTATTACAAATGATGGCTCAAGTAACAGGTTTAGAAGCAGGAGAATTCATTCACACACTAGGAGATGCTCATATTTATCTAAACCATTTAGAACAAGTTAAACTCCAGTTAACACGCGAACCTCGCAGTCTCCCTCAAATGAAAATGAACCCAGATATCAAAAATATCTTCAATTTCAACTATGAGGATTTTGAACTAATAAATTATAATCCGCATCCACATATTGCAGGAAAAGTATCTATCTAATAGCAATCAGTACATGACTAACATAACAATTATAGCCGCCGTAGATAAAAATATGGGTATCGGTTTTCAAAACAAACTATTGTTTTGGCTTCCTAATGATTTAAAGCATTTCAAAACCTTAACAACCGGCCATACAATAATTATGGGTAGAAAAACATTCGAATCTCTTCCAAACGGTCCTCTTCCAAATAGGAGAAACATTGTTATTTCCACCAATCAAATACTCAAGATCAGTGGAGCAGATGTCTTTTCGTCATTAGAAGAAGCTATTGAAAGCTGTAAAAAAGAAGAAGAAGAAATATATATTATAGGAGGAGAAAGTATTTACAAACAATCGTTACCAATTGCCAACAAACTATGCCTTACTGAAATAGATAGCGAAGCAAAAAATATTGATGCCTTCTTCCCTACAATCGATAAATCTAACTGGAAGGAAGTAAGCAGGGAAGTTCATCCGAAAGATGATAAACATCCCTACTCTTATTCTTTTGTCAACTATATTAAACGATAAAATTAATCCTCATCGACATCTACAACAATAGGCATCTGTCTCTTAATAGCCTCGTGGAAAGAGATCAGAGTTTCCGTACGCGCCAATCCCAAGGGTTGTAATTTATCATGTATCACACTCAAGAGATGATGATTATTCCTTGCATATATTTTTATGAACATATCGTACTGCCCTGTAGTAAAATGACATTCAACAACCTCCGGTATTTTTTCAAGAGCCCTACTTACAGAATCAAAAGATTCAGGATCTTTCAAATATAACCCGATATAGGCACAAGTTTCATAACCGATCTTCTCAGGATCTATTACATACTCAGAGCCTTTCAATATGCCTAAATTAGTGAGCTTTTGTATCCTTTGATGAATTGCTGCCCCAGATACATTACAAGCTCTTGCTACTTCCAAAAATGGAATACGAGCATTCCCTGCGATCAATTTTAGAATCTGTTCATCCAAAGAATCTAATTGATGATGTCCCATTTGAATAAATTTAAATAAGTTGAAATAAAGCACATTGCATTTTTTCGCAATGAATATGCAAAGTTAATCATTTTCCCTGCATAAATAATACAATTTATCACTTTTATTTATAGAAATCAAATAGTTCAACAGAGAAAAGAAAAATATTATTTTGGTTCTCTCACTCAAAGCAATGTTTTATCTTTGTTACGGACATAAATATTATACAATCATGAAAGTATCAACACTACTCATTACTCTCTTATTCTTATCTGTATGCGTACAAGCCCAGAACTTTGAAGAATATTTCATTAATAAAAGTCTAAGAATGGATTATGTATTCACAGGTAACTTCAATAAACAACAGATATCTCTGAAAGAATTGTCTCAATTGCCTTCATGGGCAGGTAAAAGACATCATTTATCAACAGTTCCCTTACTAGGAAACGGAGAAGTTATAATGAGAGACGTGAAGACTCAAAAATGTATTTACAAGATGTCCTTTTCATCTCTATTTCAAGAATGGCTATCCACTGATCAGGCAAAAACAATTTCAAGAAGCTTTGAAAACACCTATATCCTCCCATATCCAATAGCACCTGTTGAAGTGGAAATATCACTTTTTTATGCTGTTAATAAAGTCGCAGCTTCAATGAAAACGATCATCAACCCCAAAGATATACTTATTAAACAGAAAGGTTTAACGCACATCACTCCTCACAAATATTTAATAAAAAACGGAGATGAAAAAGAATGTATCGATATTGCTATCCTAGCTGAAGGATATACTTCTACAGAAATGAACCTCTTTTACCAAGATGCCGAAATAGCCTGTGAAAGTATATTTTCACATGAACCTTTCAAATCGATGAAGAAAAAGTTTAATGTTGTTGCTGTTGCTAGCCCTTCTGTTGACAGCGGCGTAAGCATTCCCCATCTCAAAGAGTGGAAAGAAACAGCTTTTGGCTCTCATTTCGATACGTTTTATTCTAAAAGATACCTTACTTCAACACATCTTAGTGCCATACACGATGCGTTAGCAGGAATCCCATATGAACACATCATCATATTGGCTAATACAGAACAATACGGTGGTGGAGGGGTCTATAATGCATTTACATTAACAACCGCTCATCACAGTAAATTTCGTCCTGTAGTAGTGCATGAATTTGGACATAGCTTTGGGGGATTAGCCGACGAATATTTTTATGACGGAGATGTGATGGACAACACTTATCCACTAAACGTTGAGCCATGGGAACCTAATATCACCACGCAAGTAGATTTTGCTTCAAAATGGAAAGATATGCTTGAAAAAGATACTCCTATACCTACTCCAATAGCAGAGAAGGAAAAATACCCTATCGGGGTTTATGAAGGAGCAGGATATTCGGCTAAAGGTATCTACCGCGGAAGCTATGATTGCCGAATGCGTACCAATGAATGTCCTGCATTTTGTCCTATATGTCAACGAGCTTTAAAAAGACTTATCAATTTTTATACGCAAGACAAATGACAGAATTGCTTAAAATAGAAAGAATACAAAAAGCAAATTCTAAAAACTATAATTATATGGAGAAGCTTTTAGTGGAAGCATTTCCTATCGATGAATATAGGGATTTAGATTCCATGAGATTATACACAGATGAAGTGACTGATTTTCACAACAATATAATAACAGACAATAATATTCCAATAGGAATTATTACCTATTGGAATCTAATAGACTTCTACTACATTGAACACTTCGCTATTGATACAAAACATAGAAATAAAGGATATGGAAACAGAGTATTAAAAGTTATATCCAAGAAAATCAATCGACCCATTATATTAGAAGTAGAACTTCCTGAGAATGAGATGGCGAAACGAAGAATCAAATTCTATGAACAAGCTGGTTTTACTATTCTTCAGAGAAATTACCATCAACCTCCATACAGAAAAGAAGGTAAAAGAATACCCATGTATTTAATGATATCAGGTGATCTTAAGCAGACAATATTACCTGAGTTAGCAGAAAAAAGAATCCATAAAAAGATATATAATACCTAAATAAAAAGAGCTACTTGTTTTGCAAGTAGCTCTTTTTATCAAAAGAAAATAATATTTTTACTCCCTTTTATTTGCAGAGTAATTTATCTTCAAAGCATATGCTTGTCGAAGAGCTTGCTTTATATCAGTAACAATACCCATTTTTGTATCTTGATCTATTTTCAAAGAAACAGTCATAAATGGCTGATCTTCTTCTTTCATACTAGATCTTTCTTGGATAATATAATCCTGAATTTGAGCAACTTCAGCATAGCTATCATTTAACTGAATACGACTTTCAGAACCCAACTTTTTACGAAATTCTTCCGTTGGCTTACCGACATAAATGAAAGTAACCAAAGATTTTTTCTCAAGTTTTTCTAACTCAGTAGCTGTAGGAGTCTTAAATTCTACTTTTAAAGTTACTTCACGCATTGTAGTTACAATCATGAAGAAAAACAACAAAGTAAAAATAAGGTCAGGTAAAGAAGAAGTATTTAGTGCAGGCATTTCCCGCTTTCCTGATTTACTAAACTTTCCCATTACTTCTTTCCTCCATAGTTTTTAGGTTCTGCCTCAGATATTTTTTGAGGATAAATTTCACGAATCGCTTTCTGTTGCTCTTCGTTCAACTCATCATAATTCTTATGCCATTTCTCCTGAGCTTTTTCATCTCTCAATTCATTATAAGCTGCTACCAACTCATTTTGAACATCAATGTAAGCTTGATATTTAGAGTTACGGTCATTCTGCAAAGATATTACATGCTTTTCTGTCACCATCACATTACCAAAGAAAGGTACATTTTTAGAATACTTTTCAGGTAAAGATGAATCATTGTATGGATTAGCAATAAAATCTTTAGCCCTTTGCTTCAATTGCTTAACATCAATATAGTCTTTGCCGCACATTAATTGATTCTGAAAATTCAGATAAACAACAAGCACGTTACGTTCCTTAACAATCACATCATCCTGTTTTTGATCTTTTTCAGGAGGAGGAGGCAAACGTCTCGCTAATCCTTTATCAGTATCCATTGATGTTGTAATCAAAAAGAAAATAAGCAATAAGAAGGCAATATCAGCTGTAGAACTAGAATTGATATCTGGAACTTTTCTGTTTTTCTTTGCCATAATTACATTATTAGATTGAGTATTCTCAACTTATGATAATCTTTTTTTAATGCCACTTGCAAAAATAGCTACTACAGTAGCAATCAACAAGAAGTAAATAGTATAGAGGAACATATCAGTCAATTTCAACCAGAAAGAGACATTATCAGTTCCGCTATAACCAGGAATATTCAACGGTTCTTCACTTCCAGAAGACCATGCTATAACTAACACTGCAACTAAAAGAATTAGTCCGAATAAAGATTTTAATGCATTTTTGGGATTATCTTTCAATGCTGTTCCAAATTGGAATAAGAAAGCAACAATTGTTACCACTATAGCCAAACCAAATAATGCGTAAACAAGGTACAGCAATGCATCAGTGTATACAGGTTGATCCATGCCTGCAACCATAGGATTGGCAACATTTCCACCCATATAGAACAATGCTAAAACTACAACAATAGCAGCAAACATTGCATACAGTGCATAATAAGATACTTTATATGTTAACTTACTCATCTCTCTTATTTTTTGTATTTCAAATTATATTTGATTACTAAATCAAGCAAAGTAATAGAAGAATCTTCCATTTCACTTGTAAGCGCTTCTATTTTAGTCAAAACATAATTGTAGAAAACCTGAAGGATCAAAGCAACGATCAAACCAAAGATAGTAGTGATCAAAGCGACTTTCATACCACCAGCAACAACCGTTGGAGAAATATCACCTACTTGTTGAATCTTGTCAAACGCCTGAACCATACCAATTACAGTTCCCAAGAAACCTAAAGATGGAGCCATAGCGATAAACAATGTAATCCAAGAACATCCTTTTTCTAGATAACCAGCTTGTACACCGCCATAAGAAACAACAGATTTCTCAACGATATCAATACCCTGATCAACTCTCATCAGACCTTGATAGAAAATAGAAGCGATAGGACCTCTTGTATTTCTGCAAATATCTTTAGCAGCTTCCACATCACCTTTTTCTAAAGCAGCTTCTACTGCTGCGATCAATTTCTTAGAGTTAATTTCAGCTAAGCTCAAATAAATTATTCTCTCAATACAAAAAGCTAAACCAATAACCAAAGCGATAGCTACTAAACTCATGAAAGAAGCAGTACCTTCAATGAACTTTACTTTAAGTTCTTTGTGTATACCACCTTCTTCAGTTGCAGCGGGTGTAGCAGCATCAGCAGTAGCTTCAGGCTGATCAACAGCAGCAGGTGTAGCTTGTTCCGTTTGGTCTGCCGCAGGAGCATCCTGTGCCAAAGCAATTTGAGTTGAGCCGAATGTAATGACTCCAATCACAGCAATAATTGCAAATAATTTTTTCATTGTGTGCCTAATTTTTAAGATTAATAATAATATTATTTATGTGTCTTTAATTGTTATTTACTAGTTCGCGGAGAGAGCGGGATTCGAACCCGCGATACACTTTTGGCGTATACACGCTTTCCAGGCGTGCCTCTTCAACCACTCGAGCATCTCTCCTAAATTTTATATTAAATAAAACAGCCAAAAGTCAAAAACAAATACTACAATCGACATTTTGCGCTAATTCTAGGCACAAATGTATTCTTTTTTTTCATTTTGCACAGCATTATCACTCTATAATATCTAATATATATCTAAAATTAATAAACTTTAAAATCTAACTTTACTTATTTGAGCATTCCAAACACTTTAAGAGTATTCTTATATGTTTGCTTTGCAACATCTTCAATATCCAAATGATAAATATCTCCGATTTTAATAAGAGTGTTTTTTAAAAAGGCACTCTCGTTTCTCCTTCCTCGATGAGGAACGGGGGCTAAATAAGGCGAATCTGTTTCTAAAATAATATGGTCCAAAGAGACATGTGTTAATACTTCAGGCAAAAGAGATTTTTTAAAGGTTACAACACCATTGATACCTAACATAAAATGTTTTAGCTCAATAATTTTTTCTGCTTCTTCTTTTGTACCCATAAAACTATGAAAAACTCCACTAAGATTAGTATCTCGATACTTCAATAAGATATCATAAACATATTCAAAAGCATCTCTACAATGAATGACTATTGGTAAATGATGCTCTAGAGCCAACTGGATTTGTCGTTCAAATATGTATTTTTGCTCTTCAATATAAGTTTTATCCCAATACAGATCAATACCTATTTCACCTATAGCAACAAATTCATTACAAGTTTCTAATGTATTCATTATTGTACCCAATTCTTTCTCATAGTGAACATCAACACTGGTTGGATGCAAACCAAGCATAGGAAAGCAATAGTTCTTATAAGAAGCAGTTACTTTCAACATTCGTTCTATGGTAGAACTATCAATATTAGGCATTAAAATATGCGAAATTCCAGTTGCACGGGCACGCTGAATAACTTGATCCAGATCATCCGAGAATTCTTCTAAGAAAAGATGTGAATGCGAATCTATAAATTTCATTTAAATTAAATATTCTCTCCTTTACGATAATAATAAATAAGTCCAAATTCCCTACATTTATTTAGACGCTGTTCTCCTAATAGAGCAAACTTAGACTCTACCTGATCCCAAATATCAAGAATTATATTATCAGCTTGAGGTCTCATAGAAGCAAGAGTTTCTAAACTACTAGCAGTAAGAGCCTGAAAATTTTTCTGCCGCTCATAACTTTCTAAAAAGATATCATAATGTACTTTCACCTTAGCAATAGTGGGATTATAAATAGGAACTCCGCCTTGAGAAGTACGCAAAGTTTCTCCGGCAATAATTTTATGGCCCCATTCAGCAATAGAAGACTCAGACAAAAGATCAGGTATACTAAACGAATCGGAGCGTAACCCATACATCTCCTTGTGAGAAAATTTAATTTCTGAGCGGAGAACAGCCAAATTAAGTACTTGAATAAAATGAGAAAGATATAGCCGAGCTGTTTTTATATTAGCCAAGTGTTTACGGCTTCCCTTGGATTGATTAGAATAGCATTCTCTATAATAGAACTGAGCCGCCTTAAAATGAGGTAAGAAATTCCGAGCTTCAGTTAATGTTTTCAATGAAAAAGGCAAATCATCTAAACTACACACACTAGCCTTGTCCACAGCTGTATTAAGTGCTCGAAGTCTAGCTTGATCAGTATTAGGTAATCGTCTATAAGGCATGCATTTTCTCTTTTATATTTTCTTAAACTTCCCGGGTCATCAATGTCTCAATCAGTTTTTTTAGCATATAGGTTTTAGATTCGCCTACACTTATTTGTTCTAAGTAGATTAAAGCTTTCTGAAAATAAACGTCCATTTTCTCTTCACAAAGTTCTCGAATCTTCAACTCATCGTAGATTTCTATAACTCCATCTATTTTTTCGCAAGGAGTAAAAGTCTTTATATCGTTCATCCAATAATTCAAACGAGCCAATTGATTCTTATCAGCCATTTCGAAAGCTTTTATCAATAGATAAGTTTTTTTATTGCATAAAATGTCCCCTCCTTTTTGTTTACCAAAGACAGAAGGATCACCATATACATCCAACAAATCATCTTTAAGCTGAAATGCCAAACCTGTATATAGACCAACATTATACAATAAATCAAGGTCAGGATCCGATACATTCGCCTGAAGTCCACCAATCTTTAGACTTGCAGCAAGGAGCACTCCTGTTTTTAAGCGAATCATCTCTATATACTCCTCCTCAGAAACAATCTTCCGATTCTCATAATCCATATCAAACTGCTGACCTTCACAGATTTCTAAAGCTGTACGAGAAAACAGATCAAGTACCTTACTTGAACAACCAAAATTACCCTTAACGATATATTGATATGCTAAAACCAACATGGCATCACCGGATAATATTGCTGTATTATCATTCCATACTTTATGCACAGTTTCTTTACCCCTTCTCATATCAGAGTCGTCCATTAAATCATCATGCAAAAGAGTATAATTATGATATAGTTCAATGCCAGCCACACAAGGTAAGATTCGTTCAACATCATCCTTATATATATTGTATGCCATCATTGCGAGAACAGGGCGTAACCGTTTTCCGCCAAGTGACAACATATATTTTACAGGCTCATATAATTGCTGAGGATGATTTCCTAATTTTAAATCAGAAAGATAAGAATTAATGAGATCAAGTAATTGAGGTGAAGTAAACATCCGTATTATTAATTAATGAAACAAGCACTTATAAAAAGAGGCTGCTTATAGCAGCCTCTTTTTATAAGCATATAGATTATTATTGTAACCTAAACATCACAGGTACGGTATACTTAACACGTACAGCCTTACCTCTTTGCTGACCAGGTTTCCACTTAGGCATTGTCTTGATCACACGAAGAGCTTCCTTATCTAAGTAAGGGTCAACACTACGTACGACAACAGGATCAACAACTGAACCATCCTTATTAACCACAAACTGAACAATAACACGTCCTTGTGTACCATTCTCTTGAGCAATAGTAGGATATTTTATGTTCTTTGCTAAAAACTTCATCAAAGCAGCCTGTCCACCAGGGAATTCAGGCATCACTTCAACAACCTGGAAGATCGTTTGCTCTTCAGGTTCGTCTTCTACAACTTGAGTAGGTACATACTTTACTTCTACTTTAGCACCAGTATCTTCAGTAGAAGCAATTGCAGTTTCCTCAACATCTGCTTGATCATCAACAATACTTAACACTTCTGCTGCTGCAGGAGCTTCCGGTGGAGGTGGAGGAGTCTTCTCCGGTTGTTGCGTGATAGGAATCATTTCTTCTTCAAAAACTACATCAGCTACAGCCTGACTGGTATCCATCTTAATGTCACGTTGCGTCCATTCAAACGCTACAAACATAAAAGCTAATACCACCACATAGCCAACAAGCAGCCAAGTAGACTTTTTGTTTTCCAAATCCGCTTTAGGTGATTTTTTTACTTCCATAAATAGTATATAATTATTTAACGTGTTGTCCTATGGGCAAATATAATACATTTTCTAATATAGAACATTTATCTCTTGCGTTTTTTATTCTATCAGCTTTAGATTTTTATTTTTTTAATGCTTTACCACACTTGCATAAAGGATTCACTCCAACTTAATAATCTTAAAACTCTTAGAATACACCTAGACAAACGATATAAATGTAGGTAGTTTTTTATGAAATATAGTATCTTTGGCAACTAATCAAAAACACTTAAGAAAATGAAAAAAATAATAGTAGCAATAGATGGTTTCTCATCTTGTGGTAAAAGCACAATGGCTAAAGATTTAGCAAAAGAAATAGGTTATTTATATATTGATAGCGGAGCTATGTATCGAGTTGTAACATTGTACAGCTTGGAAAATGATATAATAAAAGATGGTAAAATAGAAGTTGAAAGACTTAAAAAAGAATTAGTAAACATTCATATTACATTCAAAACAAACAAAGAAACCCAAAAGCCAGAAACCTATTTAAATGGAATCAATGTTGAAAACAAAATTCGTTCAATGAATGTTTCTTCTAATGTAAGTCCGATAAGTACCCTAGATTTTGTCCGTGAAGCAATGGTAAAACAACAACAAATTATGGGGAAGGAAAAAGCTATCGTAATGGATGGAAGAGATATTGGTACAACTGTGTTCCCTAATGCCGAACTCAAAATATTTGTAACAGCATCACCAGAAGTGCGAGCTCAAAGAAGATATGAAGAGCTACAGGCAAAAGGACAAACAGTGAGTTTCGAAGAAATATTAAACAATGTAAAAGAAAGAGATTACATTGATCAAAATCGTAAGGTAAGCCCTTTATGCAAAGCTGAAGATGCTATTTTACTAGACAATAGTAATATAAGCATAAAAGAACAGCAAAAGTGGCTTATTAAGCTATTTAACGAAGTAGTTAGAAAATAAAAGAAACTACTTAAACTAGAAACATTTATGGTAAAAGTAGAAATAGATGAAGGCTCCGGATTTTGCTTTGGAGTCGTTAATGCAATAAAAAAAGCCGAAGAAGAGTTATCCAATGGCAAATTGCTTTATTGCTTAGGTGATATTGTTCACAACGGGAAAGAAGTAGAACGCCTCAAAGCAAATGGTCTTGTCACAATCAATCATGAAGAATTTAAAAAACTTCGCAATGTAAAGGTTCTTTTAAGGGCACATGGAGAGCCTCCTGAAACATATGAAATCGCAAAGAAAAACAATATCGAAATTATTGATGCAACTTGTCCTGTTGTTATTCGCCTACAAAAACGAATAAAACAAGAATACACTGAAGAGCAAAAGAGAGACAACAAGTCTGAACAAATCGTAATATATGGTAAGAACGGACATGCTGAAGTGTTAGGTCTAGTGGGACAAACAGCAGGAGAAGCTATTGTTATTGAGCATTTTGAAGAAGCCCAAAATTTGGATTTTAACAAAAACATTCGATTATATTCACAGACTACCAAATCTCTCGAAGAATTTAAAAAAATAGTAGAATATATTAAAGAGAATATTTCACCTGAATCCACATTTGAATACTACGACACAATCTGTCGACAAGTAGCAAACAGAATGCCTAACATCAGAGAGTTTGCCGAATCCCATGACCTAATATTCTTTGTTAGTGGGAAAAAAAGTTCCAATGGGAAAGTCCTATTCAATGAATGCAAGCAAATAAATCCTAATTCACATCTAATTGAAAGTGCAGAAGAGATTGATATATCTACATGCCAAGGAGTAAATAGCATTGGGATCTGTGGTGCAACCTCAACTCCAAAGTGGCTTATGGAAGAAGTTTCTACATTTATAAAAAAACAAATACCCGAACAAGAAATTAACGTTATTTATTAAAGCTATTTTCTCTTTAAAAGCGGGAAAAAGATTATTGGTTTGGTTTTTTGCTAACTTTGCAACGCAAATTATCAAAATAAAGATTGTTATGGGAACTGTTAAATGTATTGGAATATTGACTTCTGGAGGCGATGCCCCAGGCATGAATGCTGCTATTCGTGCTGTCACACGCGCAGCTATATATAACGGCTTACGAGTTAAAGGTATCTACAGAGGCTACAGAGGACTCATCACTGGTGAAATCAGCGAATTTAAAAGCCAAAATGTGAGTAATATCATACAATTAGGCGGCACAATTCTAAAGACAGCGCGATGCAAAGAGTTTACGACTCCCGAAGGACGTCAAACAGCCTACGAAACAATGCAAAAAGAAGGCATTGACGCCTTAGTTGTCATAGGAGGTGATGGTTCACTAACCGGAGCTCGCATTTTTGCTCAAGAATTTAATGTCCCATGTATTGGTTTGCCTGGAACCATAGACAATGATCTTTATGGCACCGACACAACAATTGGTTACGACACAGCATTAAATACTATCCTCGAAGCAGTAGATAAAATCAGAGATACAGCTACATCACATGAACGCTTATTCTTTGTTGAAGTAATGGGAAGAGATGCCGGATTCTTAGCACTAAATGGCGCAATAGCCTCTGGTGCAGAAGCTGCTATTATACCGGAATTTAGCACAGAAGTAGATCAACTAGAAGAGTTCATAAAAAATGGATTCCGAAAATCTAAAAACAGTAGTATTGTTATCGTTGCAGAAAGTGAACTTACAGGAGGTGCCATGCACTATGCGGAACGTGTAGAAAATGAGTATCCCGGCTACGATGTACGTGTTACCATCTTAGGGCACTTACAGCGTGGAGGAAGCCCAACCGCTCATGACAGAATCTTAGCTAGTAGACTTGGAGCAGCTGCAATAGATGCTATTATGGAAGATCAAAGAAATGTAATGATTGGAATTGAAAACGATGAAATAGTATATGTACCATTCACTAAGGCTATAAAAAATGATAAACCTATAAAGAAAGAATTAGTTCATGTATTAAATGAATTATCTATCTAATCAATAAAATAGAATAAAAAAGAGCCGCAAAACAAATGATTTTGCGGCTCTTTTTTATTCTATTTCTTATTAAATTACGACTACTCTGGAGAGACTTCTAAAGCCTCCTCTTGTGCAGCAAAATCAGTTATACCATTCAAAATAAGTATATTATACCAAGAAATTATCTTCTTTATATCTGTTAAATATACCCTATCTCGATCAAATGATGGTAATATTTGAGCAAAGTAATCACGTAATTCATTCGCAGTAGCCTTTTTCAAATCAATGGAAGCCGCAACTCCCTCTTCCTTCTTTTGCAAAGCAACAAAGATTTCTTTAAGCGGAACTTCTGCTTCTTCCGTATAAACAGCAATATCTCCCAATGAAACTATTTTTTCATTGCCATAAGCCGGAATACGTTTTTTATCGGCTGAGATAGATTCAACAATCAACATGTTCTTCCCTTGAGAAACGAGTTTATACAGCCCTGGTTTTCCAGAGATAGATAAGATAGTTTTCAGCATAGTATATTTACTTATTCTTAATATTATAGAACAAAAGTAATATTCAGGAATGAAATGAGCAAAGTTCAATCGACAAAAAATGATGCTTTAAACAAATATTAGGAAAGATATTTAAAGTAGTTCTGTAAGCAACAAAGAGACTTGAGGGAGTAAAGGCTCAGGTGGGGCATTTCGAATCACAAAATCCGCATATTGTAGTTTTTCATCATCAGATATTTGATTCTTAATACGAGATAATACCTCTTCACGAGAAGATGAGTCACGTAACATAGCACGTCTTATTCGGGTTTCAAATGGCGCATAAACCAAAACAACTTTATCCACACTTTCAACAAAACCGGCTTCTATTAGTATAGCAGCCTCTATCCCAACAAACTTAAAACGATTATGAGCTTTTATCCATTTTTCAAAGTCAGCTTTCACAACTGGATGAATGATAGCATTCACCTTTGAGAGATTTTTTGTATCATCAAAAATATACCTTGCCAACATTTTCTTGTTAAGCATTCCCCCAAGATAAACATCAGTCCCCAAAAGAGAAACCAAAGAATCTCGAATAAACAAATCACTTTGAATTAAGCGCTTTGCATGAAAATCTGCTATATACATAGGAACCCCCATTACTTCTAGCAAACGGGAGACAACAGTTTTCCCACTACCAATACCTCCTGTTATACCTAACTTAATACTCATAATGGATAATATTCTTCGATCAAAAAATCCACTTGCTTAGGAGAAATACGAACGTTACTAACACCAGGAGGAAGCTTCTTTAATTTAACAGTATATTTATCAGCTCCTAAATGCATCAATTCTTTATAGGATACATTTAGAGCAAAATCATCAGGTTTCAGGCGATGAAAATCTTTCAGTCCTACTTGAAATGTCAATTGCACTTTTGAAGGAAATGTCCTCAATATTTTATCTGCTGGAAAATTAACCCCATAAATAGGAATCTCAAAAGTTTTCTCCGTATAAATATCAACAGGCAAAAGTAAATTCACTGAGGAGGGCACAAACTTAGCCCCTCTTATTTTGCTTAATGAAGGATGGCATGATACCGTGTCTGCAATATGCTTTACTTCCAGTCTTTCTGTATATGCAGAAGTTATAGTTTTTAAAATCTCCTTTGGAGCATAAACTAAAACAGAGTCAGGCGAAAACAGAGTATCAGAGATGTAATATTGTCTTTCTGCCACCACTTGCCCCATAAGACGAACAGGAACTCGCTTCGCTTCTCCCATCGAATAAATATATTCCAAAGTATCCGGTTTTACAGAAAGAAGCCTAGTTGAAGCATTCAATTGGCTAAATATCTGCTTTTCAAAATCCGACGCATATATCTTCACTCGATTATTTACTCCTGTATTATCTGAAAAATTGATAAGAATAGGAAAGAAGTTTTTCGTCAACATGTAATTTAGGAGCACCGTACCTTTATCTCTTACCTTAATATTTACTTCAGAAGGCAAATCCGCTGTAAGTGTCACATTTTCAGGAAGTCCCTTTAACTTTAGAGGGACTGAAAAATTCGTTTCATAATCATTATTAAGAGTTTGGAGTAACCAAAAAGAAGCAGCAATAACAAAGAAAAACAAGAAAACCAAAAACTCTCTGCTTTTTTCACTTAGCAAAAAATCTTTGATTTTCTTGTTTAATTTTAAATAAAGATATTTTATGTTCCTATATTCGAACATAATTTAAACGATTTATTTACTTGTAGTATCAGCCGCGCCAGCAAAAATAGAATTTTTATCTACCTTAACCTTTACATTATCAGCTATTTCAAGAACAACATGATCGTCATTCACTTCTTTAACCTTGCCATGAATTCCACCGGCTGTAATAACTTTCTGATTCACTTCAAGAGATTTACGGAAATTAGCAATTTCCTTTTGTTTCTTATTCTGAGGACGAATCATGAAAAAGTACATAATAGCGAACATAGCAATTAGCATAATCCACATCATACTACCTCCGCCTCCCATAGGAGCACCTTGCAAAAATACAGTTAATAAACTCATAAAAATCTGTTTTTTAGTTTTAAACTTTAGTAATTACAAAAGTATTATTTCTTTGCTAATTTACCTTCTTTTTTTAATTGATTAACTATTCCATCAAGAGTACCATTAATAAAGCCACCACTTTTCATCGTACTATAAAGTTTAGCAATCTCCACATACTCATTCAAAGAAACACTTATTGGAATATTAGGAAAGCTCAAAATCTCAGCCAAAGCACATTGCATAATGACTACATCCATAAATGCAACGCGATCCAAGTCCCAATTTTTGGTATTATCACTTATTAAATGTCTGTAATAATCCGCATTTAAAATAGTACGTCTAAACAAGCGACGAGCAAATTCTTGATCTTCATCATCTTTAAATTCAGGAAGTAAAGGTTGAGACGCCCCCTTCTTTTCCTCAAATCTCTTGATTGTTTTCAAAACGAATGTATCAACAATTTCTTTATCATCATTCCAATATAAGCTTTGGTCTTCTAAAACCTGATCTAATGTTTCATTATTGAAAATGAAAGTTTTATATAATTTTCTCCACAACTCACGGTCAGCTTCATAAGAATCATCAGCAGAAGCCATGTATTCTTTATATATATCCGACGCCACTATCTTATCATAAATTTCCTTGACTACTTCCTGATCATTAGCCCATGTCTTCTTTTGATTATTAATGAAGTCAAGTAATTGCTTATTAACTTCTAATTGCGCTGCAAATCTGTTTTTAACAAATTTTACATTAGGGGCAAGTTCATTCGAAGTCGGAACTAATTTAGCTTTAGCTGTATCAATGCGCTTTTGTGCATAATTAGTCACTGCGGTCATTAAGATCAGAAGATAATTATACAAATCATAAGCCTTAGAAAGGCTGAAAAATAATTCTTTCTCTGCGGAGTCTAAGTTTTTGCTACCGTTTTGATAATATGCATATACTATTTGTACAATCTTAAGACGAATAAGAGCTCTGTTAATCATAAATTTTATATCGATACTGTTATTAACGAGCTGCAAAAATAGGTATTTTTAGCGACTTTGCCCAAATAAATCACTTTTTTTTATGTGAGATTTCATTCTCTGCTCTTTTTCTTTTGACAGTTAAAAAAAAAGTATCAAATTTGAGGCCAACTTAAAAAGAAGACCTAAGGACATGGAAGATTTTAAGAAAAAGAATGGAATGGATTTAAATGATAAAGAAATAGTATTCTCTAAGTCCATAAAAGCCGGCAAACGTATTTATTATTTAGATGTGAAGAAGAATCGTAAAGATGAAATGTTCCTTGCCATAACCGAAAGCAAGAAAATCATAACAAACGAAGGTGAAGATACTCAAGTAAGCTTTGAAAAACATAAGATATTCTTATACAAAGAAGACTTTGACAAATTTATGTTTGGATTGTCTCAAGCCATAGATTTTATTAATAAAA
Source organism: uncultured Bacteroides sp. (assembly GCF_963677685.1). Classification (NCBI taxonomy): domain Bacteria; kingdom Pseudomonadati; phylum Bacteroidota; class Bacteroidia; order Bacteroidales; family Bacteroidaceae; genus Bacteroides; species uncultured Bacteroides sp. The sequence goes on from NZ_OY782185.1 coordinate 21,333, forward strand.
ATCAAGAACCACAAATAGAGAGAAAAGAGGTCGTAGAAGAAAGCACACCTGTCCATGATGAGTACTCAATAGATGATATTTCTTTAGAAAAGAATGATATACAAAACGAAATCAAGATAGACATTGATTTTGAGTAAATAAACTTTGGCATTTAAAAAAAGAAAGCGTACTTTTGCAGCGCTTTTGCAACATCGTGTGATAACCACATCGTGTGATGGTGAGTTAAGCAAATAAAAGAAACTTAATTTAGAGTAACACAAAAAAAATTAAAAATGAAATCAATCGAAGTAAAAGGAACTGCGCGCACTATCGCAGAACGTTCTTCAGAGCAAACTAAAGCGCTTAAAACAATCCGTAAAAACGGAGAAGTACCTTGCGTTCTTTATGGAGCAGGAGAAAATATTCATTTCACTGTAACTGCTGAATCATTGCGTAATTTAGTATATACACCTCATATCTATATTGTAGACTTAGATATTGATGGCAAAAAAGTTAATGCAATTTTAAAAGACATTCAATTTCACCCTGTAAAAGATACTATTCTTCATGTAGATTTCTATCAGATTGACGAATCAAAACCAATCGTAATGGAAGTACCTGTACAATTAGAAGGATTAGCAGAAGGTGTGAAAGCCGGTGGTAAGTTAACACTTCAAATGCGTAAACTAAGAGTTAAAGCATTATACAATGATATTCCTGAAAGATTAGCTGTAAGCGTAGCTCATTTAGGTTTAGGTAAAACAGTAAAAGTAGGTGAATTGTCTTACGAAAACCTCACACTACTTAATGCAAAAGAAGCTGTTGTATGTGCCGTTAAATTAACTCGTGCCGCAAGAGGATTAGCTGCTGCAGGTAAATAATCGAACATGATTCCCGAAAGGGAATTCCAAAAACGCAGATTAACGCAGAATTACAGGCTTCAACCTGTGTAAATCTGCGATAATTTGCGTTTTTTTAATATCCCAAATATGAAATTTTTAATCGTAGGACTAGGAAATATTGGCCCCGAATATCATGAAACCCGCCATAACATAGGCTTTATGGTAATAGATGCCCTTGCTAAGAACTCTAATAAATCATTTAACGACGGACGTTACGGCTTTACCACTACCCTTTCAATAAAAGGAAAGCAATTAATATTGCTAAAGCCATCCACTTTTATGAATTTAAGTGGAAATGCAGTTCGATACTGGATGCAGAAAGAAAAAATTCCATTAGAGCATGTACTTATCATTGTAGACGACCTCGCATTACCTTTTGGCACATTGCGATTAAAAGGAAAAGGTAGTGATGCCGGTCACAACGGATTGAAACACATAGCCACCACCTTGGGGACCGAAAATTATGCCCGCCTACGTTTTGGCATAGGCAATGATTTCCCAAGAGGTGGACAAATAGAATATGTATTAGGGCAGTTCACGGAAGAAGATCGAAAGACAATGGACGAACGCCTTAAAACGGCAGGAGAAATTATCAAAAATTTCTGCTTAGCCGGTATAGATATAACAATGAATCTATTTAATAAAAAATAGCTTATGCCTGAAGCTAGAATAGACAAATGGATGTGGGCTGTTCGTATTTTCAAAACACGAACAATCGCCTCAGAAGCCTGTAAAAAAGGACGCGTAACTATTAATGGAAGTCAAATCAAACCTTCCCGCACAATAAAGCCTGGAGACATCATCCAAGTGAAGAAACCACCAATAACTTACTCTTTCAAGGTGTTGCAAGCCATAGAAAAACGCATTGGAGCTAAGTTAGTGCCCGAAGTAATGGAAAATGTAACAACCCCTGACCAGTATGAATTATTAGAAATGAGCAAAATCAGTGGATTTATAGATCGAGCACGTGGCAGTGGACGCCCAACAAAGAGAGATCGTCGCACATTAGAGGAATTTACAGATCCTACATTAATGGCAGACGATTTTGACTTCGATTTTGATTTTGAAGAGACAAAAAAATAATTATTTCTTCCCAATTCATCAAGACTAGTATAGCTCTTTGATGAAAATTGGGAAGAAATACTTTTTTATAGATTTGCTTTTACAGCATCGATTAATTCCGAATACTCAGCATCTGTTAGATAAACCTTTCCCGGATTCATTTGAAACACGCCACCATAATCAGGACCATCCACATACTTAGGAGCTAGATGAAAATGTAAGTGAGAAAGCTTATCCGAATAAGCTCCATAATTTATTTTTTCAGGATGAAAGGCCTTATCCATTGCGCGAGTTACGCAAGCAACATCAGCCATAAAAGCATCACGTTCTTCATCACTCAATTCAAAAAGATCGTTCACATGATCTTTATAAGCCACTAAGCAACGTCCGCGATACGTCTGTTCCTTAAATAAAAAAACACGAGAAACTTTAAGTGTTGCTATCTCAATCATCAAATTATGCAACGTCTCATTGTTTTGGCAATACAAACATTCTTTAGGATCACTTTTCATAATTTCGAGTTTATAAAATTAATATGAACAAAAATAATCATTATACACATCATAAAGGGTTTAATTTTTGATTCTTTTCCCCTACTAATTGATGTATATGCTCATCTTTTCCCACAATCCACAATACATCGCCTTCCTCAAAAGGTATATCCACATTCGGAGCCATCAAAGTTCCTCCTCCTCTCTCCACCCCTACTATAAGGCAACGATACTTTTCTCTAATGCCGGAATTTCGTAATCTCACTCCAATTAAAAAAGAATCAGCATCAATTAAAAGTTGCTTTAATACCATCGTATGCTTTTCCACTACATCATCTGCCAACGAAGACACATTCTGCAGTTCTTCACTAAAAACATTCAGCTGGTCATCCGTACCAATAACCTGTATCTTATCATTAGGAAAAAGACGCATATCAGGACCTGGTATATTAATCCGTCGTCTGCCTCTTAAAATAGAGACCACATGTACATCATATTTTCGACCTAGATTGAGTTCCAATAACGTTTGCCCCACCCAAGTAGATTCCCCAGGAAGTTCAAAGTCTGCCAAGTGCAGATCACGTGACAACAATCTCCCTGCATAAGCAGGTTTCTTTTCACCCAGATACTCGGCACGAATATCCCTATAGCGTAAATTTTGAAAAAAACGCCTTTCTATAAGGATAGAGTGCTTTTTCAAACGGCGAGAATAAACCATCAATAGTACTGCCAAAATAGCAATGCCCAAAGCTATTCCCACAGATGCTCTAAATAAGCTTGCCACAATAAACATAACTAGAGACACAGCCACGATCGCCCGAAAAACGATTGTAGACACCAAAGGGCCTCTATTGATACGATTATCATTCCAAAGAGTTATAAATTCCACAGAACGGTTTTTCTTCACAATAATCGCTCTAAGAAAAGGCGAGATTGACAATGTTGTAAGAAAAGTACCCAATAGTGCTGCTCCAAAATGTGGCAAATGTTGATATAAAAAAGGCATAATATATCGAATAAACAAGATAATCACCCCTATACTGAGCACAGAATAAGCTACAGTTATACGTATCAATGCGGTCAACAATTTTTTCCAAAGATTCTCGTAATTCATTGCCGCCTCACTTCCATGGCAATAACGTGCAAGAAAGCGTTTCCAAGACCCTGGTAATCGAGCATCTACAAAATCAACAGCCGGAGTAGACAAGCGAATCATATAAGGTGTTAAAAATGTGGTAATTACCGACACAGCTACAACAATAGGATACAAAAAATCACTAGTTACATGAAGAGCAACTCCTAGAGAAGCAATAATAAAAGCAAACTCCCCTATTTGTGTCAGGCTAAAACCACACTGCATAGCAACCTTCAACGGTTGTCCGGCCAAGACAACACCAAAAGTCCCGAACAGAGCCTGCCCCACAATAACAGATAAGGTAACGACTAAAATAGGGATAGCATATTCTACAATCATAGCCGGATCAACCATCATTCCTACTGAAACAAAAAACACAGCACCAAACAAGTCTTTCACCGGCTTAACCAGCCGCTCTATAGATTCAGCTTCTGCCGTCTCAGCCAAGATAGACCCCATTATGAAAGCCCCAAAAGCAGCCGAAAAGCCAGTATAAGCAGCAAGAAGTACCATACCTAAACATAACCCCAGAGAGACAATCAGTAATGTCTCTTCGGTCATCAATTTTCGTACGCGTTTCAGAAACTGAGGAATAATATAGATGCCAACAATAAACCACAAGATTAGAAAAAAGAACAACCGCCCCACACTCCCAAACATATCAAATCCTTCAATCTCACTTTTAGCCGATAAAGTAGAAAGCATAACCATTAACACAATCGCTAATATATCTTCGATGATTAGAATGCTAAGCACCAAACCCGCAAACTTCTTTTTCCTCAACCCCATATCATCAAAGGCCTTATAAATAATGGTAGTAGAAGACATAGCAATCATACCTCCGAGGAATAAACAATCCATCCGTTTCCAATGAAAAGCAATTCCAATGCCGATCCCCAACAAGGTCATGCAAAAGATTATTGTACATGCGGCAATAATCGCCGTCCCTCCCATTTTTAGGATCTTTTTAAAGCTAAAATCAAGACCTAACGCAAATAACAAGAAAATCACTCCTATATCCGCCCAAGTTTGTATATTAGCCGCATCAATAACCGAAGGAGTAAAGTCTAGATGAGGACTTGCCAAAAAACCTGCTACAACATAACCAAGCACCAACGGTTGTTTCAGTTTTTTAAAGATAAGAGTCATCACACCTGCACAAGCAAGAATCAGTGCAAGATCAGCAATCAGAGTAGGCAAATGTGACATTCTATAAGATTTTTTAAGACATGCAAATGTAAATGAAATCTCCCAAGAATAAAAAAAACAAAGAATAAAAACGAACTATTAAAGTAAAAAAGTGCGTTCTGAAGTTTTACCAGCAGCTAAAAACGAAACTTGCCCGAGCTGCTAAAGTCAACACAGCTCGGGCAAGTTTTATCCAAAGATCAGTAACTCACGTACTATTTTCTAAATGGCGGCTTCACGATCACTGCTTTCAGTTTGCGTCCACGCACATCGACAAAGAGCTCCGTACCAAGAGCGGCATATTCAGGCTTCACATAGCCCATGCCAATGCCCACCTTACGAATAGGAGACATTGTACCCGAAGTTATCACCCCGATTTTTTCTCCCGACGAAGCAAATAACTCATAATTCTGGCGAGGAATACCTCTGTCTAGCATTTCAAAGCCAATTAATTTACGACTAACCCCTTCTTTTTTCTGCTTTTCCAGATTCGTTCTGTTTATAAAATCCTTCCCTTCCACAAACTTAGTAATCCATCCTAAGCCAGCTTCAATAGGAGAAGTTGTATCGTCAAGATCATTGCCATATAGGCAAAAGCCCATTTCCAATCGGAGCGTATCACGGGCTCCCAAACCTATTGGTTTTATTCCAAACTCAGCTCCGGCTTCAAATACAGCATTCCATATCTTCTCTGCTGCTTCCGGATAAAAATAAAGTTCAAAACCTCCCGCACCTGTATACCCCGTATTTGAGATAATGACCTCCTGCTCTCCAGCAAAACTTCCAGAAACAAAAGTATAATAGGGTACATTAGACAGATTTATATCAGTCAACTTCTGTAACGCCGATATAGCTTTCGGACCCTGTACAGCCAACTGTCCCATCCAGTCAGAAGCATTTTCTAATACCGCTCCTTCCGTATTATGGGACACACACCAATTCCAATCCTTTTCAATATTAGCAGCATTTACAACCAACAAATATTTCTCTGCCGCATAATGATACACAAGCAAGTCATCCACAATTCCTCCCTGTTCGTTAGGGAAACAAGTATACTGTATCTTACCAGGCGTCAACGCAGCAACATTATTCGAAGTCACCTTTTGCAGAAAAGCTAGCGCATGCGGACCTTTCACCCAGAATTCTCCCATATGAGAAACATCGAAAACTCCTACAGCATTGCAAACCGTAAGGTGTTCATCAATAATTCCAGAATATTCAATAGGCATATTATAACCTGCAAATTCATGCATCTTGGCACCTAGTGCAAGATGCTTTTGTGTAAAAGGGGTCTGTTTCATTGCTTCTAATTATTTATTGGCAACAAGTTCTGCTATCTTCACGATGACTTTCATAGCTTTTTCCATATTTTGTATAGGCACAAATTCATAACGCCCATGGAAATTGAGTCCACCTGCAAAGATATTGGGACATGGTAAACCTTTGAAAGAGAGCTGTGCGCCATCCGTACCTCCGCGAATAGGTTTCACGTTAGGTTTCACACCAACAGCTTCCATCGCGGCAAAAGCAGTATCAATAATATGCATTACCGGCTCTATCTTCTCTCTCATATTAAAATATTGGTCTTTCAATTCCAACGTCGCTGTACCTTCACCAAATTCCGCATTGATCTTTCTTACCAAATGCTCCATTTCTTGCTTACGACTTTCAAACTTATCCCGATTATGATCACGAATGATATAACTCAAAGTTGTCTCTTCCACATTCCCTTTCATCCCTACAAGATGATAAAATCCCTCATATCCCTGCGTATGTTCAGGCGTTTCGTGACGGGGTAACATGGTTATGAATTGGCTTGCTATCCTCATGGAATTAATCATCTTATGCCTAGCATATCCCGGATGTACATTGCGTCCCTTAAAAATGACCTTTGCTCCTGCCGCATTAAAATTCTCAAACTCCAGTTCACCGAGTTCGCCACCATCCATGGTATATCCCCATTCGCAACCAAACTTCTCTACATCAAATTTATGGGCACCTTCTCCAATCTCTTCATCAGGATTGAAACCAATACGAATCTTACCATGTTTAATCTCAGGATGCTCCATTAAGTAAACCATCGCTGAAACGATTTCGGCAATACCTGCCTTATCATCAGCACCAAGTAAAGTCTTACCATTTGTTACGATAAGATCTTCCCCTTTATGATCCAGTAATTCAGGGAATTGTGCAGGAGAAAGCACAATATTTTCATCAGCTGCTAGTACAATATCCGTTCCGTCGTAGTTCTTCACAATACGAGGCGTAACATTTTTTCCTGTCATATCAGGACTAGTATCCATGTGAGAGATAAAGCCTATTGTAGGCACCTCTTTATCAATATTAGACGGAAGAGTAGCAAAAAGATAACCATATTCATCTAGAGTCACTTCTTCCAATCCCAATGATTCTAATTCCTCTTTCAGATAATTGGCAAAAACCATTTGCCCCGGAGTACTGGGCGTCAATCTGGTTAACTCATCAGACTGTGTATCGAAACTCACATACTTTAAAAAACGTTCTGTCAGATTCATTCTATTATTTTTTTTAGTTTATTTTGAGATATTCTTAATAAGTGACCGTAAAGGTAAAAAAAGAGGCGTGAACTTCAAAAGAAATTCACGCCTCTTTAGTTACATATCCATAAATCCTAAAAAATATCTTTAAGTTATTCTCCCATTCCTATTTCCATTTTTTCAAGCCTTTCTTGTTAGTAGGTGTCACTTCCATCAAGCTCAAAGCGAAACCACCACTGCGAGCCTCTTTTACCGAAAGCTTCGTTTTACTGGTTACCAATCCTTTCTTTATCTGATAAGAAGTAGGGTTCGTTACGTAATCCGCATCCTTTCCATCGGCATAAAGAGTCGCCACATATTGTTTACCCGGATCAAGAAAATCAAGTTTAAAAAGTGCAGTACGAGGATTTTCCCCTGTAATACCTCCCACAAACCAGTTATTACTATTCTTAGCCTTACGAGCAACGGTGATGTAATACCCCGGTTCTGCTTCCAAATATTTGCTTTCATCCCAGTCTACAGCTACATCGCGAATAAATTGGAAAGCATCCAAATGGCGTTCATAACTTTCAGGAAGGTCCGCCGCCATCTGTAGAGGACTATAAAGAGTGACGTACAACGCTAACTGTTTAGCCAGTGTAGTATGCACAAAGCTATGCTTCGTATTGCCAAGGAAAGATAACTTTGTATCAAAGATACCCGGCGTATAATCCATCGGTCCCCCAATCAAGCGAGTAAAAGGCAGAATCGTTGTATGAAAAGGTTTGCTACCACCAAAAGCTTCGTATTCCGTACCGCGTGCCGATTCATTCCCAATCATGTTAGGATAAGTGCGACAAAGTCCGGTTGGGCGAACAGCCTCATGAGCATTCACCATTATTTTGTAATCAGCAGCTTTCTTGACAGCATACAAATAATGATTATTCATCCATTGGCCATAATGATGCTCTCCCCGTGGAAGAATATCACCCACATAACCACTTTTCACAGCATTATAACCATTATCAACCATAAATTGATAAGCTTTATCCATATGCCTCTCATAATTGCGCACTGAAGAAGAAGTCTCATGATGCATCATCAAGCGAACACCTTTACTCTTAGCATAACTCTGCAACATCTTCACATTGAAATCCGGATAAGGAGTTACAAAGTCGAAAACATAATCTTTAGAGTGACCAAACCAATCTTCCCAGCCGATATCCCAACCCTCAACCAATACCTGATCAAAGCCATATTTACCAGCAAAATCAATGTAACGCTTCACATTAGCATTGTTAGCTCCATGTCTGCCGTTCGGTTTCGCTTTCGAGTAATCTGTCTCACCCAATTTTACCGATAGAAAATCATCCGTATAAGCCCAAGTACTCTTACCTGTAATCATTTCCCACCATACACCAACATATTTCACTGGCTTAATCCACGATGTATCTTCTATTTTACAGGGTTCATTCAGGTTCAATGTCATTTTGGAAGTCAATATATCTCGTGCATCATCGCTAACCATCACCGTACGCCAAGGTGAGCGACAAGGAGTTTGCATATACCCTTTATTCCCCTGCGCATCAGGAGTAAGCCAAGACTCAAAGATCAAATTCTTATCGTCCAAGTTCAAATTCATGCAAGAATAATCCACCAATGCCGCTTCATGCAGATTAATATAGAGTCCATCGGCACTTTTCATCATCAAAGCCGTCTGCACCCCTGTAGGAGAGAATTGTGTCTGTGAAGCATTGCTTGTGATAGCACCCTTCATCAATCCACGAATTTCCGAAAGTTTAGATTCCGTATAATCATATTCTTGCGTATCATAATCGCCCGGAATCCAAAAAGCAGTATGATCACCTGCCATGGCAAACTGTGTATGCTCTTCTTTAATTACAAAATAAGTAAGATTTTTCTGAGAAGGAAATTCATATCTAAAACCCAAACCTTCATTAAAAAGGCGAAAACGAATCACAATATCTCTATCTTGTGCGTTTTGATGCAAAGTCACCGCCAGTTCATTATAATGATTGCGAATTTGCTTTACCTCACCCCACACAGGAGTCCACGTCTCATCGAAAGTAGAAGTCTTGGCATCCGTCTGTGTAAAACCATTCATCAACCCCGGATCATTCTTTAACTCTAGACCCAATTTCGAAGGTTTCACAACCACCTTGCCTTTATAGAACAGTTCATAAACAGGCTCACCTTTTGCGGAGATTGAAAAATTCAATTTCAATAATCCATTTGGAGAAGTGAAGCTATCCGCCATTGCACTCATGCTAACCAATAAAGAGAAAGCAACAAAAAGTACACTTGAAGATAATAGTCTGATATTCTTCATAATACAATTTAAAATTAGTTATAGTAAGGCAAATATAAGAAGTATTCCAATGCTATAATTGTAAACAAAGACAAAAGAGCTAAACATCCATTGAAAACGTTTGCATTACAATTTAAGCATCTCTGATTTATTTCTCCGTGTTCAAAGAAGCATCCTAACTACTCAAAGCAAAGGATGAAAGTTAAGATACATTAAATCAATAAAAATCACAGACGAATTGATGCAATAAAACACAGGAATTAACATTAACAATAATAGATAATAAGGAATAGTATCATTTAAAACAAAAATTAATAATCATGGATATTTTGTCATTTATTTAAATCATATAATCACAGAAATATTCAATGAAATTAGAAACTATAAGCCATTCTATTAAGAATTTAAGAATATTAAATATAAAACCAATAAGTCTATATAATTCATTCAACAAATATTTCTAAAATAGATTATTTACATAATAAAAATTATGTAATATAAATATTGAAATATAACAATTACATGATCAATAAAAGAACACATTATGCAAAAGCGACAGAAAAACAGAGAACTATACTTTACAGAGCTTTCAATAACAAGTGAAAAATACTTTATTCCGTATGTATCTGATTATAAAAAAATAGAAGCCGGGATGAATATTTTAGAAGTAGGCTGCGGTGATGGAGGAAATCTTCTGCCTTTTTCCGAAATGGGATGCCATACGATAGGCGTAGATATGTCAGAAGGTAGAATAAAGGATGCCATTCTATTTTTCAAAAAATCAAATGCAAAAGGAGATTTTATAGCATCAGATATTTTTAAGCTTAAAGAGCTAGAATATAAATTTGATTTAATCATTTGTCATGATGTCATAGAGCATATTGAAAACAAAAGTCTATTTTTGAAGAATTTAAAGAGGTATCTTAAATCAGGAGGCATCATTTTTATGTCATTTCCAGCATGGCAAATGCCCTTTGGCGGACACCAACAAATCTGTCAAAGTCCAATAATATCACACTTTCCCTTCTTACATTTGTTACCATGTTCAATATACAAGGCAATATTAAAATTAAATGGAGAAAGCCAAGGATGTATTAAAGAGCTACTCGAAATAAAGCAAACAAGAACTTCAATAGAGCTATTTGAACGAGTAGCTAAACAAGAAGAACTCCTGATAACAAACAGAACTTTGTTCTTCATAAATCCTCATTATGAAATAAAATTCGGTTTAAAACCGAAAAAGCTATTACATTTTTTTAGTTACATCCCACATGTTCGGAATTACTTCACAACTTCATGTTTTTATATTCTGAATCCTCAAAAAGAACAGATAGACGAAAGCTTTGCTGTAACAAACTAAAGAGAGCTCATCCCATAGTTATATCAACGAATATATCATTTCTTTTTTGTATATTTGAATACTCAAAAAACTCTCGCTTCTATAACATGCTTTCCTTAAGATGTTTAAAAAGTCCTCGTTTCCCATGCGGGAACTCTACAGACTCCGTGTGAAGACTGGTCGGCTTCCACACGGAGACCTTACAGACCACAGACGGAAAATGAAATGCTCTTCCCACTTTATTACCTTATTGTTCCTATCATTTATAGATAATAATAGCCTAAAAGATCTTTGTTAAAGCTGTCAAACAGATTGAATAGTAGCAACGCCCCTGTCGAAAGAGAATATAAAGAAACAGAAAGAAGCATGAGAGTGAGGCAAAAGAGAATAATAAAAGAGCTAAAACAACTTTTCATCAGCCGTTTTAGCTCTTCTATTTATGATGGAGTTGATTGTAAAACCAACGTCTCTTCAAGAGATGAATCTGAAAAATTACCTAAGCAGCATCCTTCTCCTTTGTCAACAACCTCTTATAAGTCATATCAATGCCAAAGGCGCCTAGAGGAGCAGTAATCAGAATAGCCAAAACAGCCACCGTCAATACAATCTTACCACAAGGAAGTCCCATAGCCAAAGGCAATGAGCCGATCGCTGCTTGCACTGTTGCTTTAGGAAGGTAGGCTATCATACAGAACAGTCTCTCTTTCATGGTCAGTTTGGTCTTTATCAAACAAATAAAAACGCCTAGCATCCTAAACAAGAGCACCAACAGAATCAGCACAACCGCAGCCAGACCTGCACCCATCGCATATTTTAAATCGACTGTAGCTCCTACAAGTACAAACAGTAGAATCTCTGCTCCTACCCATAATTTAGAGAACTTACCTGATAAGCGGACAGCCAATACATCATAGCTTTTCAAGATAGTAGCACCAAGAGCCATCACCGCCAATAATCCCGATACAGGTACAACACCTTTCAAGAGTTTCTCTACAGCGACTAACAGAAACGAAACACTCAGGATGATCAGCACTTTAATCGAATCACGCATGTGATAGCTTTTGAAATAACGTGAAAGCAACAAGCCTAAAAGAATACCTAGAAGTAGCCCGGTAACAATAGAAACCGGAATCTGAAAGAAGCTAACAGGAGAGATAGTCCCTCCTAAAGCCAAACCGGTAAAGGCTGTAAACATCACAATAACAAAGACGTCATCTACCGACCCCCCTGCCATAATCATCTGTGGAATACTCTTATTAGTACCATATTTTTTATCCATCAGTGTCAACATCTTCGGCACTATGATTGCCGGAGAAACAGCTGAAACCACACTACCCATTATTGCTGCATCAAGCAAAGAGATGCCTAGTAATTTAGGAGCCAAAAGCATCATTCCCGCTATCTCTAAGCAGGCCGGAACGAAGCACATCAGCACAGCAGGACGACCCACTTTCATCAAATCTTTAATGTCGAGAGCCAGGCCTGCCCGGGTCAGGATGATCACTAGAGCTAATTGCCGCAAGTCAACAGAGATGGAAAGCAATGAAGGTTGCAAAACGTTCACCGCATACGGACCCAATATAATACCTGTTAGTAACATCCCCACCAATCCGGGAAGTTTCAACTTCATAAAGATATATCCTAATGCCAAACCAAGCAAGAAGATAAAAGCTAAACTTGTTAACATAAGCTTATTCTATATAATTTTTAATTTTGATTAATTCAGCTCCATGCCTACAGCAAACAACAGACAAAGTTGCACAAAAACAGAGCTGGTAGGCTTGTTCGATAAGAGTGTAAAAAGAAGATTCTTTAAAACGATTCATATCCATATATTCTACTTCTAATTAACATTATACTATAATAATGTACAAGCTTCCTTAAAGCAGAAAGCTTATAAAGTAGGAATCATCAGCCCGTAAAAGGCGGTTAAAGGCAGAATCCATTGCCATAAATTCGGATACAAAAATAGTTATAGGAGTTCATTCTACCAAATTTAATGAGCAATAGAAAGATATAGGCACTAAACATTTTATCATTCCTATTGTTTTTACAGATACAAAGCTACTAATAAATAGGGAGCTCACAACCTGTAAATACCCATTAATAGCGAAAGGATAAGCTCTCCTCAAAAAGTATCTTTGCAACATCTAAAAATCAATCAATTAAAGAACGATGAAAATAGAAAAAATTACAGGAAGAGAAATTCTCGATTCAAGAGGTAACCCTACCGTAGAGGTAGATGTATTATTGGAATCAGGTGTAGTAAGCAGAGCTTCTGTCCCATCAGGAGCATCTACAGGAGAAAATGAAGCTCTGGAACTACGTGACGGCGACAAACATCGTTATGGTGGCAAAGGCGTACAGAAAGCTGTTGATAACATCAACAAAGTGATTGCTCCTCACCTAGTGGGCATGTCTGCTCTCGACCAAATGGGTATCGACCACATGATGCTGGCTCTTGATGGCACTCCAACAAAAGCGAAATTAGGTGCTAACGCTATCTTAGGCGTATCACTAGCTGTTGCCAAGGCAGCTGCTAACTATCTTGACCTGCCTCTGTACAGATACATCGGCGGTGTAAACACGTATGTTTTACCAGTGCCAATGATGAATATCATCAACGGTGGTTCTCATAGCGATGCCCCGATCGCTTTTCAGGAATTCATGATTCGCCCTGTTGGCGCCAAATCTTTCAAAGAAGGCTTGCGTATGGGTGCCGAAGTATTCCATGCATTGAAAAAAGTATTAAAAGATCGTGGTCTCAGCACTGCTGTAGGTGACGAAGGTGGTTTTGCTCCTACTCTTGAAGGAACTGAAGATGCACTTAATTCTATCTTGTCTGCTATCAAAGCTGCCGGATACGAACCTGAAAAAGACATCACTATCGGACTGGATTGTGCTGCTTCTGAATTCTACAAAGATGGTGTTTATGATTACACCAAATTTGAAGGTAGCAAAGGAGTGAAGAGATCAGCCGACGAACAGGTTGATTTCCTTGAATATTTATTGAACAACTTCCCTATCGATTCTATCGAAGATGGTATGGACGAAAGCGACTGGAGCGGATGGAAAAAACTTACCGACCGTTTGGGTAGCCGTTGCCAGCTAGTGGGTGATGACTTGTTTGTAACTAACGTAGATTTCTTATCAAAAGGTATCGAACAAGGTTGCGCTAACTCTATCTTGATTAAAGTAAACCAGATTGGTACTTTGACTGAGACTCTAAATGCTATCGACATGGCACACCGCCACGGATACACTACCGTTACTTCTCACCGTTCAGGTGAAACGGAAGATGCAACCATCGCCGACATTGCTGTAGCTACCAATAGCGGACAGATTAAGACTGGTTCTCTTAGCCGTTCTGACCGTATGGCCAAATATAATCAACTCCTTCGTATTGAAGAAGAGTTGGGAGATCGTGCGATATACGGATACAAGCGTATAAAATAAAAAAGATAAATCACTCATTGATAAAAAAAGGATGCTTCCTATCGGAAACATCCTTTTTCTTTTCTCCAAAAACAACCTTATTAAAACGCCTTATAGTACAATGCTTCAATATCAGCAACTGAAGTAGTACGAGGATTTCCACCTGTACAAACATCATTAAATGCTGCAACAGCCAATGCAGGAATATCTTCTTCCTTCACACCAATTTCATGCAACTTCTGCGGAATATTGATACTTACAGAAAGTGCTTTCACAGCCTCAACAGCCGCCTTAACTCCCTCTTCGCAACTCATGCCTTCTACATTCACTCCCATTGCCTTAGCAATTTCTTTGTATTTCGGAGCTGCTGCAGATGCTGCATTATATTCCATTACATAAGGCAACAACAAAGCATTAGCCACTCCATGAGGGGTATCATAGAATGCACCCAATGGATGTGCCATAGAGTGAACAATACCCAAACCGACATTAGAGAATCCCATTCCGGCAATATACTGAGCCTGAGACATCGCCTCACGAGCAGCCGTATCTTTACCGTTATCAACAGCCGCTTTCAAGTTTTGAGCAATCATCTCAATCGCTTTCGTCGCGAACATATCACTCATCACCCATGCCCCCGGAGTAATGAAGCTCTCAATAGCATGAGTCAAAGCATCCATACCTGTAGCAGCAGTCAAGCCTTTAGGCATAGAATACATCAGTTCCGGATCTACAATAGCAACAGCAGGAATGTCATTCGGGTCTACACAAACCATCTTTTTCTTTGCATCCTCATCAATAATAACATAATTGATGGTTACCTCAGCAGCAGTACCCGCAGTAGTAGGCAAAGCAAAAGTAGGAACAGCTTTATTCTTTGTGTCAGCTACCCCTTCTAAAGATTTCACATCCGCAAAATCAGGATTATTAACCACAATACCAATACCCTTAGCCGTATCAATGGATGATCCTCCACCCAAGGCCACAATAAAATCAGCACCTGATTTTTTAAATGCAGCCACTCCGTTTTGCACATTGGCAATTGTAGGATTTGCTTTTACATCACTGTAAAGTTCATAAGGAATGTTTGCATCATCCATTACTTTAATGATTTCAGCAGCCACACCAAACTTAATTAAATCTTTGTCTGTCACAAAAAATGCTTTCTTAAAACCACGGCGTGTTGCTTCAGTAGCTATAACACTGCGACATCCAGCTCCAAAGTAAGAGGTCTCGTTTAAAATAATCCTGTTAATCATAATTCTATCTATGTTTTGATTGATAATATGTGCTATGTTCAGTGACACAAAGGTAAGAAAAAGCAGTTCACTCGATTTCCCTAAAACGCACTAGTGCCAGAATACATAACATAAAAATCAAAACAGCTAGTTAGTCCACTACCTTAAATGAATATTCCTTTCCACTCTGACTATCAGTAGCTACCCACAATCCAAAGTCACCCGGTTCAACAACCCTCTTCATATCTATGTTCCAAAAAGCCAGTTCGCTCATAGGCAACTCAAAAGAGACTGTTTTCTTCTCTCCCGGTTTAAGGGTAACGCGTGTAAAACGTTTCAACTCTTTCACCGGACGGGTTACCGAACCAACTTTATCTTGTACGTAAAGTTGAGCAACTTCCGTTCCTTCATATTTACCTGTGTTTTGCAAATCAAAAGTAACAGTTAGCACCTCTTCTTTCTTCAGTTCCGTAGCAGACAACTTCACATTGCTATACGCAAATGAAGTATAAGAGAGTCCGAAACCAAACGGATAAAGAGGATCAAAGCCGGCATCCATATAGAAAGAAGTACATCCCAAAGAAGTCTGTCCTGCTTCCACAGGAATATCATTTAACAAAGTCTCTGTACGAGTGGCAGGACGCCCACTATTATTATGTGAATAATAAACAGGAATCTGTCCCACCATTCGGGGGAATGTTACAGGAGTTTTTCCACTAGGATTTTCCTTGCCAAACAGCAAATCTGCCAATGCAGGTCCACCCATCGTTCCGGGATGGAATGAATAAAGCACGGCGCCCGACAAATCTGCCTCTTTGCCGATAGTCAATGGACGACCTGCCATAACCACTGTTACTACTGGTTTGCCTGTTTTTGCCAATGCAGCAATAAGTTCAGGTTGAGCTCCTTGAAGATTCAGGTCTGCCAAACAGTGTGCCTCGCCGGATAAGATAGATTCCTCACCCACAAAAGCCAGAACAACATCCGCCCGCGCAGCCACAGCGGCAGCCTTTGCCACACCCGCCATATTCTTATCACGACTAAAAGCCAGTCCAGGCTCATAAAGGATGTGTACTTTATCACCATACATCGCCTCTATCGCCTTTAACGGGGTTTGCGTATGAGCTTTATCACCATCAAAAACCCACGTACCCATCTGTTCGTATGGTGCATCAGCCATCGGACCGACAATCGCAACCGTCTTTACCGAACTCTTTATAGGCAGCACTCCATTTTTATTTTTCAGAAGAATAACCGATTCTACCGCAGCACGCTTAGCAGCATTCAAATGAGATTCAGCATACATCACAGAATCTTTTTTCTCATCCACATAAGGACTATCGAACAATCCCAAACGGAACTTAATACGTAAGATGTTGCGTACAGCATTATCTACCGTTTCTTCCTTTACCTTACCCTCTTTAATCAATTTCGCCAAGTTGTTCATGTATGTATAGCTCACCATCTCCATATCCAGACCTGCATTCACAGCCTTCATCGCAGCCTCCTCCTCATTGGCAGCAAAACCATGTACTACCATCTCTTTAATAGAAGCCCAGTCGGACACAACAAAACCATCAAATCCCCATTCCTTGCGTAACACTTGCTTTAAAATAAATTTATTTCCCGACGAAGGAACTCCGTTATTATCGTTGAATGAAGTCATATAAGTAGCCGCTCCTGCCTTAGCAGCCGCTTCAAAAGGAGGCAAATAAACATTACGCAAACGACGTTCTGGAATAAAAGTAGAGTTGTAATCCCTACCACCTTCAGCGGCTCCATACCCTACAAAATGTTTAGGGCAAGCTGCCATCGCAGTAGGATCATTCAGAGAATCACCCTGAAAACCTTTCACCATGGCCGCTCCCATCACAGAAGTCAGATAAGAGTCTTCACCGCAACCTTCAGCTATACGCCCCCAACGAGGATCGCGCGCAACATCTATCATCGGAGCAAACGTCCAGCGTACTCCTACAGAAGAAGCTTCAATAGCAGCTACACGAGCCCCTTCCCTTGCCACTTCAGGGTCGAAAGAAGCTGCTTGTCCTAAAGGAATCGGGAAAATCGTTTTGAAACCATGAATAACATCACGAGCAATAAGTAATGGGATACCCAAACGAGACTCTTCCACAGCTACACGCTGCAAGGCATTTACCCGCACCGGATCTATCTCATTCAAAATAGAGCCCACCTCTCCTTTTTTTATTGTCACACTCATCTCTTCAATGTTCCCGTAAGAACTGATTTGATTCATCTGACCAATTTTCTCTTGCAGTGTCATTTTAGAAAGTAACTTCTCAATCCTGCCTTCAATAGCTTTCTCCTTCATATCAGACTGCTTCACACAAGAAGACAAAGGCACCAACAGCAAACAAGCCAACAAAACTTTTAATCCTTTCATAACTAATATCTATTTATTTTTTTGATAAACACGTACATAATCAATCTCGTAGGTTGCAGGTAACTTCGTTTCATCCACGCCTTGCGAACCTCCCCAATCACCTCCCCAAGCCAAATTCAACTTTAGATAGAAAGGTGCATTAAAAGGCCATGTGTCCTTATTTCCTGTCCCATCATTCAGGAAAGTGAAATAATTATCTCCATCAACATAACCCTTTATATAATCCGCAGTCCACTCCAAAGCATATACATGGAAATCCGATTCGGCAGTAGCCACATACTTCTCCGCTGTTTTCTGCGTACCTATTTTATGATAATAAGCCAAACAATGGATGGACGAAGCAACGTAATTAGGTCGATAGCCCACCTCTTCCATTATATCAATTTCTCCATCATCAGGCCATGCGCTAAAATTCTTAGGCATCATCCAAAACGCCGGCCACGTGCCTTTGCCTTGCGGCAGTTTAAGGCGGGCTTCAAAATAACCATAAGTCCAACTCTGAGAGGTATTCATTCGAATAGAAAGCACTTCACTTCCCACCTTTTTAGCAATAATTTTTAAGGTTCCATCTGTTACCACAGCACACGTATCAACCCCTTTAAAACCGGCAATATAATTCTCCAGCTCATTATTACCCCAACCTCCATTGCCTGTTTCGTACCACCAATCGGACGCACTAGGCAAAGCCGGTTTACCATTAGTTAAACGAGAATCGTTAAATTCATCATTCCAAACCATCGAATATCCATCAGGAATATAATTTTTTTCCACACCGGGCTCCTGTCTCACGGTATACTCTTGTGTATATGTACCAGAAACAAAACTCAATTTTGCTACTCGTTGCTCTGCAGAATGATTAACTGTTGTACCTATTTTAAGGCTCGTCTCTCCCATATAGCCACTAGCCGGAGAAAATGAGCACCACGCCTCGCTAGAAGTTACCGTCCACGAAGCATCTGCTTTTACCACCAAATTTTGCGTTCCTCCTTCTGCAGAAGAAAGCAGAGTAGCAGGAAGAATCTCTATCGTAGGGGTAGAAGGTAATTCCGGAGAATTTGTATCCGGGGGACTGTCAGACCCGCATCCCAGTAAAAAACAGAGAAAGGGCATAAAAAACACATGCATTATTTTCATATTTAAAATTAAACAGAAGGAAGTAATCACAAACGGATTACTCCCTTCATTTCTATTTATTAATTATTCAGAAAATTTAAAGTCATCAAAATAGAAGATACCTTCACCATAATGACCCTCCTGACCAAACTGAATGACTATCTTATCATAGTCTTTTCTACTTGCAACATCACTAAAATCAAAGCTCACATCGACCCATTTATCTAACTGATCCGAAGTTAAAGTGACAGATTTTTCTGTAGCACTATTCCAAGGCTCAGACGAAGAAGAATCATATAACTTCACCACCACTTTAGGTAATAACTTAGCTGAAGTAGCCCATGATTCTTTACCATTTTCAGTTACATAGTCATTATAACCGGGCATCATAACTTTCATACTGATTTTATTTTGCTTAGTCAAGTCAAACTTATAATCAGACGCTACATAGAAAAGATTGGAGCTTGGGCTAGTTGATTTTTGATAACGATAAACTTTATCAGAAGTATTACCACTAAATATAGGGTTATCACAAATACCCGTTTTTTCACCCATATTCTCACCTTCAAAAACCACCGTCGGAGTTGCTCCTTCAAAAGTTTCTTCAAGAGGAATAGCCTTCAATTCCTTAGGAGTATTTATATTCAACTCCTTCAAGCAAAAAACATAAACCCAATCTTGCCCCTCCACTGTATTATTAGCACGAAGAGCCATTACCTTATCTGTCTGATAAAAAATCTCATAGTCCTGAGTTCCACAATAATATCCCATAAAAGCATTCCCCGAAAGAGTCATTTTAGGATATTTTCCACTTTCATCAATCGCAAAAGTATAGTTTCCTCCGGAATAATCAAACGTAGCATCATCACCATCCACGGCTGTTACATGAAAACCTCCTACACTAGCCGCACTAGCATTCCTACCATAACCGGAACCTTCATTCTTTATCATAAGCTTAGCACCCGATTGAACAAAAGTAAATTCGAAAGAGTACATTGTTCCTCCGCTTTTCTCATCAACACCGGCTCCCCACCAATTCTGTCCATACGAATCCTGAGGTCCTAGGCCTATATGTCCTTTCACCTCATAACCTGTTGCATCAGCCACCTCTTTTGCAAAGTTATTATACTGGTCGAATACCCATATTTTACCATCCGTATCCGCTATACCTCCGGTCAGATTAGTGTATACAGGTGTATTTATCAAGCCGTAGTCACTGTTTTCTATATGGATGACCTGACTTGTAGAAGCAGCAACACCACTGGCGGTATACAATGTCAATGTCACCGTGTAATCGCCTGCGAAAGGATAAGATCCAACAATAGAATCAGCTTTGCCAGTAGTGCCATTGCCCAAATCCCAAGATACAGAATAAGGAACTTTCGCATCGGATGTATTAGTAAAAGTCAATACATTTGCACTTGACGTGCTGACCTGTTGATTAAAAGAGACTTCTTCAGAAGTAATCGTATCTATTCCGCCTAATGAATGATCATCATTATCCTGCGGACTACAAGCTGCTATTCCCCAAAGGGTCATTAAGCTCCAAAAAGCTAATTTGATACTATTTTTCATTTTTATATTCCATTAATTGTTGCACAATATTCCTTATTTCCATTGCCCGTTTTGCACAAGGGCAAATTCCGTTCCTTTTGTCTTTTCCATCTCTCCTTGAGGAATAGGTAAATACTTCATCCAATCTTCAAAAGAGCGTACGGAATTATGTGCCGCATCGTTTTCAGAAAGTACAGTCGGAGCGTCTCCCCAACGAACCAAATCCCAGAAGCGCATCCCTTCGCCAAGAAACTCACGACGACGTTCCAACTTGATGTTTTCTGCTGTTGCAGGAATCAATACAGGGTTCACAAACGCACGCTTTCTTATTTGATCCAAACAATCTTGTGCATCCACACCCTGAACTTCAGCCTGTCCATGCATCTTCACTAATTCAACATAATTCAAAAGAGTTTCTGCATATCGGAAAAGACGAAGATTGTTACAATAGTTCAAGTCAGTATCTCCCTGAGGATTATACCCTACGCGACCAGCATATTTTGCCTGAAACAACCCCGTATCCTGAAAACGAGGAGCATATACTGAAGCATCCCACATATTTATAGATCCTGCACGACGTGCATCTCCCTCTTCGTACATATCATAAGCAGCCTGACGAACGGGTCCAAAACCCCAACCTCCTTTGAAGTCACCTGTTTCACTTCCGCCTTTTAAACTATTAGGAGATATAAAGGCAGGAAGATTGGTGCCATAACCTTGCCAACCGCTAGCCCAGGTTTTTCCTTCAGGAAGCTGATTCGTTTCAAAGATAGACTCATCACAAAATTCATTCTCGTCCAACCACATAGCTCCGAAATCCGGCATCAATTTAAAAGCCTGACTCTTAATAATTGTTGCCATATCATTCGTTATTTCAGCATAGCGAGATTCATCTTTTTGATACATAACAACCCTCGCTTTTAACATAAGAGCAGCTGCTCTCGAAACTCTTCCCAAATTACTACCGGAAGTTTTCATCTGCAACTTACCTTCCGTACAGGCGAAGTCAAGATCAGTCATAATTTTAGCATATATTTCATCAGCTGTAAGCTGCTTAGCCATATAAGGAGGAGTGCTAAGAGGTTCTTCAAAATAAGGCACATTACCCCAGAATTTCCAGAGCAGATGCACATAATAAGCTCTAAGAAAATGAGCTTCTGCCTTATACTTTTCTAAGTTAGCATCAGATACATTCACCGCATTGTCACAAGCAATGATTACATTGTTACAACGAGCTAAACCAGTAAAATAGATGCTCCAAAGACCATTCAACGTTTCGGCTGCTGTAGAGGTAAACTGAGAAAGTTTGTATAATCCGCCTTGATCGCCGGCATCTCCACCACCTTTGTAAATATCATCCGAGCGTAAATCTGACATCAATAGCACAGCATTGTAGTTATTATCGGCATAACTATCGAACAATAATATTTGATAAGCAGAACCCAAATTAGAAAGTATAGCACCTTCAGTAGCAGAACCACCGGCTTCTTGTTTCTCCGTAGAAGAAGAAGTCAGGAAGTCATCACCACAAGCAGTTGTCAGTAATGTCCCTGCCAGAAAGGATACGATTACTAAGTATTTATATTTTTTCATAACTGTATTGATTTTATAAGATTAAAAAGTAATGTTTGCTCCCACAGAAATGGTTCTAGCTTGCGGATAAACACCGCGATCAACACCAATAGTTGTGTAACCTCCGGAAGCCACTTCAGGATCAAAACCATCATATCCGGTAAAAGTGAGTAGATTCTCCGCTGAGACAAACAAACGTAATTTTTGCACAGATACCTTCATTGTCCACATTGTAGGCAGAGTATAACCCAGTTGAGCAGTCTTCAAACGCAGATAAGTTCCATCTTTAATATATAAGTCAGAAGAACGCCAGTTACTGTTAGGATTAGCATTAGTTATGCGAGGTAACTTATTGGAGGTACCTTCACCATGCCAACGATCAAGAATCCATGTAGGACGATTCATTGCGGGAATATCTCCTCTTTGAGAAAAGTCAAAAATATCATTTCCTTGTGTACCTTGGAAAAAGAGATTCAAGTCAAAACCCTTCCACTCAGCACCCAATGTAATCCCAAAGGTCCAGTCGGGCATACCTTTACCAATCTTTGTTTTATCATTATCATCAATAGAGCCATCTCCGTTTGAGTCGACAAAACGCACATCACCAGGCTTTGCCTGCAATTGCATCTTCTCTCCTTTATCATTAACATAGGCATCTATTTCAGCTTGATTCTGAAAAACTCCTGCCGTTTTATATCCATAGAAATAAGGCCATACTTCGCCATTTTTCCCTTTAACAAAACTTCCTACTCCCGAAGCACCTGCAGTTTCGTAGATTGCTTCTCCCGAGGCATTACCAAGTTTCACTAACTTATTTTTCAAATAAGAAGCATTAGCCGATACGTTGTAACTAAAATCACCAACTTTCTGCTTCCATCCAAGTTCAAATTCCAGACCCCAGTTTTCCATATCACCAACATTACCTATCGGAGCACTTTGACCGACATAAGCCGGAATAGGTTGATCCATCAACATTCCATTCGTCTTTTTCTTAAAATAATCAAATCCAAAAGTCAATGCATTATTAAAGAAACGGGCATCAAAACCTAAATCGATCTGTTCGGACTCTTCCCATTTTACATCTGGATTAGCTAATGCAGAAGGAGAAGTACCATATTGCATCGTTCCTCCTGTTTCACCTACTTTTGAAGGATCTGATTTATTTACCTGATATCCTCCACCAAAATAATAATTCTGACCGCCATCCATCAAAGAAGTATAACGGAAGTTACCAATGTTCTCATTTCCATTCTTACCCCAACTAAAGCGAATTTTAAATGAATTAAACCATTCCGGATGATTCTCTAGATAAGGTTCATTAAGAACATTCCAACCTAAAGAAAAAGCAGGGAAAACAGCCCACTTATTACTTGGACCAAATCTTGAAGATCCGTCGCGACGTATAGTAGCCTGAAGCATATAACGTTCTGCATAATTATAATCTATTCGTCCGAAATAAGAAGCTAACGAAGTAAAATCATAACCGTCAGTTCCGCCCCATACACGTTCCAACTTTGAATCTGCAATAGCAGAACCAATGTTTGCCTTCAGAGGATCGGTTTCCAATAAATCACGATCACTACCTCCCAACTTGCGTACACTATATTTTTGAGCTGACTGTCCT
This sequence comes from uncultured Bacteroides sp., assembly GCF_963677685.1. NCBI lineage: Bacteria > Pseudomonadati > Bacteroidota > Bacteroidia > Bacteroidales > Bacteroidaceae > Bacteroides > uncultured Bacteroides sp. The sequence continues at coordinate 45,190 of NZ_OY782185.1, forward strand.
AATACAACTGAAACATTATGCTTCCCTGCAAAAGTTTTATTATAAGAAAGCACATTCTCCACTTGCCACTTATAACCTCTGTTCATTTCACTCTGTACGGTACTATAATCTAGACTTTTGCCCTGAGTGGCAAGAAAGTAAGGAAAAACATAGCTGTCATATCCCCAAAAAGCCAAATCAAAACCATAACTACTTTTAAACTTCAATCCAGGTAAAACATCAATCTCTCCCCAAAAAGTTCCAACCAATTTATCATCATTATTTCTCGCAGAAGTAGGCTGATTCAGCATAGCCACCGGATTAGCGATCTCTTGAAATCCGGTAGGAGGAATAGAAAATACTTTTCCATTCTTATCTGTCACCGCATTAGGATATTCCGCTAATATTTGAGCGGCAGTTGTTTCATCCGCATAAACAGAAACCAAAGGAGAGAAGGTCAGTGCACTACCCAATATGGAACCATATTCAGAATTAGCTTCTATGCTACGGGAATTACTGCGAGAATAACCTACGTTAACCCCTACTCTAACTTTATTTAAAAAGTTCCGATCATTCACCTCAAACACATTGTAAGTTGAATTAGAACGAACACTCCAACGTTCGTAATTCGACTTATTATAATCACCTCCTACAATACCGTCTTGATTGAAATAGCCCAATGAAAGAAAATATTGTATCTTATCATTTCCACCATTTATACTTACCTGATGATTCTGAATAGGAGCATCATAATTAAATGTCTCATCCTGCCAGTCAGTACCTTTCCCGGCGGCAGCAATCTGATCAACAGTATAGCGAGGTGCATTTCCATCATTGATCTGCCCTTCATTCATGATCACCATGTACTCCGTAGCGTTCAGCACCGCTTTCTTTTTCCATGGATTTTGCCACCCGTAAGTAAAATCATAGCTGACTGACGTTTTTCCCTTTGTTCCACTTTTTGTAGTAACCAATATAACACCGTTGGCAGCACGTGCACCATATATAGCAGCAGAAGCAGCATCCTTTAAGATTTCCACAGATTGTATATCCACCGGATTTAAATAATTGATACCACCATCAACAGGCATCCCATCAACAATATAAAGCGGATCGCTATTATTCACCGTACCGATACCACGAATACGAACTTTAGAGTCAGAACCCGGCTGACCGGAACTTTGAGTAATTTGTACTCCTGAAACCTTTCCTTTCAGAGCGTCCTCAACACGAGAAGGTTTAGCCGCATTCAATTCATCCGCTCCGACTCTACTGATAGCTGCTGTTACCACACTCTTTTTCTGAACGCCATAACCCACAACCACTACTTCATTAAGAGCCTCGGTATCTTCCTGCAATACAATACGAAAAGATTTATTCCCTTTAATTGCTATTTCCTGATTTTTATAACCTACATAAGAGATCAGTAAAATGCCATTTGAAGGAACATCAAGGACAAATTGTCCGTCAAGATCGGTAATAGTACCATTGCTTGTACCTTTAAGTAGTACGTTTACTCCGGGCAACGGCTCCGAGTCTTGCCCATTCACTATTACACCTTTTATCTGTATGTTTTGAGAAAATACAGTAAGTGTAATCCCCAATAGAAAAAAGAAGGATAATAACTTTTTCATAAGTTTTCATAAATTAAGATTAACAATTGTTCAGTTGAACATTGCAAACATAACAGTTAAGGTAAATAATAGATCTATTTACAACCATTTTATAATACGTCAATTAAAAAATATTAATACGCCAAAAATACGTCATAGCATGATAAAGCACTGATTATCTGCCAGTTAATCATACATCTAGATAACTCGCTAGATACAAATTAAGCAAGACAAAAAAGTTAAACAATAATTTTCAAGAGACAAATAGCGTATTAAATCCAAAGGATGTTAAAAGTTTAAATTCAAATAATCGATAAGACTATCCTCCCTTTCCAAAGAAAATTTCTTCCTAAGACGATAACGAATAGTCTCAACTCCTCGGACAGAAAGGTTAAGCAAAGGAGCAATCTCTTTAGTGGAAAGATTCATTTTCAGATAAGCACACATCATTCGTTCGTTAAGAGATAAGTCAGGATGCTTTTCATGCAAATGCTTCATGAAATCATTATGAATTAAGTCAAATTGTTCTTCTATGCGTTTCAGCACATCATCCGACTGCATATTAGAGTCAATCTTATTATTAACTAAAAGCAGCATTTGCCTGGATTCTTTTATTTTATCACTTCTTAAGCTGGAGATAACTTTAAGTAACTCTGATTTTATTTCAGTCAGTATCTCATTCTTACGCACAAAATTAATCATCAAGTTAGCCATTTCCTGGCTTTTATGCTGCAAATCATGTTCCAGTCTTTCTTTTTCTAACTTCATTATATGACTCTCTTTACGGGCATTCTCTTCCTCATGTTCTCTCTCTAGGAGTAACAGTTCCTTTTCTTTTTCAACAACAGCCTGCCGTTTTTTACGATTAACCCTTATATCATCCCATTTATAAATATACCACAGCATAAGTAGCAAAATCAAAAAGTAGACCCCATAGGCGATACTAGTACGGTACCAAGGTGGTAAAATACGGAAAGAGAAACTGTCGGCAACCGTAGTTCCGTTCTGAAAGACTGCCTTTACCTCAAAAAGGTATTCACCTTCAGGCATATTACTATATTCTTTTGTCTTCGAGGTAGTGAAATCAGACCAATCATTGCCATTCAAGCGATATTGATAGCTCAATTCTTCTCCGCCCACAAAAGAAGAGAGAGAATATTCAAAGCGAATAGAATTATGAGAATATGGAATTTTAGGTGTTTGTTTTTCCCCGAGAAAATTACCTGTATAAATAAGAGAATCTTTGGGATAAGAGATGAAAACTTTTCTGATAGACATAGAGTAATTCATCTCTTTCACTAAAGTTGATGAGGGAATTTTCAAAAGAGCAAAGCCGTTATCATTGGGAATAACCATCAAAGAATCCGTAATCGGAACAATTCGTTCCGCCCCTTGAACAAGTTCTACAGAAGGCATTTCAATAGGGACAATAACCGTGCCGGACCCCTTCTTATAAGTACGAAGATTAGCTATGCAAACCTCTTTCCTACTCAAACTGATAAGATGGTTATTATATTCCAGCAAACGCAAATAAGGGTTCACACCGTTCAGTAAATAATCCATTTCACGGCAAGGTTCCATCCGATCAATAGCCTCATTGTACTGATAAATCCCCTTGGGAGTAGCAAAATAGATCTTCCCGTTAACTTTACTTACATACACATCTCTGTCTGAAGGAAACCCCTGCTCCACCCCATAATTCTTAATATTAACAACCTGCAGCAAGCTCTTATCTAGCTCCACTCTCATCATTGTTGCAGACTTTAATATCCAAACAACTTGGGAAGATTCCTGCTCAAAGAAACGACAAGAATCAAACAATCCCTGAATTTTCCCAGCAACATGCCATCTACCATTTTCCTTTTCAACAAGATACATACCGTCGTAAGCTCCTACAAACATCCTGTTCTTGCTCCCCATAATTAGTTTACAAGTCCATGTTCCAGAAAGCTCTCCAACCCTCTCCAAATGAGTACCTTTCAAAAGAAAAAGTCCACGATCGTGCAAACAGAATAGATCATCTCCTATCTGGCAAAGATCCCACACTTGTCCGCTAGAGTTAGGTACTGTACGAATATCCGGCAAGTTTCCATTCTGCTCAACCGGATATTGAGTATAATAAAGTCCACGGTTTGTACCCAAAAACAATGTATTTCCTGAAAGAAAAGCGGCATAACCCGTCCCGAAAGAATAAGGGTAAGTGTACAAATTAGTCAAAGAAGAATTGAGGCAAACATAATCAATGCCATTATCCAATCCCGCCCAAAGATTTCCCAACGCATCAAACGAGACTGACAATACCGTATTATTTTGAAGTCCATTGTTTTCATTAAAATATTTCAAGTCTAATGTCTTTGAATCAATTAAGATCACCCCCTTATGCACTGTTCCTAAAGCAATCTTGCCCCCCGAGGTTGCCACACAAAACACCTCATTCTCTCTCATAAATGCTTCAGCCCCCGTCATAAAAGGCACAGCAGTTTTTCCGTCATAATAGTATAGCCCATCATAAGCCGTAACAATAAGTACCCCTTTTTTGTGAGGAATAATACCTCGTATACGCTTAAGAGCAAGTGATTCAGCTCCCCGCAAAGGGAAAAAAGTATTTCCGACCAACACGTATACTCCCTTGTCCGTACCAATGTATAACACCCCATTCACCATATTCGAGCAATCTATTTTGCTTTGAACCTCTATTGTAGTGTATTTACCATTCAGAAACTTCAAAACCTTTCCATCTCCCTGAATATAGAGAATGTTATCATTTTCATGAATTCTCCAAATATTACCGATAAAACGTTCAGCATCAGATAAGGAATCTGACATACAAGTGTATGCAAGCTGCCCCCCTACCTCAGGGCTAAAGTAGCCAAATTCATTGATTCCTCCCACATAAATTCTCTTTTCAACAGCTGACGGAAAGACAGAACGGACATCAGAATGATTGTGCAGAGGAAACAGATTCCAAGAACTTCCATCAAACTGCAACATTCCATTTTTATTAGCAAAATAAACCCAACTGCTGTTATAAGGAGCAATTCTCCATGTTTGAGAACCCTTGCCATAAAGATTTTTGTTATAATTAATAATAAAATTATTCCAGTCAGCAAATACAGGAAAAGTCACGATATAAACCAAAATAAGCAAGCAGAGCAAGCGACGAAAAACACTATATTTATTTTTCATGAATCTTTTAATTTTAAGGAACAAAGTATTCACAAAGCTACTTAAAAAAATCACATAGGAAATGGAAGAGACAAAAAATAGACACAATTTTTCGCCATCCTTCCCTATGGGCATTTTCCCATAAGCGATACTAAGATTTTTGATCATTTGAAATATATGTTGCATAATCTTGTTGCCAAAACACCTCAAGGAACAGAATAAAGATCAAGATTTGATGAGATACGTGAAGATTGAACAAGACTTGCAAGGAAAATAATTCTCCATTTAAAACAATAATACCTAAGATAGAGAATTGCTTTGAAGCAAACAGACAAAATCATATAAGAAGCCAACAAAAGGAGAATTTCATTATAAGTTATCCTGATTACATTATAAGTTATGCGCATCACTTATAATGTAAATTCAGAAAATGTGCATCGTATTATTTCTCCAATGAATTGATGCTAATTAATAACAGGTTTAGACCTTGAAGAAGTTCCATTAAATCTAGGAAAGACAACTTTCTGTTTATTCAGATTAACAACAATTCGGGCTCAATTATAATAACTGAATCAAGAAGTATGACTCAGGCAGTAAATTCAAAATACTCAAGCATTCCTTTGGGAAGGAACATTAACAACATATCTTTAGAAAATATATATTGTCAATGCATAAAACAAAGATAAGAGGATTTTATGTTGGGAACAACTTGTTGTTAAATCCCCAAGAATGTAAGCTGAGCCCACAATCCTTCAGGATTTCGGTATGATCCAAACTGACCCCATTTTACGGCATAATCATAAAAAGAAAAAGGATCGTTTGAATATAATCAAACGATCCTTTTTGAGCCTCTTGTCGGATTCGAACCAACGACCCCGAGATTACAAATCACGTGCTCTGGCCAACTGAGCTAAAGAGGCAAGTGGGTAAGCTTACTATATCGCGCCGCTACAACCAACTACCTTTGCTGCGGTCAAGCCCTGGAGGATTCGCAGGGAGCTAGCCGTATAGGACTTACCCGGGCACAAAGGTAGACATTTTACTTAAATCTGCAATAGCCCCCAATTACTTTTTTCATTATGCAATCAGTAAACATTTACTTTTCAGAGAGTTAAGCCCACGAAAAAAAACAAAAAAATATTTTCCATTCCCAAAAATAGAGCTTCTATAACGCGTTAAACCTACCCATAAAGATAAAACTGAGAATATTTACCGCATACTTTTTCTATGTAATTATCCCTCTTTTTTCAAAAAAGATTCCCTAACCCATTCACGGTAAATTCTCATTATAGAAAAAACAGCTCTTAAATAGTATGAAATGAAGAACATTTTCATAGAAAGTACTAACTTTGTGCACTATTAACTAAAAAGACATATGCTAGAAAATAGAAATTACTTGCAGAAATATGCCATGCATTTTGGTACTTACATGGGAATCTATTGGGTTCTCAAATTTATCCTTTTCCCTTTAGGGCTGAGTATTCCCTTTTTACTTTTCCTATTTGTAGGCTTAACCTTGGGAGTGCCATTTATGGGATATTACTATACCAAAATGTATCGTGATAAAATATGCGGAGGCGAGATCCGCTTTTTACACGCATGGATATTTACCGTATTCATGTATATGTTTGCCGCTTTATTGACGGCAGTGGCTCATTTTGTTTACTTTCGCTTCATTGATCAAGGATTTGTCGTTAATACGTATACTGCTATTATCGATGGGTTTCTACATTCCGACATAGCCGGAATAGAAACTTACAGCAGTCAATTAAAAGATACAATGAATGCCATCAGCTCACTTTCTCCCATAGAGATCAGCTTGCAGCTTCTTTCTCAAAATGTATTCTACGGAAGCATATTGGCCTTGCCTACGGCACTAATCGTAATGAAAAAGAAGAAAGCAGCCTAAACATTTAGTAAAACTATAATTTAAGCCATGGATATATCTGTTATCATCCCCCTATTCAATGAGGAAGAGTCGCTACCGGAACTATATAACTGGATTGAAAAAGTAATGAGAACGAATAACTTCTCTTATGAGGTCATTTTCGTGAATGACGGTAGTACAGACCGTTCATGGGAAGTCATTGAGCAACTCAAAGCACAAGCCGGTAACCGAGTAAAAGGGATTAAGTTTCGTCGCAACTACGGAAAATCTCCAGCACTCTATTGTGGATTCAGAGAAGCACAAGGAAATGTAGTCATCACCATGGATGCAGATTTGCAAGATAGTCCGGATGAAATACCTTCTCTCTATCACATGATTATCGAACAAAACTATGACCTTGTATCAGGATGGAAGCAGAAAAGATATGACCCACTTACTAAAACCATTCCAACAAAACTGTTTAATGCTACAGCCCGCAAAGTATCCGGAATCAAAAATCTGCACGATTTCAATTGCGGACTAAAAGCCTACCGTAGAGAAGTTATTAAAAACATCGAAGTATATGGGGAAATGCACCGCTATATTCCATATTTGGCTAAAAATGCAGGCTTCAAGAGAATAGGAGAAAAAACAGTTCAGCATCAAGCAAGGAAATATGGCACAACAAAATTTGGATTAAGCAGGTTTGTTAATGGATATTTAGATTTGGTTTCTCTGTGGTTTCTCTCCAAATTCGGGATAAAGCCCATGCACTTTTTTGGATTATTAGGTTCTCTGATGTTTCTTCTTGGCTTCATATCTGTCATTGTAGTGGGTGCTTCTAAGTTATACAATATGTATAATGGTATGCCCTATCATCTTGTAACCGAATCTCCCTATTTTTATCTTTCACTCACAGCGATGATTATAGGAACACAATTGTTCTTAGCCGGCTTTTTAGGGGAACTCATTTCTCGAAACGCTCCGGAACGTAACAATTACCAAATAGAAGAAAGCATTTAACCGGAGATAAAAAATATTATAACATAAAGCAATATGAAGAATTTGATAAAATTATTATTTATAATAATCTTAATGGGGCCTGTTGCAGGAGCATTTGTTTCTTCTTGTTCTGAAGAAACTATTTGTGAGGGGCGCCCTAGTATGAATTGTTATATCTATAAAACAAAATCATTGACGGCAGTAAATGACACGCTTGATTCTCTCACTGTCACAGCATTTGGAACAGATTCTATCATAATAAACAATGATAAAGATGTACACGATATGCTTCTCCCATTACGATATACCCAAGATTATACTATATTCGTACTACATTATAGTGCCAAGCTAAGAGATACCATCATCGTAGAGCATAGCAACACACCCAAATTCATCTCCATGGATTGCGGTTACCAAATGCAACAAAGCATAACAAAAGTAAGTTATAGTAAGCATAAATTAGATTCAATTTATATATCAAATGAAGAAGCTAACACTAGTAAAACAGAAAACCTTAAGCTTTTCTATTAAGATTGTGCTCCTTCTTTTGATAAGTACGTCTATGCACGCACAAAGCACAAGACCAACAGGGCGAGGTGCAGGAAGAAACAATAAAAAAGAAGAGCAAAAAATCGAATATCCGTTATACAACGGAACCTATATCAGTGCTGATTTATATGGTTTAGGTAGTAAAGCTTTGGGAGGAGATTTCTTGAGTTCCGAAATTAGTATTGACGTCAACTTGAAAAACAGATTTTTCCCCGTTTTAGAGCTTGGTTACGGCACTACGGATACTTGGGCTGAAGACGATGGCATTAATTACAAAACCAGTGCCCCTTATATGCGTATAGGGATAAACTACAACACAATGTACAAAAAGAAAAGAGAAAGCCATCTATATGTAGGATTTCGCTATGCACTAAGTAGTTTCAAATATGATGTCAGCAGTCCTTCACTAAGCGATCCGATATGGAAAGGTAACATCCCTAACCCTAATCTGCAAGACGGAATATGGGGCGGAAGTGTACCATTCAACCATACGGGGCTCAAAGGAAACATGCAATGGCTAGAACTCATAGTAGGTATGCGCGTACAAGTATACAAAGACTTCATGATGGGATGGTCTGTCAGAATGAAACGCCGTCTCTCTGGCTCCGGAAGTGAATATGCTGATCCTTGGTATGTACCGGGATTTGGGAAATATAGTTCCTCACAAATAGGCCTAACCTATTCTCTAATTTACAAATTACCTTTCTGACGAAGAGAATAAGAACCCATTCATTAAATAGCAATAGTATATGGAAAATAAAAAATCAAGATTACATTTATTATGGATTATCCCCTTCATTTTGGGAACCATTTATATTATCCGAAGAGAACAGCAAAAACCTTACAACAGTATTGAAGGCTTGGTTTTCGGGACAGTATATCATGTTACTTACCAATATGACGACGATCTAAAGCCTGAAATCGACAAAGCTTTCAAGCACTTCGATGGTTCATTGTCTACTTTCAACGATACCTCAGTCATTTCACGTGTAAACCAGAACAAAGAGGTTGTTTTAGATAGCCTCTTCCTAAATGTATTTAATCGCTCCATGCAAATATCGAAAGAGACAAACGGCGCTTTCGACATAACTGTAGCTCCTCTAGTTAATGCCTGGGGGTTCGGGTTTAAGAAAAGAAAACAAGTGGACAGTCTCACCATAGACAGCCTAATGCAACTTACTGGCTATGAAAAGATTGCAATCAAAGACGGCAAGGTTATCAAACAAGACCCACGCATGATGCTCGACTGTAGTGCAGTAGCTAAAGGTTATGCAAGCGACTATATTGCAAATCTACTTAAATCAAAAGGCATCAAAAATTACATGGTCGAAATTGGCGGTGAGATTGTAGCCAAAGGATTTAACCCCAAGAAAGAAGCATGGCGGATAGGAGTAAATAAACCGGTAGATGACTCTCTTTCTCAAAATCAGGAATTGGAAGCAATTCTGCAACTAACAGATGTAGGTATGGCCACCTCCGGTAATTATCGAAACTTTTATTATAAAAACGGAAAAAAGTATGCCCACACTATCGATCCTCATTCCGGATACCCGGTACAGCACAGCCTGTTATCGTCTACAGTTGTAGCAAAAGATTGCATGACAGCAGATGCACTCGCTACAGCTTTTATGGTCATGGGAATAGAAAAAGCGGAAGCCTTTGCTGATGCACATCCTGAAATAGAAGCCTACTTTATCTACAGTGACGAGAAAGGGAACCTCAAAAACTATTTCACCAAAAACATGAAAAAGTACGTGGCACAGGAATAATTCTGTTCCTTACTTTCATAAGAGACAACTACAAGCTATTTTAGGAAAACAAAATAGACAGCCAGTACTAAGCAAAAGAAGGCTGCCAAGTGATTCCAATGAAGCGCCTCACCTTTAAAAAACAGAGTAGAAAACAGGGTGAAAACGAGAAGCGTAATCACCTCCTGAACAACCTTTAGCTGCATCAAGGAGAAAGGACCGCCGTTTCCCTCAAATCCCATACGATTAGCAGGAACCTGAGCGCAATATTCAAAGAATGCAATGAGCCAGGAAAATAAAATAACTCCTATGAGAGGCCAGTGATTAATCACCTTGGCCTCTTGTAATTTCAAATGGCCATACCAAGCAAATGTCATAAAAGTATTAGATACCACCAATAACAATACAGAAAACAAAGCCTTTGACATATCGATTTTAATCAATCTTTAATTACAGCAAAAGAACATTTTATTGAGAACAATTAATCCGAAAGAGTAGTAGCTTCCGGCAACAAATCATTTTGTACATTCGTCATACTGCCCCATAGGCTATAACGAGCTTCCGGATTCATGGTTTCTAAGCGATGAAGAATATCTTTCATATCACTTCTACTCGATTGCGCCTCATAAGGACAATTTTTCACCTGCTTCCTGTAATTTCTCAGTTGTGCTAATTCTATCAGGTCCGATTCATGTACCAGACACATCGGGCGAATAACCGTCATATCAAACTTACGCATAACCAATTTAGGAGGCATTGTAGAAAACGCACCTTGATAAGTCATGTTCATCAACAAAGTTTCCAATATATCATCCATATGATGTCCTAATGCGATTTTATTGCATCCTTGCTCTTTAGCCACAGTAAACAAAGCCTTTCGACGATTCCAAGAACATAAAAAACAAGGAGATTTCCGAGTATCCGTAGTAGCATCAAAAGAGGTCTCATAAGTCAGAAACGGAATGCCAAAAGAATTGGCATACTCTTTAAGATATTCCAGATCACTCCAATAAGGAATGTTAGACATCACTACATGAACTGCCACAACAGAGAAACGGGGCTTAAAAATGCGCATCCTCTTTCCCAATAATTCAACTAAAGCCAATGAGTCTTTTCCACCAGACAATCCAACAAGGATCTTATCCCCCTCCTCTATCAGATTATATTGCACCACTCCCTTGCTAAAACGTTTGTTAAGACGCTTAATAAGTTTCTCTTCTTCCGTAAATTGTACCATAATTATAAAAATCGGCTGCAAAAGTAAACCAAAAGAATGGTTTAAAGAAGAATTAACATAATAGAAATCTTGCAATCATAATATTATTAGCAAAGTTTTTGTACTTTTGAAAATCAGAAAGATAAACTTAAATTAATATGAAGAAAAGACCTATTATATTCATACTATTATGTTTTACTATGGTAGCCGCTTCCGCACAAAGTTTAGCAGAAGCTAGAACCATGTTTACAAAAGGAGAATATGACAAGGCGAAACCTGTTTTCGAAAGATATGTAAAATCTCGATCTTCTAATGCCAATTACAACTATTGGTACGGTGTATGCTGCGTAAAGACCGGAGAAGCTGCCAAAGCAGTAAAGCATTTAAAGTTTGCTACCAAAAGAAAAGTTCCAAAAGCTCCTCTCTATCTTGCCAATGCCTACAATGACCTATATAGATTTGATGAAGCAGTGAACAGCTATCAGCAATACATCGACTTTTTACAAAAAAAGAAAAAATCTACTGAAGAAGCAGAAGAATTATTAAAAGAGGCTAAACTAAATGCGCGCATGATAAAAGGAGTAGAAGATGTGTGCATCATAGACAGTTTTGTAGTTAATAAAAAAGACTTCCTTAATTACTATAAAATCAGTCAAGAATCGGGCAAGCTATTTACCTACAATAATTATTTCGGCAAACAAGAAAAAAGCGAAAGCACGGTATATGAAACCCAGATAGGAAACAAGATTTATTATAGTGAAACAGGTAAAGATGGGAAACTCGATATCTTTACAAAAAACAAGATGCCCAACAAATGGGGAGAAAGAGTGGCACTACCTGAGAATATCAACGGAACAGGTAATGCCAATTATCCGTACGTATTAACTGACGGACAAACCATTTATTTCGCATCAGACGGAAAAGGTTCCATCGGTGGATATGACATCTTCGTTACCCGATACAATACAAATACCAACACATATCTTACCAGTGATAATATTGGTATGCCTTTCAATTCGCCTTATAACGATTACATGTATGTGATCGATGAATATAACAATCTTGGATGGTTTGCTTCGGATCGTTATCAACCGCAAGGGAAAGTCTGTATCTATGTATTTATACCCAATTCTTCTAAGCAAATATACAACTACGAAGCCACTGACCCCGAACTAATGAGACGCTTAGCCCAATTACATTCTCTTAAAGAGACATGGAAAGACACAAAGAGAGTTAACAATGCAATAGCGAGACTCAAAAGCGTAATAAATGAAAGGCCGGAAATAAGAGAAACATACGACTTTGAATTTATAATTAACGATGAATTAACCTATCACAGTATTGACCAGTTTAAATCATCGAAAGCTAAAGAATTATTCAGAAGATACAAGCAAAAGTCCAACGACTACCAAGAACAAAAAGAAAAGCTAAGTAAGCAAAGAGAGTTATATGCAGAAGCCAATAAAACAGAACGCTTAAAGATGTCTCCAGCTATTCTCGATCTAGAAAAACGAGTTGAAGAAATGGCCACGGAAGTGAAACAATTGGCAATCAGCACCCGTAATACAGAAATAATGTACCTTAAAAAATAAATTTTATGGATATACTCATTATCGCAGCCCTCATTATCGCAGCCGTAGTTCTATTTTTAGTAGAACTATTTGTGATTCCAGGCATTAGTATAGCAGGCGTTTCCGCCTTGGTTTGCATCGTATATGCCAACTATTACGCCTTTGCAAATCTGGGGGCAACCGGCGGTTTTATTACCCTGATTATTTCGGCAATAGCCTGTATCGGCTCATTGGTGTGGTTTATGCGCTCTAAGACTCTTGATAATTTGTCACTAAAGAAGAACATAACTTCGAAAGTGGACAATAGCGCCGCACTCAAAATTAGAGTAGGCGATAAAGGTGTATGCACAACACGCCTAGCTTTAATAGGCTATGCAGAATTCGATGGAGAAGTCGTAGAGGTAAAATCAACCGACGGTTTCCTTGATTCCAAAACTCCTGTAATAGTAGAGCGTATTAATGACGGAGTCATTCTTGTAAAAAAGCAATAATAATATTCACTAATAAATTGATAAACTATGATTGAACCAATGTATTTAACCCTATTACTAGTGGTAGGAGGTCTCATCTTCCTGGTTCTCTTCTTTCATTATGTTCCTTTCTTCTTATGGCTATCCGCCAAAGTATCAGGAGTGAACATATCATTGATACAGTTATTTTTGATGCGCATTCGTAACGTCCCCCCCTACATCATCGTACCGGGTCTTATCGAAGCTCACAAAGCAGGTCTTAAAGGCATTAGTCGTGATGAATTAGAAGCCCATTATCTGGCCGGAGGTCATGTAGAGAAAGTAGTACATGCACTTGTGTCTGCTTCCAAAGCGAATATTGAACTACCTTTCCAAATGGCTACAGCCATCGACCTTGCTGGTCGTGATGTATTCCAAGCAGTTCAGATGTCAGTAAATCCTAAAGTGATTGACACTCCTCCTGTTACAGCAGTGGCCAAAGATGGTATTCAGCTTATAGCCAAAGCACGTGTTACGGTTCGCGCCAATATCCGCCAATTAGTAGGTGGTGCTGGTGAAGATACCATCCTAGCACGTGTAGGCGAAGGTATAGTTTCATCTATCGGTTCTTCAATTACTCATAAGTCAGTATTAGAAAATCCCGATTCAATATCTAAATTAGTTCTTAGCAAAGGACTGGATGCCGGAACAGCCTTTGAAATTCTATCAATTGATATTGCTGATATTGATATTGGTAAGAACATTGGTGCAGCCTTACAAATGGATCAAGCAAATGCCGACAAGAATATCGCTCAGGCCAAAGCTGAAGAGCGTCGTGCAATGGCGGTAGCTTCAGAACAAGAAATGAAGGCTAAAGCTCAAGAAGCGCGTGCCAAAGTAATAGAGGCAGAAGCCGAAGTACCTAAAGCAATGGCAGATGCATTCCGTAACGGCAATCTAGGTATTATGGATTATTACAAAATGAAGAACATTGAAGCGGACACTTCTATGCGCGACAACATCGCTAAGCCTAATGGTCCAACTTCAAATAAATCTTTAACAGAAGAATAATTAACCACAAGTACTATATAAAAAGGCGGAGGTTAAACTTCGCCTTTCTTATTCCATAAAAACAACCATATGAAAAAATATTTTGCTTCATCCGAACTTCTTATCAATGAAGACGGTTCCATTTTTCATTTACATGTAAAGCCCGAACAATTAGCCGACAAAGTTATACTTGTAGGCGATCCCGGACGTGTTGCTCTTGTAGCCTCTCACTTTGAAGAAAAAGAGTGTGAAATAGAGAGTCGCGAATTTAAAACCATTACAGGAAAATACAAAGGCAAACGCATAACAGTAGTCTCCACCGGAATTGGTTGTGACAACATTGACATCGTGATGAATGAACTAGATGCCTTAGCCAATATTGACTTTAACACCCGCGAAGAGAAAGACAAATTTCGTCAATTAGAACTCGTCCGCATCGGTACCTGTGGAGGTCTGCAACCTAACACTCCTGTAGGCACCTTCGTTTGCTCCGAAAAATCTATCGGCTTTGATGGACTTCTCAATTTCTATTCAGGCAGAAATGCCGTATGCGACTTAGCCTTTGAAAAAGCTTTCCTAAATCACATGGGATGGACAGGTAACCTTTGCGCTCCGGCGCCTTATGTGATAGATGCCAACGCCGAGCTTATCGACCGCATTGCTCAGAAAGAGATGGTGCGTGGAGTAACTATCGCTGCAGGAGGATTCTTTGGTCCACAAGGCAGAGAACTGCGCATTCCTCTTGCCGATCCAAAGCAAAATGACAAGATAGAAGCCTTTGAATATAAGGGTTATAAGATAACCAATTTCGAGATGGAAAGCTCCGCACTTGCCGGGCTGAGCAAATTGATGGGACACAAAGCCATGACTGTATGTATGGTAATAGCCAATCGCCTCATCAAAGAAGCCAATACAGGATATAAAAACACCATTGATAATTTAATCAAAACAGTGCTCGATAGAATTTAATGACATAAATTTATAGCAGACTAGTGACTACTTCAGCCAATCTTACTTGAGTATACGGTTTAACAATAACGTCATTACAACCAGCATGTATCGCATCATTATGATCCTGATACATTATTTGGTCTGTGATACCAACTACCGGTGTTTCCGGAGATTGTTTTTTAATCTTTTTGATGATTTCCAATCCCGTCATACTACCAAGTACATCTAGCTCTGTGAAAACCAAATCAGGCTTGAAACGGAAAAAAGTATCCATCGCTTCTTCTCCGTTTCTTGCCAATAGAACAACATATTTATCATTCAGCATTTTACTCAAACGGATAAATGCATTCTTATCCTTTTTCACCACTAGGATAATCTTTTCACCGCTTCCATAAGGCCGATTAGGCATATCCTCTGCATGAATTTCAGCCTTATTAATCGAGACATAAGGTAAATACAAAGAAAAAGTACTACCAACCCCCAAAGTTGAAGTCACCTCTATTCGACCTCCAAGCATATCAGCAAGAGCCTTTGAGATGCTCAACCCTAAACCTAAACCCTGAGAGAAAGTATCCAACTTTTCAAATTTCTCAAATATCACATTAATTTTGTCATTAGGAATACCACATCCGCTATCCGACACAGAGAATTTAAGCCATTTACCAAACCGCTCAAAACTTAATACAATTTCCCCATGCTCTGTGTTCTTCACAGAGTTTGACAAAAAATTAGCAAGAATATGACTAACTTTCTTTTCATCAACTCTAGCCCATACCTCCTCCTTAGGTAGCTGAATAATAAGTTTTACGCCTTTTTTCGTTTTACCCGAATATTTTTCTTCCAGCTCTCTAAGTAAATAAACGATTTCAACAGGCAGAATATTTAGCATCAGATTCCCAGTTTCTAACTGCGAAAAATCGAGCAGATCTTGCATTAATTGCAATAACAAGTTTGTATTATCCTGTATGATATTAACATAAATTTCTCTCTCCTTTTCATCTAAATGAGCCATTGAGAGCAAATTAGAGAATCCTACAATAGAGTTAAGAGGCGTACGCAATTCATGACTCATTGAGGCCAAAAAAGTTTTTTTTAGTTCTTCCGTTTTATTCGCATTTTTTTTTGCAGTAGCTAAAACCTCAGTCTGCCTCACATTATTAGTAACATCACTCATCAAAGCCAAGACTTTGTCTCTTCCATAAGGAATCATCCGGACATTGAAGTAATACAATAAACCATTAAGATCAATACTTATATCAACTTCTTTCAGCTCATGATCAGCTAAGCATTTTTTTATTGTACTCATTAGTTTGTTCCCAATAGCTTCATCAAAATAATCCCTTAGGTTAGTATTTATAAGACTCTCCCTATCATGATATATTTTTACATACTTTGATGCAGCAACATCTAAAACATCGCCTTTACAACCATAAACAATCAAAAAATGAGGCAACACCTCAATTACCTTATCCAGATTAAAGTTAGCCAAACCAGCATATGCCGTTTTCTCACCACTAATATTCCTGCGGTATCCCATAATACCACCTAGGTTACCATCCTCCCCCTCTATACCCAAAATAATATCTTCAACCCAAAGCATCTCATTCTCAGTTCCAAGACACCTGAATTGAATATCTACCGTCTTCTTTTCACCCGATACAATATTATTTACCACTTGTTTATAATATTTCAAATCTTCCGAATAAAGAAAGTCTAAAAATTCATCATACGTATCATATTTTATACCCACGTCTGAAAAGCCTGTATTGGAGAAGAAATCATCAGAAAAAGTAAATTCCCATGTAGAAAGATCAAGAAGCCATGCAGCAATTTTATGCTTAGCCAACATTAAAAGTATCTTCCGATAATTGGTCTGAACACTATCACTATCAATCTTAGATGATAAAAAATCAGAATACTTATTCATAGCCATCTATTTTAGAAAGTAACAAAAGCAATAAACAAATATAATAAAACATTCGGTAAAGTCCATTCATTTTAATAATAACAATAAAAAAGCTATATTTGTCTACTCAAACAAAGAAAAAATGAATAAAGAGACCATTTGTGCCATAGCTACTGCCCAAGGAGGTGCCATCGGTATCATCCGTGTATCAGGTACCAATGCCATTAAAATAACAGAAAAGATCTTCGTCCCGAAAATAAAAGGGAAGACTCTATCTGAACAAAAACCTTACACACTCACCTTCGGACAAATAATCAACGGAGGAGAAATAGTAGATGAAGTGCTTATCAGCCTCTTTCGTGCTCCAAACTCTTACACAGGTGAAGATTCTATAGAGATAAGCTGCCACGGCTCCACATACATCCTCCAACAAGTGATGCAACTACTGATACAAGAAGGTTGTCGTATTGCGCAACCGGGTGAATTCACACAACGAGCTTTTCTTAATGGCAAGATGGACCTCAGTCAGGCAGAAGCCGTAGCTGACCTCATCGCCTCCTCTTCCGCTGCCACCCATCGCTTAGCCATGAGCCAAATGCGAGGAGGTTTTAGTAAAGAACTGGCAGAACTACGTACACGCTTGCTCAATTTCACCTCCATGATAGAGTTGGAACTTGACTTCAGCGAAGAAGATGTAGAGTTTGCCAACCGTGACCAATTGCACCAATTAGCCGATAACATAGAGAAAGTCATCGCCCGTCTGGTCCATTCCTTTAGCGTAGGTAACGCTATCAAGAACGGTGTGCCTGTGGCCATCATCGGTGAAACCAATGCAGGAAAGTCCACCTTGCTCAATGTCTTGCTCAACGAAGACAAAGCCATTGTGAGCGATATTCACGGCACAACCCGTGATGTGATTGAAGACACCACTAACATCGGTGGCATTACCTTCCGCTTCATCGACACCGCCGGCATTCGCGATACCATCGACACCATCGAATCACTTGGCATAGAGCGTACCTTCCAGAAGCTCGACCAAGCCGAAATCGTTCTTTGGATGATCGACTCTGCCAATGCTGCCGAACAGATAAAAGAGCTATCCGACAAGATACTCCCCCGCTGCGAAGGTAAACGTCTCATTCTCGTTCTCAACAAAGCCGATCTAATAAACAGCACGCAGCAGGCTGCGTTAATTTCTAATCTCTCCACCCTCACAGCAAAAGATATTTATCACATTTTTATCTCGGCTAAGCAACGTAACCATACCGATGAGTTGGAGCAGCTGCTAGTAAAAGCCGCACAACTGCCCACAGTGACGCAAAATGATGTTATCGTGACCAATGTACGTCATTATGAAGCACTAACTCGTGCCCTCGAAGCCATCCACCGCGTACAACAAGGTATAGAGAGTGGCATCTCAGGGGATTTCCTTTCTCAGGACATCCGTGAATGTATCTTCCACCTCAATGACATCGCTGGGGAAGTTACCAACGATATGGTACTAAAGAATATCTTCCAGCACTTTTGCATTGGGAAATGATGATACTAAACAGCTAAAATCTATAATTAAAACCCCGTTGCAGGTATTTTGAATGAAGATGAAAAGAGCCACACCTTTTAGGCACTATTAACAAAGTTCTTATGATTTAGAATATCAGTTTTTATAAAATACGAGGAGGAAATTAGAATAAAAGTCCAACGCTTTTTCAATAAAGAAAAATTTAAAGCATTGGGCTTTTCTAAATTCCTTATATGCCAGCAAGGCATTAGCGAGCACTTCTTCTCAACTCTCACACCGAAGAATATAACAGGTAAATAGCCTTTTCCAACTTCTCTTCTATAAAATCACCATATCTCATATCTGCTTTAATCACATAAAATAGTTTGTTTCATCTAAAGAAAACAACTTGTTTCATCCCTATGTATTTTTTGTTTTATCTCAATGAAACGAATCATATCAATACATTAAACCTTTTGTTTCAATACATGAAACAAAACAGAACATTGTATTACCCTGGAAATGGCTGACTGTTATTTTATTTATCTCTTTATTTGGTTGACTCAAAAAAATACTATGCCTAAAAATGGTTTCCTTTCTTTAATCTTATTCCTAAATTGAGTTGACCTCCTTCTGGGTTACCCCTAAAAGAAGTAGACTTTAACTGTTCGAAAGCAAATAAAAGAGAAAGAATTTATCTTTATTGTTCATCATTCTATAACATCTTATTTCATATCTTTACTTCGCAACCCTTATATATTGAGCTTCATGGGCATCAAAGCAGATTCATCTTATTTTGAAAAAGATATTGAACAAGGATCAATCAACAATATGCAATCCTTCCTGCTTGAGTTGGGGAAAGGCTTTTCCTTTGTAACTCGACAAAAGCGGATGCAATTTGACGATTCCGATTTCTATATCGATCTAGTCTTCTATAATTATATCCTAAAATGCTTTGTGTTGATTGACTTGGAATTAGGAGAACTCACACATCAGGATGTTGGGCAAATGGATAGTTATGTTCGCATGTATGAAGATAAATTCAGAGCAGAAGATGACAACCCCACTATTGGCTTAATCTTATGTTCCAAACACAATGAGCCAATTGTGAAATACTCGATATTAAACGATAACAAGAAGATTTTCGCATCGAAATACTTGCTCTATCTACCTACCGAAGAAGAACTGAAGCAACAGATTAAAGAAGAAAGGAATATGATAGAATCTTTAAATGAGGAGGGGCAAGAATGAGCGAGTGGAAAGAATATAAATTGAGAAATATAGGACTTGAAAAACTTATATAAAAAGAAAACGTTATTTAATTCGTAATCTTTCTACTTAAATATTTTGCGCAATCAAAAAAAATACGCATATTTGCATTCGTAATCTAATTACTCAAATATAAATGGATATAAAGATTAAAAATATAGCTCGCATCCGATCGGGAATTTACCAAAAAGACTCCCCCGATGAAGACACTCTATACCTACAAGTAAAAGACTATAATCAAAATGGAGAATTAAAAAAAGACGAGATAAAATCAAGCATTAAGAAAGAAGATAAAGTAGAAAGTCATTTACTTTATGATGGTGACTTACTCTTTGCAGCAAAGGGTACATCAAATTTCTGTGCATTATATAATAGAAATATAGGAGAAGCAGTAGCCTCCTCTTCTTTCTTTGTAATAAGGGTAAGCAGTCTTATCATTGCTCCAGAATATCTATGCTGGTATCTTAATACCCCCAAGATATTAGGACAATTAAAAGCAAATGCCGTAGGAAGTTCTACGCCGTCAATAACAAAGCCGATGCTAGAAGAACTGGAAATTAGTATCCCGAGCATTGAGAAACAAAAAGCCATTGTAACTTTCAGCGAGCTACAAGACAAAGAAGTCGGCCTGCATTTACGCATTGCACAAAAAAAGAAAGAGCTGACAGACCACATCCTAAATAAAATCATAAAAAATAAATAACCAGATGGAGATAAAGACAAGACAAGAAGACATCAACAGAATTGTATGGAAAGCATGTGACACCTTCCGAGGCGTAATTGATCCAAGCCAATACAAAGATTACATTCTCACGATGTTGTTCCTTAAATATGTAAGCGACGTCCATAAAGCTAAATATAATGAATATATAGTAAAATACGACGGAGATACCACAAGAGCAGAAAGAGCCATGAAAAGAGAGCGCTTCAATGTTCCGACTGAAAGCTCTTTCGATTATTTGTTTGAACATAGAAACGAAAACAATATAGGTGAACTCATAAATATAGCATTAGCCAACCTCGAAGAAGCAAATCGTGAGAAGATGAGCAGCGAAGATGGAAGCGGCATTTTCCGCAATATAGACTTTAACAGTAGCAACTTGGGCGATGCTAAAGATAAAAATACTCGCTTAAAAAACTTATTGATAGATTTCTCTGATGAAAAAATGAACTTTAACGAGTCATACTTAGAGGGGAATGATATTATTGGAGATGCCTACATGTATCTGGTTTCTACCTTTGCGAGTGAATCCGGCAAAAAAGCTGGCGACTTCTTCACACCGGCAGAAGTTTCTTCTTTGCTGGCCAAGTTGACTAAAAGCAAGCCAGGAGCAAGAATTTGTGACCCCACCTGTGGTTCCGGCTCCTTACTAATCAAAGCCGGACAAGAGGTTGACGGAAACAACTTTTCTCTCTATGGACAAGAGCTGAATGGAAGTACTTGGGCATTAGCCATGATGAATATGTTTCTTCACGGCTTTGACAGTGCCACTATCCGATGGGGAGATACATTGCGAACTCCGAAGCTTAAAGAGGGTGATGAACTAATGAAATTTGATACGGTTGTGGCAAATCCCCCTTTCAGCCTCGATAAATGGGGGGCAGATGAAGCAGCAGAAGATCCTTATCACCGCTTTTGGCGTGGTGTTCCACCAAAGAGCAAAGGCGATTGGGCATTTATCAGTCACATGATAGAAGTAGCTCACGAAGGACACGGCAAAGCGGGAGTCGTTGTACCCAATGGTGTTTTATTTAGAGGAGCAAGTGAAGGAAAAATCCGCAAACAGACGATAGAAGAAAATCGACTAGAAGCCGTGATAGGATTACCAGCCAACCTATTCTTCGGTACAGGCATTCCGGCGGCTATTGTTATCTTTAATAAAGGGAAGAAAACCAATAATGTACTATTTATTGATGCCAGCAAAGAATTTGATAACGGAAAGAATCAAAATAAGCTTCGCCCGCAAGATATAGAGCATATTGTTAGCACCTACCGTAAATTCACCAATGGAGAATTGGAAACCGGAGTAGCGGAAGACAAATATGCCTATGTGGCTACCCCCGAAGAAATAACAGAGAACGACTTTAATCTCAATATCCCCCGCTATGTAGATACCTTTGAGGAAGAGGAAGAAATAGATATTTCTGCTGTACAAAAAGAGATAGATCAGTTAGAAATAGAGCTGAAAAAAGTACAAGAGAAGATGAAAGGGTATTTAAAAGAATTGGGATATTAACAGATAATAGGTGAAACCATGAGCGATATAAAGAACCATTTCGGTGAGATCACCAAAATGGTCGAGATAGGAAGATTCGTCACGATGCCCAGAGTTTACCTACAGCTGAGATCATAAAAGCTATTGAAAGAAAAAAAGCGGTTAAAGAAGGATGAAACAAGATAACGAACATATACCGGAAGGATATAAGAATTCCCCGCTGGGGGTTATCCCAGAGGGATGGAAGGTGAAAAGATTAGGGGAAATATGCCCAGTTTTCAAAAGCGGACACTCAATTACATCACAAAGAATATTCGAACAAGAACAATATCCTGTTTATGGCGGAAATGGACTGCGCGGATATACTAATACTTATACTCACAATGGAAAATATATTTTAATAGGAAGGCAGGGGGCATTATGTGGGAACATAAATTTTGTAGATGGGGAAATTTATATATCAGAACATGCGATTGCGGTACAGCCTAATGCAAAAAACAATATTAAATTTTTAATGTACAAATTAGATTTTTGGAAACTTAATCGTTATTCAGAATCATCTGCTCAGCCTGGGCTATCAGTCGAAAAACTTATCAAATACAGGATTGCTCTTCCTCCTCTTCCCGAACAAAAGAAAGTAGCAGAAATATTAAGCACATGGGATGAAGCCATTGAACGACAATCAAAATTAATCGATGCACTTACTCTCCGTAAACGTGGGCTTATGCAACAACTGCTTAGTGGAAAAAAACGCTTTATGGATTTCACTGGAAAATTGTATGTGAAGCATTTTCGAGACTTATTTCTTGAACGAAACGAAACACATCGAGAGAATTTACCCCTATTATCCATTACAGCAGATCGTGGCGTGATTTTGCAATCCGAGTCAGATAAACGCGATATTTCCAACAATGATAAATCAAAATACAAGCGAATATGCTCTAATGATATCGGGTATAACACGATGAGAATGTGGCAGGGACGTAGCGCATTATCCTCAATGGAAGGTATTGTAAGCCCAGCTTATACGATTATTACGCCAAAGGAAAGCGTACATCCTCTATATATGGCAATGTTGTGCAAACAGCCTCGCGTCGTCTATGATTTCTGGACGCATTCACAAGGTCTGGTAAGTGACACATTAAACTGCAAATTTCTGGACTTTGGACAAGTAAAAGTATCTATACCAACATTCGCCGAGCAAACGGTAATAGCCGAACGACTAACTACTGCCGACATAGAAATAGAACTTGCAAAGCAGAAACTCTCTCACCTTCGCAATCAAAAACGCGGACTTATGCAACAACTGCTAACAGGAAAAAAACGTGTGAAATTATAAATCCTAAATATTTAAGACTATGGCACGAGAATTAATAAAAGTTTCTTTAATAGAGTTTATGAACTACGTAAACAAGTCAGGCACTGCAAAGGCAACTGTTGTTATAAATGCAAAAACCAAAAGAGAAGAAGAATATCAATTTTATAAAGACTATTGGCTAAAGTTGAGAAAAAAAATTAAGGAGGTACATAAAAAGAAACTTTCTAAGGAAGATTATTGTTCTTTTTGGGGAAAGAAAAAAAGTCGAATGGATAAAGCCTCCCAAAAAGACCTGGAGTGTCGGAGATATTCGTGTAGAGCTAAATCCTGAACTTGGATTAAAAATAAAAGATAAAGTCTATTTCATCAAACTGTTCACCACCTCTAAGAGTGATATTGATAAGATGCATGCAGATATGATACTTGCGTTAATGGAAAAAGAGCTCAGAGATAAAACTATGGATAACGTTACATTTGGAGTTTTAGATATAAAAAGAGGAAAATTATTCGAATACAAAAAGAGTGACGAAAAGCTTTACTCTTTATTAAAAGCTGAGGCTCGTAGCTTTGAATCACTATGGAATGAATTATAACAATATAAAAACAATTAAAGCTTAGAATCATGGGAAATAGAAAAGAAATTCATGTTGTTCCTAATTCCGAAAGAGGTGGTTGGGATGTTAAACGAAACAATGCTGATAGAGCATCAAAACACTTTGAGAAGAAAGATGACGCTATCGGTTGGGCAAAAGAAGTTGCGAAAAAAGATAATGCAGAATTAATTCCACATAGAAAGGATGGTCAAATTCAGAACCCAAATAGTTATGGAAATGATCCTTGCCCTCCAAAGGATAAAGAATAATATATTATGAAAGAAATACACCTTAATCTATATATTAGCCCTCAAGATGACTACGAAAATATTGTAAAGCATCAAGATGGCTGTTTTATCATACATGCTTGTAAAGAACCTTATCATCGCAAAGCATTAGGATACGTAGGAAGATCTAAACCGAAGGATCATCCTGAGTACCTAATCGCATACCGTGAAAACCATTTAATTCTAAATTTGGTTGATATCCCCGATCCTGCATACATTTCTAAAGAAATTATCAATGAAGCAATTAAAGCTATCGGTCTTAATATTGTAGATAAGAAAGTGTTAGTGCATTGGAATCAAGGAATATCTCGCTCAGCAACAATAGGGCTGTTGTATCTTCATCATATCGGGATTATTTCTACAAATAATTTTAAAGAAGCCAAAGATGAATTTCTAAAGTTATATCCAAACTGTAATCCTGAAAATGGGATGAGGATATTTGCCCGACAAAACTGGAGTTATTATCAAAAATGATAAAATATGGCACGAACTAAAAAACCAACTGTCGCTCTTATCTACGACTTTGACGGAACACTTTCTCCTGGCAACATGCAAGAATATGGATTTATCCAAGCTGCGGGGCTTGATGCTCATGAATTTTGGAGTAAAAATACGAAAATGAAAGAGAATCAAGATGCAAGCGAAATTTTGTGTTACATGAAATTAATGATTGATGAAGCTCGTCATAAAGGGTTAGAACTTTCGAAGAAATCATTGAAACAATACGGAAAGGATGTAGAGCTATTTATCGGTGTTCATGAATGGTTCGGCCTTATAACAAAATATGGTGAAGAAAAGGGTGTCAAGATTGAACACTATATAAACTCTTCTGGGTTAAAAGAGATAATAGAAGGTACTCCTATTGCTCGTGAGTTTAAAAGAATATACGCTTGCTCATTTTATTATTCACCTGATGGCGCTGCCGAATGGCCTGCAGTTGCTGTTGATTTTACTGCAAAGACTCAATTTTTATTTATGATTAATAAAGGAATTGAGTTTGTGAAAGACAATAAGAAAGTCAACGAATTCAAACCCGATATTGATCGCCCCGTTCCATTTAAAAATATGATCTACTTTGGAGATGGAGAAACCGATGTACCATGTATGAAATTAATCAAACAACAAGGCGGAAAATCAATTGCAGTATTTAATCCGAAAATAAGAGCAAAAAAAACTTCTGCGGAAAAATTGATTGCAGAAAACAGAGTGAATTTTGTGTGCCCTGCTGATTATTCAAAAGACAGCGAAATATATAATGTTGTCACTACTATTATAGATAAAATTAAAAGCGATTACGAATTTAAAAAATTGCTTTTAATTCATGAAAAAAAAGGTAAAAAGAAATAAATATCTCATTCAGAGAAGAACACATAAGTCAAGATCCTTGCGTTACAGCTATTGCAGAAACTTGGCTACACCTACCTCTCATAAGAAAAGATATTAGAGCTTTGTGGCGGCAAAACCACCAATATATTGTTGAAACTGTGTTACATAAGCAATTGCAGGAAATCAACTCTAAAATCTAGTTGATAGGTGGTCAAGTGGGTGATCAAGTAACAGAAACAAGAAGAAATTATTAGAGTTTATTATTCAATATCCTAAATATTAGTAGAAACAATGGAAGAAAACAAAATAAGACGACAAGGATATGACGATTCATTGCCAAATGTAATCCCACAAGATTGGGCTACTAAACACATTACTAGCTTTAGTGAATTATCTGTTATCATAAAACAGACTCACGAAACGACTCAGACAGCAGCAATAAAAGCAATTAATAGAATTTCAACTCTTCGTAATTGGTTGATAGGTTATTATATTATAGAATTTGAGCAAAACGGTAAAGACCGGGCTGCCTATGGAGATAGATTACTAAAACGGTTAGAAGAGTCCGTAGCCACTAAAGGGTTGAATGAAACACTCTTTAAAGTTTCACGTATCTTTTACAGAGATTATCCACAAATTCGCGAGTTAGTTTCTATTGAAGAACAGAATCCAATAAGTGCGATGCCGTCGCACGAATTCAAAACATCGGCATCAACACTCATTAGCTCTCTTTCTTTTTCACATATACGAGAAATGCTGACCATCGAAGATCCGCTCGCTCGCTACTTCTATGAAACAGAATGTATAAAGTGTTGCTGGAGCGTAAAGGAGTTACGCAGACAGATTTCATCTAACCTATTTACTCGCTGTGGAATTAGCAAGAATCCGGAAGAATTAATGATGACTTTACAAAACCAAAACTACAATATAAAGGACGATATCAAACAGCCTTTTACTTTTGAATTTTTAGGATTGTCGACTAAAAGCATAGTGACAGAAAGAGATTTAGAACAATCTTTAATAGATCATCTACAAGATTTCTTATTAGAGCTTGGCAAAGGCTTTTGTTTTGAAGCTAGGCAGAAGAGAATAATCATCGATGATGAATACTATTTTACTGATTTAGTATTCTATCACCGCCTCCTACATTGTAACGTAATCATAGAGTTGAAGAATGATGAATTCCACCATGAATATTTGGGGCAACTGAATGCTTATGTTTCTTATTATAAAGAGAACGAAATGCGGGAGGGTGATAATTTACCGATAGGGATATTATTATGTACACGCAAAGGCGAAAAAATGGTGGAATATGCTATTGCCGGAATGGATAACCATTTATTTGTTTCTACCTATTTGCTTCAATTACCTGATAAAAGTACCTTGAAAAATTTCTTATTAGACCAAATCAATCATTGAGAGATATAACGCTCTATAAATAAGCTATTAGAATTATGAACAACATCTCCTTCAAAGAAAACCACATAAGCCAAATCCCTGCACTACAGTTATTGCAGAAATTGGGCTACACTTACATCTCACAAGAAAAGGCGCTAGAACTTCGTGGTGGCAAGACCACCAATGTGCTACTGGAAGCAGTTTTGCGCAAACAATTACAAGAGATCAATTCTAAGATTCAGGTGAGCGGAACAAAAACATCCTTTTTCTCTTCTCAAAACATTGAGAATGGAGTGGTAGCTATGCGCAATATTGCAATGGATGAGGGTTATATCTCCGCTAATGAAACGGTTTACAATCTTTTGACGTATGGCAAAGCATTGGAGCAAAGCGTAGATGGTGATAAAAAAAGCTATAACCTTCAATACATTGATTGGAAACATCCTGAACGGAATATTTTTCACGTTACAGAGGAATTTGCAGTTTGCCGTGCAGGCACGACAAATGCCTATATACCGGATATTGTTCTGTTTGTTAACGGCATTCCTTTAGTGGTTATTGAGTGTAAACGCCCGGATATCAAAGACTCTTTAGAACAAGCTATCTCGCAACATTTACGTAATCAGAAAGAAGATGGTATACGTGGGTTATATATGTATTCGGCTTTGCTTCTGAGTATTGCTACTTCGTTTGCTTCGTATGCTACAACAGGCACACCAGAAAAGTTCTGGGCCAAATGGAGAGAGCAGTTTAGCAGCAAAGAAGAAGAGGTAGCCCATCAATCGGAATTATATAAGTTGGTGAACCAGCCACTAAAAGAAGAACAGTACAAGAAGCTTTTTACATCCCGTTATCATTATGTAGAAGAACATTTCAGAGAGATGGGAAAAGCTGCGATATCTCCTACTCTACAAGATGAATATCTGTATTGTTTATGCCATCCGAAGCGTTTACTGGAAATCATTTTCAACTTCACTCTTTATGACAATGGTATAAAAAAGGTGGCACGCTATCAACAATTCTTTGCCGTAAAAAAAACAATGGATAGAATACGTACAATAGAAAAAGGCAAAAGAAAAGGTGGTGTAATCTGGCACACACAAGGAAGCGGAAAATCATTGACCATGGTCATGTTGGCACAAGCTATTGTTTTAGATAAGTCTATTCAGAATCCAAAGATTGTATTGGTAACCGACCGGACAGATCTGGATAGGCAAATAACAGGTACTTTTAAGAAATGCGGCACGTATGCACTAAATGCTAAAACGGGTGCAAACTTGGTAGAATTATTGGAGAGTACAACAGATGCTGTAATCACAACCGTCATTAATAAGTTTGAAACAGCAGTTCGTCGCATAAAAAAACCATTGGAAAGCCACAATATATTTATCCTTATTGATGAAGCGCATCGTAGTCAGTATGGAGAAATGGCCATAAAAATGGAACAGACCCTCCCTAACGCTTGCTGCATTGCTATGACCGGTACGCCTTTGATGAAAAAGGAGAAAAGTACCGCTCTCAAATTCGGCGGGATGATAAGACCTGTCTATACTGTGGATCAAGCGGTAAAAGATGGTGCGGTAGTTCCTTTGCTATATGAAGGACGCATTGTCCCTCAAACGGTTCATGAAAATGCAATCGATAATTATTTCAATATGGTTTGTGAACCGTTGACTGATTATCAGCAGGTTGATTTAAAAAAGAAATTCAGCCGAGCCGAGCAACTCAATGAAGCTGAACAACGCATTTATGCTATCGCTTGGGATATATCACGTCACTTTAGAGACAACTGGCAAGGAACAAAATTTAAAGGTCAGTTGGTCTGCCCCAAAAAGCGTGTAGCCATTAAGTACAAAGAATTTTTAGATGAAATAGGTATCGTCTCTACCGAGGTACTTATCACCTCTCCAGATGACCGTGAAGGAGAAGATACTGCCTATGGAGATACAGAAAGTATGGAAAAGGCTTTTTGGAAGAAAATGATGGATGAACACGGAACACCTAGAAAGTACGAAACAAACCTTATCAACCGTTTCAAGAATGCTAATTCTCCGGAGATAATGATTGTGGTAGATAAGTTGCTCACGGGATTTGATGAACCAAAGAATACAGTGATGTATTTAGATAAGAATCTAAGAAATCACACATTGCTTCAGGCGGTTGCTCGTGTTAACAGAGTCTGCGATGACAAAGAGTTTGGATATATTATCGACTATTATGGTGTGCTAAGTAAATTAAATGATGCTTTCGATTTATACGCTGACTATGATTCTGAAGAGATTGCTGATATACAGCAAACAATGATTGATATTAAAGAAGAAATAGCCCAATTGCCACAATTATACTCTGATTTATGGAGTATATTTAAAGAGATTCCAAACAAACGGGATCTTGAAGCGTACAGCCAGTTACTTCGCTATGAAGACAAGCGCCAAAACTTTTATGAAAAGCTCACAGCTTTTGCCAGTTGTTTGAAGATAGCTCTTTCTTCTGCGGCTTTTCATAAAGAGACCAGTGAGGCAGATATCTGCAAATACAAAGATGATCTTACTCTGTTCTTAAAATTAAGAAGTGCCGTTCAGGAGCGTTACTCGGATGCTATTAATTATAAACAATTTGAAGGGCAAATTCAAAAACTGATCAACACTCATATTGAAAGTGGAGAGGTGAAAACTATTACTGAATTGGTAAACGTATTTGATAAAGAAAAATTTGAAGCTGAAGTAGAGAAAATTACAGGAAAGGCAGCCAAGGCTGATACCATTGCTTCGAGAACAACCAAGTATATTAATGAAAAAATGGAAACAGATCCTGCTTTTTATAAAAAGTTCTCGGAGATGCTGAAAGAAACTATTGCGGATTATGAACAAGGACGTATAGATGAGGCTGAATATTTGAAACGAGTGATGAAACATAAAGAGGAAGTGTTAGCCCATACGGATAATGAAATACCACAAAAACTGATCGACAATAATGTGGGCAAAGCTTTCTTCGGCTTAAGTCTGGAAGTATATAAATCCATTCAACTAGAAGCAAACAAAACTGTAGACTGGAAACAGGTAGCCTTAGAAACTTCATTAGCTTTCGATACAATCATTAAACCTAGGGTTATTATAGATTGGCAAACAAATCTGACATTGATTGGACAAATAAAAATAGAATTGGAAGATTTTCTTATCGATGAAGTTAAACGTAAATATGATCTTCAATTGACGTTTGAAGATATGGATACTATCATTGACAAATGCGTGGATGTTGCTAAATTGTGGTACAAATAATGGAGAATACAATTAATTATGGTACCTCCCAGATAACATTCAATGTTCAATATTCAAATAGGAAGACCTTAACTATTGCCGTTTGCCCTAATGGGAATGTAATAGTAAAGGCACCTGACTGTACAAGCATTGAAGCGGTTAAAGACAAAGTGCATAAACGAGCTTCTTGGATTATCAAACAGCAACATTTTTTCAAGTCTTTTGGAGAGAGAATGCCGGAACGACAATTCATCAGTGGAGAATCTCATTTGTATTTGGGCCGTCAATACCTCTTGCGAGTTACAATAGGAGAGCCTGATAGCATAAAATACAAAGGACGCTATTTTGAAATAGTTTGTTCACGCAAGGCTAAGGCTAAAGATTTAATGAATGAGTGGTATCGTGTACATGCAAAAATGAAGTTCGCAGAAATTGCGGAACCAATTCTTCAACGTTTTCAGCGATACAATGTAGCGCCAACTGCTCTTTATATTCAGGAAATGAATAATCGATGGGGCAGTTGCACCAACAAAGGAAAGATTATTCTCAATACAGAACTCATTAAAGCGGCGCGCCCTTGCATAGAGTATGTTATCACTCACGAACTTTGCCACCTCATACATAGAAATCACACAAAAGCTTTTTATGAGCTATTGTCTATGGAGATGCCAGATTGGGAAAAGTGGAAGAATAAATTAGAGCAGACATTAATATAAACGGAATACTAGATACTCATAAAACTGATTAATAACAATGGGGAAAACAGTAACAACATATCTAATAGATAGCGATCCTAAAGGAGCGCAATACGTATTCATCAGCAACAAGATCTGCCAGATGTTTATTATCCCAAGATCTGATCTTTCCATCCTTAATAAAAGGAGCGACTTGCAGACTCCAGCATTCTATATTCTTTTAGGTGAAGATGAAACGACAAAGCCCAAAGCCTATATTGGAGAAACAGAAAACTTCAGAGAACGAGTTAAAGATCACGATTATAAAAAAACATTTTGGCAAAGGGCATTAGTTTTTATTTCTAAAGATAGTGCAATGACAAAAGCTGATGTACAATACTTAGAATATTTGGCTATACCAATGGCAAAGAAAGCCAAACATTATTCTTTGGATGAAAATAAACAAACACCAAATGCTCCGAATCTTCCTGAATATCAGAAAGATAATATGAATGAGTTCTTTGAAGATATAATGTTCTTAGTCTCATTTATTGGTTGCAACATCTTTGATATAATCAAACAAAAAGATAAGCACCTTTTTTACACAACAGGTAGAGGATGCAATGCAAAAGGATTTTACGATGCATCAGGATTTACTGTTCTAAAAGAAAGCATTATTGCCAAAGATTCCGTTCCATCATTGCATTGGAGAGAGAAACGGGCAAAGTTGCTTAAAGAGTATACTAAAGAGAAAGGCGATCAATTGGTTCTTGAATCTGATAAGATATTCGCCAGTCCAAGTACCGCCGCTGACTTTTGCATTGGTAGCAGCAATAATGGATGGATCGTTTGGAAAGATGAAAAAGGACAAACTCTTGATGCTATTTATCGAAAACAGTTAGAGTAATACAGTGCCGAAATTAAATGAGTACATATTTCCATTATCGCTTCTGATGTACTAAAAATCAGCAATATGTACAACTTGACGCTAATTATTTTGATAACTTGTTAAGTTCGCCTATATATAAATAACTAAAACAATAACAGTTATGAAAGAAAGTTCTTGTAAAAACTGCTCACTAAGAGCAAAGTTCGACAGAAATCCCCAATCATTATTGGGACGCTTTTGGCGCTGGCATATCAACTTCTGCCCGGGGTGGAAGGGTTATTTCACTTCGCTTTCTTCTGAAGAACAAGAAAAATTAAGAAAGAAGTATCACTTTAAAAAGTACTAAGCTTCTTATGTAGTACAAATCATTTTTAGCAGTTATTACGCAGAAAATCGGGATTAAGCCAAATATCTGCGTAGAATTTACTATGTTTGACCGCAAAACATGGGCTTATACAAGATGTTCAGCCCTTTATTAAGTATCAAGAGGGCTTGGGAAATATGGTCAAACGATTATTTTGCTAGCCAATATGATTATTTTCAAAACTTAACAACTATAACTATTAATACGAAAGATTTTATCATGAAACAAGGAGGAGTCATTTTTGACTTTAATGGAACATTATTCTGGGATTCTGAATATCAGGAATCTTCTTGGGATGAGTATTTAAAGATGCAAAACATCAAACTGACGAAACAACAGAAAAGAGAATACATCCACGGGCGAAATGGGAAAGATACTTTCGAAATTTTATTCAATCGCAAATTGAATGATTCGGAAGTGAATCAATTTATTGAAGAAAAAGAGATTCTGTATAGAAAAGAATGTCTTAAACATAAGATGGAACTTGCTCCTGGAGTAAAACCTCTTCTAGAATATTTGAAAGCTGAAAAAATACCGATGGCAATAGCAACTGCAGCGGGAAAAACAAATGTGGATTTTTTTATTGAAAAATTTAATTTGCTCACTTATTTCAAGCGAGAGCATATTATTTATGATGATGGCTCAATAAAAGGGAAACCTAATCCGGATTTATTTGAAAAAGCAATTAATCGATTAGGTGTGGATAAAGAAAATTCAATCATTTTTGAAGATTCATATTCAGGGATACATGCGGCTATCAACAGCAAAGTGGGGACTGTCATTATCGTAAAGTCCACTGATGAAAACTTTGAATCATTCAATTTACCTATAATAAAGCACTTTGATGAGTTTGATAAAAATATCCTTAAAAACATTGGGACTACCAACCCTATGTAATTTATAATAAACGTTTTAAGCATGTTTTAATAAGAGGAACAAATTAAATTAATGGTATGAAATGGTAAAGATTGAAACCCCTAGACTCTTACTTCGCCCTATCGAAGAGTCCGATGCACAAGATATTTATGAATATAGTTGTAACCCTAATGTTGGAATCACAGCCGGGTGGAAGCCTCATGAAAGTATTGAAGAGACAAAAGAAATCATGGAGCAGATATTCATTAGACAAAAAAACATATTTGGGATTGTACTTAAAGAATCTAACAAACTGATCGGTACTATCGGATTGATACAGGACCCACGTCGTGAAAACCCCAAAGCCAAGATGATAGGCTATGCACTTGCCCAAGAAGAATGGGGAAAGGGACTCATGACCGAAGCGACTAAAGCCGTAATCTCATACGGATTTAATGAAGAATCTTTAGAATTAATTAGCTGTACTTGTTATCCTGACAATCAGCGATCTAATCGTGTAATTGAGAAATGCGGATTCCACTATGAAGGTTGTTTCAGACAATGCGAAGTAAGATACGACGGAACATTGATGGATATGAAAAGCTTCTCCATAACACTTCAAGAGTGGAATAAGCAAAACTCAAATAAAAAAGATTAAAGTGCGCAAGTGCCTTCACCTCCATAATCAACGCCGGTTTTTCCTTTGTATTCTGGATGTCTTTTCAGCCAAGTAACAGCATAGGAGCAGGTAGCCACAGGTGCATAATTATTTTCTAAAGCATAATCATACGCCGCTTTTACCAAAGCGGAAGCGATACCTCTACCCCCAATTTCATCCGGAACAATGGTATGGCGAATATCCAATCCACCGTCTACA
The DNA here is from genome assembly GCF_963677685.1 of uncultured Bacteroides sp. Lineage (NCBI taxonomy): Bacteria > Pseudomonadati > Bacteroidota > Bacteroidia > Bacteroidales > Bacteroidaceae > Bacteroides > uncultured Bacteroides sp. The sequence goes on from NZ_OY782185.1 coordinate 79,077, forward strand.
AGATCATAAGATACATAAGCTGTTGATCCATCAACAACTACCTCAAAGATCTTTTTTTGCTTGTCATGTGTTATATTCATAATCTATCTGTTTTTCTTTAAAGAACAAAGAGGAAGAGAAAAAGATTACATTCACGAAATAAAAATAGAGTGAAATAATCTTTAAAAAGGAATGCATTGAAAATCAATATTCATATTTCCAACTATATTTGCTGAGTTATGATCAGAACAATTAAAATTATATTCTTCATCTTATCAGTAATCGCCATTGGTTATTTGGATTACTATGTGATGTCTGATACAGGAGTGATGCGGGAACAATCTTCCATTGAAATGCATTCTATCACTTCTGTAAGGAAACAAAATCACTTTGGGAGAATTCATAGCTTACGTTTTTCTGATGCCGAACTGGATAACACATCTAGCGAAACATGCCACGCTTTTGATACACGGTTACAGCGAATCTTCTTAAATCAACATAATTGCTCATTAAAAACGATTCTTCAACATTTGTCCAGATATGACTCTGTCATACTGCATTTTAAAAGCAAACTTGCTCTTGATGCACCTTTCAGAAGTATATCCGGACTCACGAACTACTATGTTTATACGCTAAGGCGCATTATAATTTAGCTACTCAACCTATTCTTTTTTGTTAATCTTATCGATTTAAACTATAATCGAATAATAATTAAATAGTTATTTTATGACAAATCAAATTCAAGACGCAACGATCTTTGCATCTTCTTATCCTGATATAGTAAGCAAAACAAGTATGTCAAAGCTTACAGGCTCTTTCTGCATCTTAGTTGCAGGTATTTTAGTTTTCTTCTCTATTTTAGAAATACAAGACCGATCTTCTATTATAGGAATGGGCATCATGTTGCTCGGCAGTGCTCTATGTCTAACCGGAATTTTCCGCTTGCTGTGGAAATCTAGAGTAAGCACCTATAAGGAAACAGGAAGCGTTTTAAGGGAGAAAAGTATTTATTTTGATCTTAAGTACATGAATCAGCTTACTGATAGCATTAATAAGAAAGATTTTTCTGCTTTAGATGGTATAAAAAGTGCGATGAGTAGTAACCTGAGAATGGATCTGTTGATGTCTGCCGACAAGAAATTTGCAGCGGTTCAGTTATTTCAATTCATCCCTTATCGCTACACTCCGATTACCAATGTTTATTACTACAAAGATGAATTTGCGAAAGAATTTATTAATTTTGTGAATCGAAGTAATGGGTAATCAAAAAATATAAGTTGACGAAAAGAGAATTCTGGGCATCTTATTTTGCTTTATGAATTCTCTTTTTCTTTAAATTACACCTTAAAAAATGACTCCCTTTCTTCTTGGTAGACTACTATCAGAACTTTTACACTGCAATAAATGTTTACCGCAGACAGTCTGCATGATTAAATAACACCTAATAATAACAGTACCAAATATGAGCTTTGCACCAACTCCTCTAAAATACAAAAATGATGATAAACCGGGCTTATGGCCAATGTTAATGTACGGACTTCAGTGGTTTCTGATCACAATCCCCATCGTACTGATACTAAGCGCTGTAGTAGGAAATTTCCAATTGGGCGGAGTAGCCGAACAAACATATTACACGCAGAAACTCTTTGCTTTAACAGGTATAGGGCTCATACTACAAATTCTATTCGGACATAAAATGCCGGTAGTGATTGGTCCGGCTTCTGTTTTATTAATCGGAATCATTGCAACTCAAGCTTCGCAGATCAACGAGGTATATACAGCTATTATCTGTGGTGGAATAATACTCTTTCTCCTTTCATTCAGTGGATGGATTAAATATCTTCAACGCATATTTACGGTAAGAATAATCATCGTAATCCTTGCTTTAATAGCTTTTACATTAATGCCTACGATTCTTAATCTTGTATTTGCTGATAAGGTACATCCGTTCATGTCTTATGCTTTTGCATTAATCATGGTGTTCTTAATGTTGCTAAGTAACAAATTACTAAGAGGAATATGGAAGTCGAGCATTGTGTTGTGGGGATTACTCTTTGGCTCACTTGTATATACTTTTATCATAGGAGATCTAGGATCAACATCCGAGCAAGCAACTGAGACAAGCGCAACTCTATCACTCTTCATCCCCTCCTTAGTATTTGATCCCGGCATATTGCTATCGTTCTTATTTTGTTATATTGCTCTGTTTATCAATGAATTGGGTTCATTACAATCTGTAGGTACAGCAATTCAGGTAAAAGGGATGGAAAAGCGAACAAAAATGGGACTACGTTTCACTGGCTTAATGAATATTATTTCCGGAGGGACAGGAATCATCGGTCCCGTAGATTTTTCACTCAGTCCGGGAGTAATCATGAGTACCGGTTGTGCTTCTAGATATACCCTCCTTCCGGCAGGAGCTGCACTTATTGCGTGTGCCTTCTTTCCCGAAGTTATTACTTTTTTATCAACCATACCCAGACCTGTTATGGGGGTGATTCTGCTCTACCTTATGACTACTCAACTCTCTTCAGCTTTCCAATTGGTTGCACAAGAAAATTCCATACCCGACTTCAATAGTTGCATGATCATTGCTTTCCCTATTATGATCGCTTTAATGGTATCTTTCATGCCTCCAACGGTAGCTGCCTCAATGCCTCATATTCTACGTCCTCTCTTAGCAAACGGTTTCGTAATGGGAGTTATATCAGTACTATTGATGGAACATCTGGTATTCAGAAAAAAATAACAGCTACCCGCTATGGAAATAAGAAAAGCTACTTTACAGGATTTAAACAACCAGATGGAGGTATTGAACCATGCAAAAAACTTTATGCGAAGTGTTGGCAATAGCAGCCAATGGGTAAATGGATATCCGTCGGCAGAAGTGATTATGAACGATATAGCCAACGGTAATAGCTATGTTTGTATAGATAAAGAAAATAACATAGTGGGCACTTTCTGCTTTTTCCAAGGAGAAGAGCCCAACTATACGTTCATAGAAAAAGGGGAATGGCTCAATGAGCACCCTTATGGGGTAGTTCATCGCTTAGCGAGTAATGGTACAATAAAAGGTGTCGGTGCCTATTGCCTCGAATGGTGCTATGCTCAATGTCCCAATATCCGTGTAGATACACATCAGGAAAATTCAGTTATGCAATCTTTACTGAAGAAAAACGGATTTATCCCATGTGGCATCATCTATGTATCAGACGGGACTCCCAGAATTGCCTTTCAGAAGTGCTAAATAAAGTTCATTACCATTTACTCTAACTTTAAGAAGATAAGCAGTTTCGCAATAAATTCTACTTTAAGAATAAAGTGGTATTATCTGTTATAATAAAAAAAACAAGGAGGATGTGTCTGAATTAAATTTTTGACACACCCTTCAATATATCGTAAACGAAGCTGTTCCTTCAATGAGTGAGTTGTATCTCTATTTTGAGAGATGTTTAACCTTGTTCTTGTATTCAGATGGCAATTCCGGCATTGCTCCCTTTTGAGTACAAACGTAAGCGGATACATCAACCGCTAGTTTGTGTGCTTCGGCTACATTAATCCCTTCGAGAAATGCTGCACAAAATGCAGCAGAAAAAGAATCTCCAGCTCCAACGGTATCAGCCACTTTTACTTTAGGCGTTTCTTGAAAAGATACCAACCCTGGAGTGAAAACATAGCTTCCATTGGTTCCACAAGTAAGAATGATCATTTTAAGATTATATTTTGCGATCAAAATCCAACACTTGTCTTCCAAGTCTACACCAGGATATCCAAACAGACGACTGATAGCAACCAATTCTTCATCATTAATTTTTAGTACATTGCACTTCTTAAATGAATTCTCCAATACTTGCTTCGTATAAAAATTCTGTCGCAAATTAATATCGAAGATTTTAAGAACCTCCTTATCAGTAGGCATAGCATCTAAAAAACGATTAATAGTTTCACGACTAACCTTACTACGTTGTGCCAATGAGCCAAATGAAACCGCTAACGTATTTTTGGCTAAGTTTTCCAATTCAGAAGAAAAAGGTATATTATCCCAAGCAACATTTTCCTTTATTTCATAACAGGGAACTCCTGATTTATCAAGTTGCACTTGTACTGTACCGGTTGGCTGATCAACGCAGGGAAATAAACATTTTAGTTTTTTCTTGGAAAAGACATCCAGAATCTCTGCTCCAAGCTCATCATCGCCTACGGCGCTCACTGTACATGTATCAAAGCCAAACTGTGATACATGATAAGCAAAATTGGCTGGTGCCCCGCCCAACTTTTTACCTTCTGGAAGTACATCCCAAAGTACTTCTCCTAAACCGACAATCATATTTTTCATTTCTATCTAATTAATGGTTTTTTTATTCTTGTTGTAAAGGTAATGAGGTAAATAATACCTACTAGCATAACAGCCACTGCACCTGCCTGAGATTTCATCGTATCCGAGGCAATTCCCATAACAAGAGGAAAGATTGTACCGCCAAACAATCCCATTATCATAAGTCCGGAAACTTCATTCTTCTTTTCAGGTAAATGAAGCAAGGCCTGTGAGAAAATAATCGGGAAAACGTTAGAATTACCAAATCCCATTAATGCTACGCATACATAAATAGCCGTTTTACTCTCCACAAAGAAGAATCCCCCCATAGCAACAAACATCATTAGTGTACTAATACCAAAAAAGATACGAGAAGACAATTTCGCTAAAATAAAAGTACCTGAAAAACAACCAATCGTACGGAATAAAAAGTAAATACTAGTAGCATATCCGGCATCCGCCAGTGTCATTCCTAAGCGCTCAATCAATATTTTAGGAGCAGTTACATTGATACCGACATCAATCCCCACATGACAGATAATGCCAATAAAGGAGAAAAAGATCAGCTTATCGCCTAGCAAAGCAAAACATTGCGCAAAAGTCGAGGTTTCTCCTTTTTCATCATCTTCACGAATCTGAGTGAACCCTAAAGACACAACTGCTATTATAGCCATAATCATAAAAATAGGAAATAGTATTTTCCAATTATTGAACTGCAACGCAGCCCAAGCTGCTATAATAGGGGCAGAAAAGGAAGCTATCGCTTTAACAAATTGCCCAAAAGTTAACGAACTGGCTAATTTATCACCACTTACAATATTCGAGAGTAGCGGGTTCAGTGAAACTTGCATCAACGCATTACCTATTCCAAGCAAAGAGAAAGAAACAAGCATAATGTAAAAATTATAATCTAGCACAGGAAGCAACAGTGCAAACACCGTCACTACCAAACTTAATAACACCGTTTTCCTCCGTCCTATTTTATTCATCAACATACCCGTTGGTACCGAACAGATAAGGAACCAAAAGAAAACCATGGAAGGAAAAAGATTAGCCGTGGTATCATCCAGTGCAAAATCAGCTTTCACATAATTTGTTGCAATGCCCACGAGATCAACAAATCCCATAGCAAAGAAAGCTAGCATTACAGGGATCAGTTTAATGTAAGAGCTCTTAATATTATTCATACTATACCTATTATTGAATTTTAATTTTTCAGTCCTAATTTATAAGTTGTAAAAGACGTAACACTGTATGAACCTCCTTCAGTATAAAAGTTAATACTATTGTAGGGCTCCGAAGGGAAAACAAGGTTCGTCATGACAAACTTCCCGTTGCCATCGAATATTTCAATACTACTTTTATCTACAAAGATTCGCAAGGAGTATTCTTTACCTTCATTATGTATAGGTGCCCAAGTAGAAGTAGCAAAAGTTTTACTAAAATCGACCTTTCCGCTGTATCTTCTATCCATTATTAATTTGCCTTCATTAAGACTATATTTTATATCAACCTTTTCTCCTTTTGAATTTTGAAGATAAAATCCCATAATATTCGAATCTATGTTTTTTATCTTTAGTTCTAATTCATAAGCTCCCCAATTATTTAAGTGCAATTGTTTTATAGGCTGCAAGGCTTTTACTCTAAATCTTTTCTTCTTGCTCGTAGCTTCCCTTAATGCCAGCACTTCTTCAACTGGTGCACTACATAAATAGGTATCTCCTTCATAGGTATATAAAGACAATTCTCGAGGAATAGTAAAGGCCCCTCTATATTGGTTCGTTGGTAAGTTATTAGCATAATCCCAATTACTCATCCATGCAAGCGCTATTTTACGTCCATGTGGAGCATTACTCCACGTCACAGTTGCATAGTGATCTTTACCCCAATCCATCCATTTTGTTTTAGCAGGTGATTCATTAATAAACTTTTTACCATCAAAAGAGCCTACAAAATACTGAGTGGCTGATCCACCAAATATTCCACCGGGATTCAAATTACAAATCAGCACCCATTTAGTGGCGGTTGTTCCTTCAATGGGTATTTCAACCAAATCAGGGCATTCCCACACTCCTGTATGAGCTCCTTGCCCTTCTCCAAAATTACTTTCGTATACCCAGTCTTTTAGATTAGTGGATGAGTAAAATTGTATTTCTTGCCCAGCAGCCAACACCATTATCCATTTATTGGATGCCTTATGCCAGATCACTTTCGGGTCACGAAAGTCTCTTATCGTAGAAGTCAAGATTGGGTTCCGATCATATTTTTTAAAAGTAAGTCCATCATCCAAACTATAAGCCATACTTTGAGTTTGCCGCTCTCCTGCCGATGTATAAAAAGCCACGATGGCTCCTTTTCCAAATCCGGACGTGTTATCCACATCGACAACACAACTACCACTAAAGATAGCCCCAAGGCCATCTGGCTCAATAGCTACAGGTAAGTTCTTCCAAGTCATTAAGTCTTTACTAATAGCATGTCCCCAATGCATATTTCCCCACATTGAACCATAAGGATTATATTGATAGAACAAGTGATATGTTCCATCTTTATAAACCATACCATTTGGATCATTCATCCACCCATACAATGGAGTAAAATGATAAAGCGGCCTATATTGCTCACTGTTTTTTGCATCAAAGGTATTGGATAATTGAAACATTTTCCAACAAATAGCAGAGTCGGGCACCTGTTGAATATTAAACAATAAGCTTTCAGAATCATAAAGAGAGAGATCAAGAGGCACATAATAGTCCACCTTATCTGTCGCCAGATGAATGTTGATTGTCTTAACAACATCATTATTTGATATTACATAGAGTTTAGCCTCCCCGGATTTCTCCTCAATCGGTAATAAGAGGTATTTCCCGAATGTATTAAGATGTATGATGCTTTGCTTATCACCCAAATGCTTAATAATAAGTTTCCCATCATTAGCATGTACTTGCAAAATCGCAAAAATAGCAACGAATGTTAGCATAAAAAGTTTTAGATGAAGTTGTTTCATGTGTATTAATTAAAAAGTTTTTTTTAATATGAACTTAATGTTACATCAGTAATAGTAACAGAACCATCCGATGAAAAAATACCCCATGGATTATATTGCATATTATATATGCGATTTGTGAATGCGTATTGTCCATTAACATAGACAACGCATACCGACTGTTCATTAACGACTGTAATCGTATAATTAGCATCTGATGAAGGGGTAAATCCATTGCTATTAATATTTATCCTTGATTCTTGCCCCGTTTCTGAATCAGTTATGACCTTATCAAATTTAAGCATCTTCCATCGCGCTTCAATATAAATATTATATTTTATATTTAGGTCACTGCAATCAACAAATGAAAGGCCAAATACTGCTTCGTTATTAGCCGGAGCTTTAACTTTCATCGTTATCTTATTATTCGCTCCCAATCGTGAAAAGCGAACAGAAGCTCCTGCACTAAGAGTATACCCATCTAAAATGCTACCACTTACCACTCCCTTTGTATCGCGTTCCACTGGAGTTTGATTTTTTTCAAATTTCTCTTCTACAGCATCAGGAATAGTAAGTCCTAGCGTACCATCATTATTTTGAATTAGCTTATGAGCCACCAAGTTACCAGCCCAATCGCCTGTTCCTGCATTGTCTTTTCCAGAACGTGTGAAACACCACCCGTATAGATATCGTTCATTTCCTATGCCAGCCGTTTTGCCCGCATAAAATGCCGTACCCTCCAATTTTCCTTCGTTGGGAGGAAAGTTTGCATCACTCCTTTGTTGTAGCTCTGCCAATGTAGGTGCATAAAAATATTGTACCTGACGTGTTATATCTTTATCAGAATATATCATGTACCAGTAATCTCCCATTTTAAAAACATCGGGACACTCATAGAATCGCCCCCATACATTATGAAAGAAAGGTTCATTCACAGTCCAGTTAGATAAATCTGTTGAGCTAAATTGAGCGATAATAGCTGTTCCATTCTTCTTTGTCGCAACCAGCATTTTGTATACTCCAGCCTCATCATCGTAAAAAACCTCCGGATCACGGAAATCGTTAGAATTGTATCCACTTGGAGCATCTAAACGAAACGAACGATCTTTTTTCCAGGTCTTTAAATCAGTAGATTTTGCAAGTAAGATAGCCTCTTTTGATTGTAAACTAGTAGCATTATCCTTATACCCTGTGTAAAAAGTATAATAAATGCCATCCTTGAGTATAGTACTTCCTGTACCAAGAGCAGGATCTTGCTCAGCGAGTGTTCCACAAGGTATTGACTCTCCATAAGATACATAAGAAGAGGCATCAGATGTACTGACACAATGAATAGGATGATAAGTGGAAGCTCCATCACGCCAATCTTGCAAATACAAGATGTATTGTTTACCGCTCACTTCATCATAAAAAGGCATCGGATCACCCACATATCCCACAGCAGGTTTATAGTATAAGTTGTAAATATTAGGTTCAGGCACACTCTTAAAAGTGGTTGTTTCATTCAGATCTTTATCATCTGTGACTGGAGTATTATCATCATTGCAAGCAATAACTGATAATGATATTCCAAGTATATATGCAATGGAAAGAATCATATTTCTCATAATAATGTATTAAAATATAATTTGTACTATTTCTTATTCACTAAGATATGTAATGGCATTTTTAGTCATAGTCGTAAGATTCGACCTGTAAGAACCCGTAGTGGTTACTCCGTTGCCATACCAGTCGAAGGCACCTGAACCTATACTAATGACGGTCCCTGAATTTCCTTTTTTAGGGAACTCAGCTATAACTATAGCTCCGCTCTCATTATCAGCGTCACCATCACTTCGTCCTAAAGCAATGCCAGCGGTTGCGTTTTGCCAGTCTTCTTTAGTATTATAGCCACCCCAATCAGAGCCAATATGCCATTGGGCTGTACTGTTAGTAACAGCATATCCTTTATCAAATAAATATGCAACATAATCCTTGCCAGAAGCAGTTTGTAGACCTGCAAATAAAGGATGATCCTCATGACCTTTAAACGAGATCCCCCAAGGAGATACTGCTATCTCAGGATTATCTTCGCTCCCACCCCAACAATTATTAGGCGATGCTTTATCTAATGTGATTTCTAATGATGAAAGGTATCTTGTAGCATAACGGGTTAATAACAAGCTGCCTCCATGTTGGTAATAATCCTTAAACTTTGGTATTGCTTCAGCAGCTCCATTTGATAACCCTATGGCATCTGTATAATTATCAACATGCCAGTGCCACCATATTACCGAATATTTGCCTAACTGCACATTACCAGTATTTATATCAGCAAAAGAAATATATTCCGCACCAGAGATATTTTGGATCATCCATGTTGCCGCAGCTTTTTCTTCAGGGCTTTCTATCTCATCTATTGACGAAGCAGTACCAACAAAAGCAGTATACTTTATATCTGTCGGAATAACATGAACGGTATATAGAGATGTCGCAGTGCGATGAGTTACAGTATACGTTACCGGATTACTAAAGTCTATTATTGCATCGTTCTCAGGAGTTGCTGCAGCGCCATCTGTAATAGTATATGTTGCTATAAGTTGGGTTACGTCTACACTCTTTGGCACATAGACTGTTATTGTTTTCGCCTCATCATCAATCGTTCCTATATACGAATCATTGATCTTGAAACTAAGCATTTTAGCTTTATCTATTTCTACACTAACGGTATATCTTCTATATATGTCTCCATTACTGACAAGCATAGCTACTGGTAAAGAAAAATTAGCTATACTTTTATTTGCCAAGTCAGCCTCTGCTCCATCGGACAAAGCATATTCAAGAGTCATAGCAGAAACATCTGTTCCATCAGGAACCTGAACAGTTATTGTACCCTCTGTTTGATCTATTATACCTTCATATCCATTAAGATTGAAAGACGTAATATTTGCATTGCAATCCAAATTAAGCTCGGATGTGTTACTATTATTGCAGCTCCCCGTTAATACAGTAAGTGCAATGATTGAAAAGAAGTAGATATATTTATAGAATAATTTCATAACTTTCAAATATTAATAAATTAATTCCAACCGTTGTTTTGCTTGTATAAATTATTGCTGGCAGTAATTTGACTATATGGAATTGGTAAATATTCATTTTTCCCTTGCGTAAAAGACCCATTCCTATAATATGTTCTACGCCTTTCTTCAGAACGATAATATGAATTGATAACCTGATCAGCTATCCCCCAACGTACCAAATCAAAAAAACGAGAACTTTCCATACCGAACTCCAAACGTCGTTCCCAACGCAATGCCTGACGAGCAAAATCTTCAGTCCAGGTACAATTTACTCCATTCTTATAAGTCGAAATTTCAAGATTAGGAGCATAGTCAAAAATCAAATTAGTACTTGCTGCTGCTCTAGTTCTTACTTTATTGATAAGGGGTAATGCTTCTCCTGAACGATGTAATTCTATTAACGCTTCTGCTCTCATTAGTAACACATCTGCATAACGGATCACGATATGATTCAAAGAGTTAGCCCAAAAGGTGCCACCTATTTTAGCTTGACAAGTGCAATCAGGATCAACATTCTCTTTTAATGAAGCATATACTCCATAATAATCAGGATTACGGTTCCAATCTTTTGTATAAACATAGCTCGTATTATATTTATAAGGAAAACCAGGCATTGCAACAGTGTGAAACAGACGAGGGTCAGAATGATCCTTTGTACTATCATAATTATCAATATTATAACCGTCAAAGATAGGTAAGCCATTCTTCGTCTTAAACGCATTTACAAGGTTTTGACTAGGCTTATGAAAATCACAACACCCTAAATATTGAGGTACTGTTAATTCCATACCAAAATTCAAATTACCGTATTTGGTTCCATCATTAATTGAATATTGTATAGCCCAAATGGATTCTTTTCCATTTTCATAATTTGGAAGAAAATTCATACTATAATCCGATTCTAAACCATAACCGGCTGTAGCCATTATTTCATCACTTGTATAAGCAAGAACAGACTCTAAATCATCTTGATTTATTTCTGTTACATTATATTGTTCGTCCTGTCTATAAGCCTTGTACAGCATGGTCTTAGCCAAATAAGCAGCAGCGGCAGCTTTAGTTGGTCGCCCAACTTCTTCTTGCACTTCTGGCAAATGATTATATGCGTATTTAAAATCGTCAGCTATTTTTTGCCACTCTTCATCACTAGTATAAGTTACATTAGATAAGGAAGTATAATCTTTAGTAGATATAGTCTCATCAACAATAACAATCTTATTAAATAACTCTTTCAACATAAAAAAAGCATGTCCTCGCAAAAAGCGCATTTCTCCAATACGAGACTCTTTCATTGGGTACTCTTTTTCATCTAAACTATTAAGTGACTGCAACGCCGTATTAGCGCGGGTCACACATTTATATAATCTATTCCAGATATCATTTATATTCCAGTCAGTAGAACGCGTTCCTTGGGCTATTTCAAGAAAATGAAAGACATCACCATCGGCAGCTCCCGATCCCCCTTTATAACAATCATCAGATCTTACATCGTAATTCCATAGTGTAAAAGATGAATTCATATCATCGCCTGAGACCCATATTGCATAAGCAGCGGTGACCAGGTTATCAACATATTCAGGCGAAGAGACTTCTTTTCCAGTTAAAATTCCCTGAGGTGATTTATCAAGAAAATCAGAGCAACTATTTGTGAGTATTAAAACAAACAATATAAGAACGAATAAATATTTCTTTTCCATAATAATGCATATTAAGATTATCAAAAGCCAATACTAAAACCAAATGTTACATTCAATGGTATTGGGTAACCATAAAGTGGATTTTCAGGATCCTCTCCGGTAAAGCTCTTCGATTTTATAGTCAAGAGGTTTTGTCCACTAACATAGAAACGTACACTCTGCATCTTCAACTTACTAACGATTTCATCAGGTAGTCGATAACCTAGCTGCATATTCCTAAGCTTGAGGAAAGAACCATTCTCTACATAATAAGATGAAAGACGTTTTTCATTATTAGTATCAGTAGTAGTGAGAGCAGGTATATTAGAATTATAGTTGATAGGCGTCCATGCTTTCAAAACTCTCTTCCCTTTATTTAAATAATTCACATTGGAAGCAGACCAGAAATCAGTTTGTTTCTTCACATCATACATAATAGCATCAACTCCTTGTACTCCTTGCCAAAAAAGAGATAAATCGAAGTTTTTATATCCAAAATGCATATTGATACCATAGCTAAAGTCAGGAGTAGGGTTATATATCCAAGTTTGATCAGCCTCATTAATAATACCATTCCTATCTAAATCTTTATAACGTATGCGTCCAACGCCAGCCCCTTCCTGAGTGGCGTGATTAAGAAGTTCTTCTTGTGATTTAAATATTCCGTCAGCTACATATCCAACTTGAGAATAGATCGAATGTCCCACTACGCTTTTCACGCCATTCCCACCAAAAGTACCTACTGCCGCAACAGTTTCAGGTACATAAAGAACCTTATTCCTGTAAGCAGATAAATTCATATTTATATCATAATCAAATCCTGATTTTGTTTTTCTACGATATCCTAAATTGAATTCTACGCCCTTATTTTGCATAGAACCTGCGTTTACATATTTATTTCCTCCTTCACCTAAGGCAGCGAGACCAGTTAGTACAGTTAATATATCAGTTGTCTTTTTATAATAGTATTCAGCCGAACCATATAATGACTGACTAAATAGGGAAAAGTCCAAACCAATATTGGTCTGAGTGGTTGTTTCCCATTTAATATTATCGTTACCTAACTGATTGCGTTTGAAACCTGAAGCAAGAGTTCCACCACCATTTGCTCCAGCAATATCATAAGACGTTCCATAAGTTCCACCGGCGTAAGTGTCATTTGTTCCGTAATTTGAAACATAGATAGTATATCTGGCTAAATTAGCAATATTTTGATTCCCCGTTTTTCCCCAAGATGCTCTTAATTTCAAATCATCTATAACAGTCTTTGAACCTTTCATAAACGCTTCTTCACTAATACGCCATCCTAATGATGCAGCAGGAAAAGTTGCATAGCGATTATTCTTACCAAATCGAGAAGAACCATCATTACGTAAAGTCAAAGATGCTAAATATTTATCGGCATATGAATAATTTATTTTACCAAAATAAGAGAGCAAAGAAAATCCTTCTCCATTACCATAAGTCTGCGATTGTCCTATTCCCGCATCAGGCCACATATAGTCTTTGGTTAATATCGCAAAGCCCTCTTTATAGGCAGAAAAGTTGGTGTCATCTTCGCGATTAAGTTCCAGCCCCAACATAGCATCCCCACGATGCTTCCCACTCTCAATTTCATAAGTAGCCAATGCATTCCACATCCATTTAGTCCAATGCTCTTGCTTCATTGTTACAGCACTCAAATCATCACTTTTGTATCCATTTTTATAAGGGAGCGTAAAGTTGCGTTGTTGCTTGTTAGCATAGTCCAAACCAAAATTAGAGCGTATCTTAAAACCTTTAGATAGATTGAGATTAATAAAAGCATTACCGAACAAACGCCAATAAATATATTTATTATTGCGATTGTCTGATACAACCCGGGCAGGATTATTTCGATCAGGTAAATTTCCAACAGGGCCTCCCCATCCTCCACTTGTATTATGTACAGGAATAATAGAAGGCATATCAAGGGCATCGCTAATAATATTGCCCGGAGCATTCACTTCTGATGTACGGTTAAGTGTGAAGTTTTCTCCTATTGTTAACATATTTCCTATTAACTTGTAGTCTGTATTCATACGAGCTGAGAAACGCTCAAAATCAGTATCTTTTATAATACCATCATTATGATAATATCCAGCAGAGAAGAATGAGTTACCTCTCTCACTTCCATTGCTTACCGATAAATTATACTGCTGAATAACGCCAGTGCGAGTAATTTCGTTGAACCAATCAGTATCTGATGCCGGCATTGTGCTATCACTATTGAGATATTGGGGTAGCTTTAGTCCATTAAGAACTGGCTGATTATTACTTTCATATCCCCAATTATATAGGTAACCTATACCATTTGAATTGGGATTTATGCCATCGTTTACATATGCTTGCCACATAGCACGCCCATATTCTTTAGAGTTCAGTACATCTAATTTTGATTGATAGCTGGAAACAGTTAAAGAAGCATCAAAATTCACTTTCACTTGCCCCTTCTTACCTTTCTTTGTTGTTATAATAATGACTCCGTTAGCGGCTCTTGAACCATAGATAGAAGCCGATGCAGCATCTTTCAAAACTTGAATAGACTCAATATCATTACCATTCAATTCATGCATACCGCTTTTAGTTGGAACACCATCAATGATATATAAAGGATCATTATCGTTCAGTGTCCCTATTCCCCTAATACGTACAGTTGATGAACCACTGGGGTTACCATCAGCAGAAATATTCATACCTGGCACCCTACCTTGTAATGCTTTAATAGGGTTATTCTCTCCCTGTTTCTGTATTTCATTAACGTTTATGACAGATACAGCTCCTGTTAAGTCCGCCTTTCGCTGTGTAGTATAACCGGTAACAACAATTTCAGATAACATTTCGGTATCTTCCTCCAAAACAATCTTCATTGTAGGTTTAGCATGTAGCGTTATTGTTTTATACCCTACATAAGAAATAATCATTTCCACATTATCCTTAACAGACAAAGTAAAATGACCTTGCAAATCAGTTATAGTTCCATTGGTTGTCCCTTTTTCTAAAACGCTAGCTCCTATTATAGGCTCACCATCGTTTTTTGACGTTACAATACCATTTATTGTGATTTGTTGTGCCATGGTAATCTGCGCACTAAGCAGCAGCAATACCCATATCCACCATCTAGGTGAAAGAAGAAGACGTGTTTTCCTCATAGTCTCAATTTTAGCATTAACTGAATAAATTTTACTCGCCAAAAATAAGTAGTACTATTCAAGAGTGGTATAACAAAAGAGACAAGAGATAGCACATTTGTCTCATCTGCTACAAATGTGATACAGATAAGAGATTTATTATTGCTATTGAAGATTATTCTCCTCCTTGATACTCAGAAGGAGTTCTGTTATAAACAGTTTTAAAACATTTAGAGAAATATGCCGGAGAGGTAAATCCTGTTTGATAAGCTATTTCATTCACGTTCAAGTTTCTCTGTTTAAGCAAAAGAGCTGCTTTGTTAAGCCTATAGTTTCTCAAGAATTCTACAGGAGAGATTCCTGTTAAATCTTTTATTTTTCGATGCAAGTGCCCCCGTGATAGTCCAAGCGTTTCACTTAGTTTTTCTATATTATATTCAGGATCTGTGTAAATGATCTCAATCTGAGCCATAAACTTTTGCAAAAATAAGTCATCCACGTTTTCTGTTTTTTCAGCTTCCACTTGAAGCAAATTACCCTTTCGTAGTTTCTCTAGTAATTGTTCGCGGAGTCGTTTGCGTTCTTCCAACAAACGTATAATCTTTATCTTTAAGTAATTAATATGAAAAGGTTTACGAATATATCCATCTGCCCCACCAATAACCCCATATATTTGCTGACGTATGTCAGAGAGAGCCGTTAAAAGAAGCACAGGAATATGACTCGTTACGATATTACTTTTAATCTCCCGACACAGTTCAAAGCCGTTCATCAGAGGCATCATAACATCACTAAGCACCAATGAAACATCTTTTTCCCTTAGTATATTTAACGCTTTTGCACCGTCAGATGCCATAATTAGAGTAAAATTCTCCTGCAACTCTCGTTGCAAATAGGTCCGAACATCCTCATCATCGTCTACTATTAAAATAGTATATGGATAAGCTTGCGAGAGCAACTTTTTCTCTGTTTGACCATCAAGAACAGTAGTCACATAGGAACGTAGCGACAAATCTACTTCACGAACATTCTCTCCCTGAAGTATCTGTTTATCTTTATTCAAAGTAATAGTAAAAATCGTTTTTTTATTAGGAATGCTTTCTACAGTAATTTCTCCTTTATGCATCAAGACATACTCTTTTGCAAGATGTAATCCAATGCCTGTACCCGTTGAACTATTTTCAGTATAAAAACGGTCGAAGATATTATCTATTCTATCTGGTTGTATACCGCAGCCATTATCAATGAACTGCAAAATCACATTTTTTTCATCTTGCTTAATACAAACAGATATTTCTCCATTTTCCGAAACAAATTTAAATGCGTTTGACAATAAATTCACTAGTACTTTTTCCATCAGATCCTGATCTATCCATACAAAACAATCTTTTATTTCTGAGTGAAAAGTGTAGGATATATGACGGAAAGTTGCCATATTTTCAAAATAGGATTTCACTTCACGAACAAAACTAATGATATCAGTCTTTTCTATTTTTAATTCCTGTTTATTGTTTTCCACCTTTCTAAAATCAAGGATCTGATTAATGACCCTAAGCAAACGATTAGCATTTTTATGCATTAACTCCAAATCGGATAAATAAGGAGACGTTTGCAATAATCGAATAAGACGATCAAGTGGGCCTAAGATCAATGTCAATGGAGTACGTACTTCATGAGATACGTTAGTGAAGAATTGAAGTTTTTGAGCTGTAACTTGTTCTATTTCAGCATTCAAAGAAATAAGTTTTTTATTTTGTTCTTCTTCTCGTTTATTCTTCTCTATTAATTCCCGATTTACTTTACGCATTTTTTTATTAATAAGGAAGACATAAAGTAAAAGTAGAATGAAAGCGATCATTAAGGTAGAAATAATAGCAAGAGAACTCCGAAGAAATACAAACCGACTAAATAGCTGGTCAATTTTTGAGCGCTGCCCTTCAATACGTTTTTGATAATTCTGTAGCTGCTTACTTACAATCAAAATACTCCTTGCACTTTTCATATCTATTAAAGAAGTTTGCAAAGATATTTTTTTAGGAACAGGCTCTTTCTTAATAATCTTCATTGCTGTATTTATGAGTTCTTCTGCTCCTGTAGGATACAAAAAAGAAACATTAATACGCCCATCCGCTACAGCTTCAAGCCCTGCACCAGCTGTTGCATCAACTCCTATTATCTCAATTTCATTTTTGGAAGTAGTATTAATAGAATCCATAACCTCTCGAGCAGCAATGGCCATCATATCATTGTGAGAATAAATATAATCCACATTTCTAAGCTCCTTACACTTTGGCAAATCTTCATGCACTTTTTTATAAAGCCAATCGCCCTCAAATTCCACATAATGAACATCGCTACGCATTGCCATAGCTTTTCTAAAACCCTGATGTCTCTCGCGTGCAGGCGAAGACTTTTTCAGCCCCCATATCTCAAGAATATTAGCTTTTTGAGGAGCGTGAAGAGCCGTATATTTGCCTGCTTCATATCCTATTGCATAGTTATCCGCTCCGACAAAAGAAGTATAAAGATTTGAATTTATTTTTCTATCGGTTATAATTGTTGGAATTCCCGCTTTATAAGCCTCCTCTGCTACCTGAGTTATGGGTTCGGATTCAAAAGGAGATATAATAAGTACATCTACCTTCATTGCTATCAACTCACGTATTTGCTTTATTTGCCTCTCACTGCTATTGTTGGCATCTTTGATAACGATTTTTATATTATCATAATTAGAAGCTTCGATCATCAGTTCTTTCACCATTGACTGCCGCCAATTATCATTTAAAACACATTGTGAAAGACCAATAGTATACTTTTTGTCTTGATTAGAAGAAGTACAGGATTGTAAACCTATAACGATTACAGAAAATAATAGTATAAAAATAGAGTGCTTCATCAGTTCAATATACTAGGTTTATGGCGATAAAGATACTATTTCATGGACTAATAAGCTCTCTATCTCATACGTTTTTTATTTCTGTAACCGATAAATTTTGCCTATTGCAATTTAAATTTCGTTAGTTCATCTTCACCGGAATACAAATATCTACGATCCATTTTTTTTGAGGATGTTCTTCAATATTGTTCTGGTAAAGCTCATAGTGATGCGCATTGGTACATTGGCATCCATGCTCTTTTACTAAATCAAACATAGCATGCCATGCGTCGGGAAACTCATCCATACCAATTTCAAAGCGCCCCACGGCATAAAGTCCGCCAGTGATTTCATACTGACCAATATCTCCGTCAGTCTTTATCTTTTCACTGACAATTAATCCCGCATCAGACGTTAGTTTACTCTTATCCGTGATATCTGGATTGTCATGATAAACAGAGAGTAATTTTGCCCCTGGGGCATTTATAAGTCCCCTGGGGTATGCCCATTGCATCAATTTTGCAAAAGCATCTTGCATTTCATTAAAAGCACCCAGGTGGCGGCAATAGATAATGTTAAAAGCCGGCATTTTCTTAATTTCAAATGTACAGTCCATTTTATAATCTCCTATTTTAATTGTTTTACGGGGACAAAAATAGGATGAATAAGAACGTACAAACTCTTCTTTATTGCTATTAGATGGACGATTCTTGCTATTTGACTGACTAATATTGCACCGATATTCTTCTGCTGTCATTCCAAAGTGCTTTTTAAAGTTACGAGAAAAGACATTGGCTGAGTTGAAGCCGCAATCATAGGCCACATTCAGAATTGGTATACGTTCATCTCCCTGCAGTAATGCCGCAGCTTTTTCCAGACGCCTTCTTTGTATATATTTAGCAGGCGTCTCTCCTAGTTCACTAGTAAATAAACGATGAAAGTGATAAGCTGAAAGTCCTGCTATTTCAGCAAGATGTTTTAAGTCTAAAGGCTGCCGCAAATTCATCAAAATATAATCTACCACCCGGTTTATTTGCTTACTATATTCCACTTTCAACATAAAGAGTTCTATTTTGGAGTAAAAATAAGTATAATAATCAGAATATATCTATATTTGTTACCCAAAATTCAAAGACTACCATGAAAGAAGAGTTCATTAATCTAACAAAAGAAAATATCGACAAAGAACATATATGTTGTGCCATATCTGACAAAAAATGTAAAGACGGATATGAGAAGAAAAAAGAATGGCTCAAAAAGGAGTTAGACAATGGATATGTTTTCCGGAGAATTAATGAGAGAGCGAAAGTCTTTGTGGAATATGGTCCGGCTGAAAATGCATGGGTTCCAGTTGAAGCGCCTAACTACCTAATGATCAATTGCCTTTGGGTATCTGGACAATACAAAGGCAAAGGCTATGCCAAAGAGTTACTGCAATTCGTGGTAGATGACGCAATCAAAATGAATAAGCAAGGGCTAGTGACCGTAGCAGGCGCTACAAAATTTCACTTTATGAGTGATACGAAATGGCTTTTGCGACAAGGGTTTGAGATTATCCAAAAACTCCCTCACGGCTTCGTCTTACTAGCGCGAAAATTAGAACCTACTGCTCCTACTCCCCAATTTAAAGATACAGTACTTACAGGAACGTGCCCGGAAAAGAAAGGAGTAGTCGTCTATTATTCTAATCGGTGCCCTTTTACAGAATATCACGTGCACCAATCTCTAGTAGAGACAACGAAAAAAAGAAATTTACCGCTAACCATTATCAAACTTGAAACAATGGAGCAGGCACAAACGGCGCCTACTCCTGCTACTATTTTCAGTCTATTCTATAATGGACAATTTGTAACCACAGATATCAGCGTATGTATGGATAGTCGGTTTGATAAAGTACTCTCAAAGGTAGAACTGTAGAATCATCCGATCTTCCTATCAGGAAAAGAAATGTACTTCTCCTGTTTTCATGTCATACATACTACCTACAATGAGTATCTGTCCTTGTTCTTCCATCTCTTTAAGGATAGGGCTCATTGTTCGTATCTGTTCAAGAGATTGTTCCACATTATATTTGCAAACAAGGTCAGCAAACTCGGCATTAGAAGAGGTCTGTTCACCTTCAAAATGTTCTGAAGCAGCTTCTAAAGCCGGCTGTATTTTAGATAATAGCGTAGTAATGTTACCTAATCTTACCTCATCAATAGCCGACTGGATGGCACCGCAATATTCGTGTCCAAGCACAAGTATCAGCTTAGCACCCGAAATTTTACACGCATACTCAAGACTACCGAGAATATCATCATTCACAATATTTCCGGCAACTCTCGCCACAAATAAATCGCCAATGCCCCGATGAAAAACATCTTCAACCGGAACTCTAGAATCCAGGCACGAGAGTACCACTGCCAAAGGGTATTGACCTATTGCGGCATCACGCACCCTTTGGGTATTATTTCTAACGGTTAAGTTATCTTCTGTGAAATCTTTATTTCCTCGTTTCAAGAGGTCTAATATATCTGTAGGAGACAATTTTGCTCGTTGTTCTTCGGTTAGAACCGTATTTGCGAGCATTTCGTTTAATAATTCTGATTGCATATTTTCAATCTTTAAAAGTACAAGTAAACAACGTTTGCTCTGATTGGAAAATAAAACAATAAATTAAATAGAAATGTTTGATGAGATAAAAGCGTATCTTTGCAGCAATAGCCAATGAGGCATTAATAAAATATAAGATATGAGATCAAAAGACTTAAAACCGACAGAACCGGCAAGATTATTAGTAATAGGCGAAGATTCTAATTTACAATGGTCAGATACAGCAACAGAGGTTGCCATGTTTGCCGATTATTTCTTTCGCAATTTTCCTGAAGATCACGGTGAACGCAGCCGCAACGTTGAAGCACGGAATTTATTTAATCATCTTGCCTACGTTACTCTGAATAGTTTTGAGCCTGATGAAATTTATATCACTAATTTGTGCAACGACTATGTAACACCGGCTCCTAAAGGAAAGAGAACCTTTATTCCAGAAGAAAAAGCGGTAAGAGGATTAGCTCACATTGAATGGTTGTTAGAACAATATCCCACTATTGAGTACGTACTATGCATGTCTCTACAGACTAATTATTGGCTTCAAAAATTAGGCTTTTATGGCAATGATGAGGCTTTTATACAAGGTGCACAACCACGCCGCAAAGGGTTAGAAGACATTGAAGCACCTTTCTATCAACCTGTTGATGGAAAAAGTTACAGAACGATTCTTGGCAAAGTATATGACGCCGAAAAACATCCGGTAAAGGTGATCCCTATCCTACCCGCCAAAAGCTATCCGCTAAAAGACAGGGATGAAGAGTTATATACTGAAGCTTACAAAAATATCAGAAACCATTTTCGTAAATAAAAGACAAGCACCTATTGCATCTGCCTGATACGTACTTCAATATCAGTATCACATTTCAATTCATTTTTCAATTCATTGATGGCAGTTGTACTATAATGATAAGGATAAAGCACCTTTGGCGAAAACATTCGGGCGGCATTTGCCGCTTGCTTTACCGTCATGGTATAGGGTTGATTCACTGGTAGAAATGCCACATCAATATCTTTTAATTCTTTCATTTCAGGAATATCTTCCGTATCTCCGGCAACGTAGATGCGTAAACCGTCTAAAGTCAAAATATAGCCATTATCACGATAGCGAGGATGATACATTTTATTCTCAGGTGTAGTGTTATAAGCAGGAACGGCCTCAAGGAGAACATCATTCAAGATAGTCATCTGATCTCCATTCTTCATCACTTTCCCTTTTCTTATCTTTTTCTGGCTGGCTTCATTGGCCACTAATTCAGTCGTTTTTTTTGAAACAGTCTGAATAGCTTTCAAGTCAAGATGATCAGGATGTTCATGTGTAATCAGTACTGCATCAGCTTTGGGAAAGGTCGTATAATCGGCAAACTGAGATACCGGATCTATCTGAATAAACTTCCCATCATAAGTAAGCATCAAACTACCATGTTTGATAAAAGTAATCACTACCGTTTTATTATTTTTCGTTTTAAACGTATCCGTTTCATAAGGCTCTGCCGAAGCGATACTTCCTATGCCAATAGCACACAAAAACATCATCAATTTCTTTTTCATAATCGGAATCTTTTATAAATTCAAGATATAACTTTAAAATAAAACAGAGAGCCTCCCCTCATTGTTCTATTCACAAATATACAGTATTTAAAAAGATATCATTACTTTTGTCTATCGCTGATTCAAAAAAAAGACCCAAATGAAAATAGTTTCTCCAAGACTACCTAAACAGCTTCATGACAACAATGATTTGTACGGCACCATTGAACATTATTCTGAAGAGATAGAAGAACAGGCATTCACAAACCAAACATTAATGGATAGTGTAAAAAGTCAGTTAGCTTTTCAATCGTGTAGCTTCAGCCATTGCATTTTCAGAGAATGCGAATTTAAAAAAGCTAGATTTTGCGATGTTGAATTTAAAAATTGTGATCTATCCAACATCAAATTACAAGATGCCAGCTTTTGTAGGGTCACATTCACCGACTGTAAACTAATGGGTACTAATTTAACCGGAAGTTCGTTCAACCAAATACTTTTTCAGCAATGCAGTGCCCCTTACGCTTTATTGTCCGCAAGCAAAATGCGCAACATGTATTTTGATAAAAATGACTTTCATGGATCCGCATTCGATAGCTGCCTGCTCGAACATATAGCCTTTGACTCTTGCATTTTCACAGAAGCTGATTTTTCGCAAACAGCCTTAAAATACATCGATCTGTCTTCTTGTGAAATAAATGCTATTCATTTAAACGTCAGTGATTTAAGAGGAGCTACAGTCAACTCTATACAAGCATTGGAGCTATCAAAGTTGTTAGGAATCATTATAAAAGAGTAACAGTAAGCATTATTAGTATGAAACGAATCATCATTGTAGGAGCAACATCCGGAATAGGATATGAGATAGCTAAACTTTATGTGGATAAAGGTTGGCTGGTAGGTATAGCAGGCAGACGTGAAGAAGCGTTGCTCGAATTACAATCTCACGCACCGGAAAGAATACAGATACAACAATTAGATGTTACTGCTAATGATGCTCCCCAAAAGCTACATACTCTTATTGAAAAGCTAGGAGGAATGGATCTTTTTCTACTGAGTTCAGGTATCGGTAGCCAGAATATTAAGCTAAATACGGATATTGAAATTCATACAGCTCAAACCAATGTGGAAGGATTTATTCGGATGACAACAACTGTCTTTAATTACTTTAAAACAGTGGACGGAGGGCACTTGGCAGTCATCAGCTCGATAGCGGGAACAAAAGGATTGGGATCCGCTCCGGCATACTCTGCCACCAAACGTTTTCAGAATACTTATATCGATGCGTTAACACAGTTAGCTCGCATGGAGAAACTGAACATTCATTTCACAGATATTCGTCCGGGCTTTGTTGCAACAGCTCTGCTAAAGAATCGCAAATACCCGCTTTTAATGCAAGTAGAACACGTGGCAAAGTGCATAGTAAAAGCACTCGATAAGAAGAAAAGAGTAGCAGTTATTGACTTCCGCTATGCCCTCCTTGTCTTCTTTTGGAGAGCCATCCCCCAAATTTTATGGGAAAGGTTACCTATCAGGAATGATCAGAAGTAACTATTTCTGTTTCACCCATATAAGTTTTGAAATATCGTATCCCCTACTTGCCGCTCGTTCCAGAAGTTTGAGTTTCACCTCCTCAGTAAGGGAAGGAGTGCGACTTAATATCCATAAATATTTATTGGAACTGCTGCCAACAAGTGCGTAACTATAATGTTCTTCATCAAGCTCCAGCACATAATAATCCGAGTAGAACCACAAGAAAAAGGAGACCTTTAGTTTACCCGGCTGACTAGCGTCAGGCAATTTTGCCTTACCCACAGCAACTTTCCGCTTGCCTTCAAAGCTATGTAGATAACCACTGTTTTCCACCCGTATTTTTCCATTGGGCAAAAGCATGTATTCTGCCGTAACTCCCACCAAGTTTCGCTCAAAGCGATTATCAAAGCGAGCTATCTCATACCATTTACCCATGTAGCGATTTAAATCGAGCCGAGTTACCGTCCGAACATCAATACCCGACAAGAAGTGTTCAATTGTTGGTGAAGTAAAAACGAAACCGGATTCTATCAATTTATTAGGCTTTACACATTGCCCTGTAGTTACAAATCCGGCAGCTTCACCCAAAAAGAGAGAGAGAAAAGCAGCGGGCAATAGAATCTTTAAAAAACTGTGATAATGAGAAGCGAGTTTATTCATAAAGTCAGATTGTGTAACGATTTGAGGCGCAACAAAATTTATAACTCCACTAAGCGAAGGTGTTGCTATGATATGCGCCATTGCTTTATTCAGGTCACAAATATCAATCCACGGGAACAGCTGGGTGCCAGGACCAATAGTCACCGCCAACTTCATCTTCAAAGGACGAAGCATCTGCTCCAATGCTCCACCATCAGGAGAGAGTACCACTCCAAAACGAGTGATAACTAATCTCGTTTCCGGCGAAACCTTAGAAGCTTCATTCTCCCAGCGATAGCATAAATCAGCCAAAAAGCCCTCTCCTCGTTCCTCAGTGCTTTCGTCAAAACATCCCTCAGCAGGATAATATCCCACCGCTGAAGTAGAAATAAACAAGAAAGGCTTTTGCGTTAAAGCATTAATAGCCTGCACAATACTACGGGTTACACGCACCCTGCTAGCAACAAGCTCTTTCTTATAATCTTCCGTCCATCGACGATTAATAGTAGCACCTGCCAGATTAATAACCACATCGCAATAAGACAAAGTATGCATCAGTTGCCCCGACATATTGTCTTTGAACATCATTCTGCCCAAAGGAACAACCTGATGCCCCTGCCCCATAAGAAAAGCAGTAAGATGCTTTCCAACAAATCCACTGGCTCCACTGATCGCTATTTTCATCCTTTTACAGATTATAATTCTTGTGCAGACCTCAATAAATATCTTCTATTTCAAAGCTTTAACAACACGTAAAGCCTCTTCAACATGCTGCTCTGCATTTGTTAAAGAATCGAACATAAAGACTACTTTTCCTTTTTTATTTACCACATAAGTCACACGTCCTGGAATTGTCCCCATTACACTAGCAGGAACACCAAACAGCTTACGCACTTGATTGCCTTCATCACTAAGTAAAGTAAAGTTAAGATGGTATTTGTCAGCAAAATCCAAATGACTCTGTACCGACTGTCCGCTAATACCAATAATCATTGTGTTTTCATTCTCAAACACTTCGAATTGATCACGAAACGAACACGCTTCCTTAGTACAACCCGGAGTATCATCTTTTGGGTAGAAATAAATAACCAAATTTTTCTTACCTAGCACAGATTTAAGATCAAAAGTCTCACCATACTGATCTAGCAAGGAAAATTCCGGTACAGTGCTCCCCACCTTAACAACCTCTTTTTTCTCTGTCTTTTCAGGAGCCATCGAATAAGCAGGCAAACTGAACAATATCAGAAGAGAAACAATTAATGAGAATAAAGAGAACATTCTAACCTCTCCATTCTTCCACATACCCTGAGCAGTATTTCTTTGTAATGCTATTACCTTTTCCATCGTTGATGCATTTTTATTAGTCAATATTCTAAAATAACAAATAGGAGTTGGCAATGTTCTTCTTTACTTGAAGATATTGCTAAGCAAGGATAAAGTAAAACCAAACGACACGGGTTAGCTTTTTCACAAAAATATTCATCTATTTTTTGTATATTTGAGCTTTCTATCTTTTCCAATATAAAAACAAACCTTCCCCAAAAACACGATTCATTACCTCGCTTCACACATGAAAATTACGCAGTCTCCATATGGAGACCCGACACTCCCCGCATGAAGTCTCTATAGTCTCCACATGGGAAACGAAGAGAAGAAAGCAAGAAAAGTACAAAAGGAAGCTATGAAATAAGTATAATGATAGGCTTAAAGATGCTAAGAAAACCTATCTTTGTTTCATGAGTTTAAAGCACCAAGCATATAAAGAAGAGAATATCCGTTTTTTAGAAGAGAATCTGGAAGATGAAGATGTTATGGAACTACCTTCAGGTGTTCAGTATAAAGTGATATTAAAAGGCAGAGGAGCTATCCCTACAAAGAAGAGTACTGTAAAAGTGCACTACAGAGGTACAATGATAGACGGTAAAGAGTTCGACAACTCTTTTAGCAGAAAACGCCCTGAAGTATTCAGAGTAAACGAAGTTATTCAGGGATGGCAAGATGCGTTGATGGCAATGCCTTTAGGATCTAGATGGATGGTCTACATTCCATACGAACTAGGATATGGCACACGGGCATGTGGCAATATCAAAGCATATTCTACTTTAATCTTTGAAGTTGAACTACTTGGAGTGAAGTAACTCTACGATTGCTTTTCGGTGAGGTATTTCCAGAAACGTACAGGCATATTTTGTTTATGCAACCTTGGGTTGGTACGTTCTTTAATAGCGATAGAGGTAAAATAGGTTTTCCACAGTTTTTGAAAGAGCTTTTCATCCTGATCCATCAAGCTCTCATCGAGCATCCCACTCACCAGATGGGCAGCTTCAGAGTCGAACGTGATCTCCGTAACTGTTTGTAGATCATAGAAATAACCATATTGCCGTTTAAGATCATACACAATCCATTTCTGATCGGAAAAGCGATCTTGAAAATGAGGAATAACAAGAGCTAAAACATTATATAAAGGCTCAAAAGCAGCAAAAAAAGTGCCATCCGCCGCCTTTTGAAAACGAGCAAATTGCATGATGCGCGTACGCTCATGATCTACTTTTTTCCATATCTTTGATAATTCGAGCACATCAGGATCAGCAAAGTTAACTTCTATGGAACGAGAAGCATCTATAGCCTTACGGATATAACGAAACATAAGTATGTCAACCTCAGGCAATTCTGAAAGCCAACAAACACTAAGACATGATAGAGCGGAAAACGAAATTTTCTTCCGAAGTCCATTCCACACGCGGGTAGATTTATCCTCATCTGTGCACACCGTAAAAACTTCGTCGCAAAAAAGCGGTAACGGTTCTCCTTCGGCTAACAAAATATCCGGAAAGGTTTTGCGAAAGTAAGCATCGAAGACGGCTGTCAACAATCCGTCGAATGTTTTGTCATAGATAAAAACGATCATTCGTCAGCAAAAATAAGTTGTAACTGGCGGTCGTCTCTCTTCTTATGAGAAGATGGGAGCAATAGCTGACGCATAACGTGAGGTGCCATTTCATTGACCTTGCGGACAGACAACTCATTGCACGTAATAAAATATTGCGCTTTCTTCATCACGACACCAATCTTTTTAAGTTGATAACTCCCTAAACGAGAATAACGACGAGAGGCTACAATAAATTTGGCAGACTTCACTCCGATACCCGGCACCCGCAAAAGCATCTCATAATCAGCTTTATTCACGTCAACCGGAAACTGCTCAGGATGGCGCAAAGCCCACGAGAGTTTAGGATCTAGCTCTAAGTCAAGATCTGGATAAGCATCGTTTACAATCTCATCTACTTTAAATTGGTAAAACCTCATCAACCAATCGGCCTGATAAAGGCGATTTTCCCTCACTAAGGGAGGTTGTTTGAGAGCCGGTAGACGAGAATCATAAGTATTAACCGATACATATCCGGAGTAATAGACACGCTTCATTGTAGGGCGATCATACAAAGCGGAAGAGAGGCCAAGGATGTCTTTATCCGTTTCAGCAGTAGCTCCAACAATCATCTGCGTACTCTGTCCTGCGGGAACAAATCGAGGAGCATAACGATATTTCTTTCTGTCCTCATTGCTCTCCAGTACCCCTTGCTGTATATACTTCATAGGTTGAAACACACTCTTGAAATCTTTCTCAGGAGCCAAACGCTTGAGACTTTCTTCATTAGGAATCTCAATATTGACACTCATACGATCGGCATAAAGTCCGGCCTCGTTGACTAATTCGCGACTAGCTCCCGGGATGCTTTTCAAATGAATATATCCATTGAAATGATGAATCAAACGCAAGTCTTTAACCACACGTACAAGCCGTTCCATCGTATAATCCGGACTGCGCACCACCCCTGAACTAAGAAAGAGCCCCTCGATATAGTTACGCCGATAAAATTCAATGGTAAGCCCCACCAATTCAGAGACCGAGAGGGTGGCCCGACGAAGATCATTGCTACGTCGATTGATGCAATAAGCACAATCATACATACAATAATTGGTTAGCATGATTTTCAGAAGAGAAATGCAACGCCCGTCCTCTGCAAAACTATGACAGATGCCCCACCCTCCTACCGTGTTACCCAGTCCACCCTTTTGATTAGAGCGAACGGTTCCACTGGAAGAACAGGAAACGTCATACTTGGCAGATTCGGCAAGTACTTTTAGCTTTTCGAGTACATCAGCATTCATTATCAGCGCTTTAACATCATCTTTTTACTTTGCCAAAGCTAAAAAGAATATTTGAAATTTTTATATAATAGGATGCGATTATTGATTATTCTTTTATCTGATAAGCATTTAATCAACCGCAAAAGTAGAATAGGTAATGATTTTAGATACGAGTGAAATTCTTTGGTCTACTATGCTTTTCTATCGTTTCAAAGACCCTAATACAAATTAGGGTAAAAAAAAATCATTGACCTAGTTTCTTTAATATTAAATGCCGTAAACGTTCCTGATGTTTATCTCCCCATTGTCCTAACACAGAAAGAACAGGGATTAATGTCTCGCCAAATTCGGTTAAACTATATTCTACTTTGGGAGGAACTACCGGATAAATCTTTTTTTTAATTAATTCGTGTTCTTCCAACTCCTTCAACTGTATGTTCAGCACTCTGCGGGAAGCATCAGGTATTTTACGTTGTAATTCACTTGGGCGCTGATACCCTTCATGGATAAACCACAATAAGCGGATTTTCCATTTACCGTAGAGAACTTCACCAATTAAGTCAAAACCACAATTCAAACTTAATGGAATTTTTCTTTCATACATAGCCGCACATATATTCAAAATTATACAATAGGGGAATAATTTATCCCTATCTGAATCGTTTTTCCGTACTTGTATAAACTTAGCGTATAGCCTAACTTTGCATCAAAAGACTGAGATATGAAACAACAATTTAGCTTTGACAATGAATTATCCGGCAAAGTAGCACTAGTTACAGGTGGAACAAAAGAAGCCGAAAAAGCAATATCGGAACGCTTGCTAAAAGCAGAGACAACCGTTGCCATTACGGCAAGAAATAAACCGGAAGGAAGTAAAAAAGTAGTAGATGAGATTCTAAAGAAATTCGGAAGACTCGATATTTTAGTAAATAACCTTGGCGCTTCCGAAACACAGGGAGGAGGCTTTGCTGTACTAACAGATGAGGATTGGGAAACAACAATTAAAACCAACCTGCTTGCACCTGTCCGTTTGGATAGAGGATTTTACCGCAAATGATAGAGCAAGCCACACAAAATGTGATGGACGCATTGGGTGGAATACCTATCGGAAGACCTGCCCGGCCCCAAGATATTGCGGAATTTGTCGGCTTTTTAGTTTCACCTAGAGCTGGATACCTGACAGGTACAGAATACATAATTGACGGAGGGACTATTCCCACTATATAATAACTTTAAAAATAAAAACAATGGATTTTAAATTACCTAAAGTCGTTTCAGGCTTGTTGACAGCACAAAATAATTATGATAGTGATGCCTATGCAGGCTGCTTCTCAGAAACAGCACTTGTCATTAACGAAGAAAAGGTGTACAAAGGGAAAAAGACCATAAAGGATTGGATTGAAAAAGCCAATCAACAATTCAAAATAAAAATGAAGCCAACGAAATATTCAGGAAGCAATTCAACGGCTATTCTTACTGCTGTTGTTTCAGGAAACTTTAACGGAAGCCCAGTCGCCTTGAATTATCATATGGAAATAAAAGATAATGAGATTACTCGTTTAGAAATTACGGCCAGCAATGCTGAATAAATGAAATAAGAGGGACTGGTACATATGCCTGATTTATATTATCTCAATCCTTCTTCGGTTCTATTGGATCAATAGAAGTTTACAGGTAAATTGAAAAAATAAAGTATATGGCAGCTTATGTAATTTTATTAAAGAAAAAACGATCAATCAGCAAGAATTAAATATTTATGTGAAAGAAGCTCCGGCAGAATTAGCATGATTAAGCTGCCCGATTTTCTTTAAATTTGTACATAAAATCCTCTAAATAGAATTTTCTATTAAAACCCTATCAGTTATATTGTCAGTTCGTTTATAGAAATAAGATTAGCTCAAAAGGGAACGAACATTATAACCTATTGATTTCTTTCATAGCTGCACCTTTTCCTTTGTATCTGTTTGTTGCTTTATTAAAGTAATATGTAACTGTAAATTGAAAGATCCTCGTATTTCCTATTGAAAAGTCATTCATTGATAGTCCGTTTGTATTTACTGAAATACTTTCTCTATATCTATTTAATATGTCTTTACAATCAAGTTTTAACAAGAGAGATTTATTAAAAAATGATTTAGAAATTGATATTCCAAGATTGGTATAGCCTTTCGTATAAGCTGTCGCAAAATCACCTTTTGTTCTATAACCTAGAGTTAATAAGACTCCGTAATTATTTTTAAATTGAAAATAGTTTCTCTGCAAAAATTCCCCTATAGGTTTGTTATATGATATAAAAGGGTTGCCGTATTTAAGATCTTGATATTGAAGGCATACATCAATAGATGGCTGCCAAATGCCAATTTGAGTGTTATATGAAAGGTCTATTGCATATGAATTGTATAACGGTAGGTTTATCGGACTTACTAATATAACATCAGGTTTATCCTGATATTTTTGATTTACTTCAAATATTTGTTTTTTCACACGTTCCAAAGTCGCCATGACAGTAAGATTGTTCCAAGAAAATTGCATACCAAATTCGGAACTTACTGAAGGTAATAAGAAAGGGTTACCCGACCATCTTGCACAGTATGCCACATAAGATGTTTTATTACTTAAAGCATCATAAGATGGCCTTTCTAGATATTTTCTAAAACTAAGTTCCCCTTGCCAGTTCTCACCTTCATAACCAATTGTAATGTTAGGAATAAATTCATTATATTTTTTTGATTGTTCCTCAACCTTAATTTCATTCTCATAATATTTGAAAGTTGTATGTTCGTACCTTAGCCCAATGGATGTATAAAAGTCGTTTAATTTAAAATCATAATTAGCGAAAATTGCTCCAATATTTTGTACATTTTTATTAGATGATGAGGAAAGGTCTTCAACATTGCTACCTAATAAAATATTTTGATGGCTTTTTCTATTTGTACAACTATATTCGCCACCTAACATAAATGTGTGGTTATTAAGAGAATATTTTAAATTAATTTTTGATGCAAACAAATCATAATTATCACCATAACCATAGTTAACAAGTTGTTCTTGTTCCTTAACCTCTTCTACGATACTATTACCAGTTTCTTTTCCAGAGCTATAGTCGGTATTAAAGTCAATATTAATGTTAGACAGTTTCCCATTATAATAAAAGTTTACGTAGTTTTTATACAGGTTGCCCTCTGTTTTGCTGAAACTATTGTATTCGTTATTAATACTTTCAGTCACAATTGAGTTTTTTTCGTCATTTTCCTTTGGAGTTTTAGTGAGATTATATTTTAGTCCAAATGAATGCTCATCATTAATCAAATAGTTAATTCCTCCCCCAACATGACCTCTCATTCTGTCGACTTTAGCATCTCCATGATATAGACTTGAAATAGTGCTAATATATTCTGTATTACGCACGTAATCCCCTCTATAATTTAAGATGTCTCCATCTACAAAGACATCAAAGCCTTTGTATCTATATTTTAAATTAGCATTCATATATTCTGATAAATGTTTAGATATGGAAGCATAAGTCTGAAAGTTTCCACTAAAACCTTCTCCTTTTAGTGGCAGAGTTCTTATTCTGATGACTGAATTAGTTGAAGAATTATATTCAACTCCAGGAGTCGTAATAATCTCCACAGTTTTTATTTCATTTGATTTCAATCTTAATAATTCACTATTATCTTCAATAGCCCGACCATTAATATATATCAAAGGAGTTCCTTTACCCAAAATCTGAAAATCACCATTATTCTCAATAATTAGAGGTAATCGAGTAAGTACATCATTTGCGCTTCCAGAAATGGATAGAGGTGTATTTTCGATAGAAGCAATAATCTTACCACTGCCCTTTTTTATAATTTTATGTTGTCCTCTTATAACTATTTCATTTAAGAGTTGTGTATCTGAAAACAGTTTGATGGTATCTTTAATGCTTCTTATATCATTGATATATAGCGTCTTATAACAAATAGATGACACTTTTATAAAGCATTCCTCAGGATTCAATAGTGATAAAGAAAAATGTCCATTATTATCGCTAACAGTTCCCTTAACCATAATAGAATCTGTTTTTGATAATGCTATGATATTAGCATTATCTACTGGGTTACTGTCTTGGTCATAAAGATTACCGGAGAGATTCTGGCACATTACCTCCATTAATGAGAGTATGTTAATTAGCAAGAATGTACATATTTTCTTCATATTAATATTTTGTAATAAACAGTATTTTTTAGAATGTTTTTTTTGTGAAATATTTTAAAGCATACATGGCTTTGAAGTGAGATTATGCAGCTTTGTCTTTATCTGTTTGATTGTTATTTCTTATTGTTAAGTGAATAAACGATTTATAAAAATAAATTAGCCCATGACTTTGAGCAATTACCGGTATAGTTCCAGAACCAAGATAGTTAATACCTTCTCTTAGATTAGCAGTATTGATACCCCAAACACCCATGATACGTAAAAGTTTACTATCACATTTAGCAAACATATAATTCTTCATGCACAGATTAGAGAAATGGCATAGATCATCAATTATTTGAATAAAGATATGTTAAGATGTCCTTTACACGAGGTCGTAGCAAATCTTCCAATATGCCAAATAGTACAATCATCTGAGTTGAAGACAAATTCTAATGGGTTTATTCCAAAAACCTTTTCAATAGGTAAGGTCTTCTTTTTGTCCCATTTCATAAGACGAATGCAACCAATGATATTGCTATTATAATCCTCGGCAACAAAAAGTTGTGAGTTTTCAAAATAAGCCAATTCTTCTTGGTATATATTTTCTATTTCATCTATTGTAGCAGGTACAAAAGAGTTTGAATGATGCAAATAATTTGACCTAATAAAAAATTCTGAGATGATTCTTAAATAAGTTTCATCTACTCTGTAGATGTTATAATCGTCACAATTTTGTATTATCTGTTTCATGATCTTTATTTATTGATTCAAATGTACTTGATATTCTATTCTATTTTACTACACAAAAGTGTAAAACAAGAACTTTCTGTTAAAAAAACACACTTTTGTGTAGTAATTTGAAGGTTTTCTGAGGTGAAAAAGGTAATTTTGCAATGTCTTAAATCACAATTTTAGTTGTTGTTTTATTTTAAAATCACTAATACCCCATTAAAATTGAGACTAATTAAGAACTAAACAAGCTTGGCCCATTTGGTCCAAATCGTTCTTTGTAATTTTGAAATTTAGTTTTGTTAAAAAAATCTTTAAGATAGATGCGTTTGAGTTTCTACATCATGTAATGCATGCACTTTGATATCACCTTATTTTATTGTGAAATTTAGTTCACAAAAAACCGAAAAGCGCAATCGATAACTGTCGAATCAAAAACATAAACGTTACCACTTAGTTTGGAAATGTGAGTAACACGCTTTTGTTGTGCTTTGTTGGGCAGGTAATAAGCGTGTTTTTCAAAGATGTGATAGTTTCTATCTCGATTAGCCCTTACTAAGAATAATTTTAATACATTCTTTCCATTCTAAAAAAAATAATAACATTTGGAATGATAAACCTCAAGAACAATTATCAAATCTTGCAGACTCTAACGATTGGAAGGTTGACCGAATATCAAAGCAAGTAGTTGATTTCAGAAAGTAAAATACTTTATATATTTACACCATTATACTTGCCACAATGCGCTCAACCTTACTTCGATTGAGAGATTAAGCCAAGTAAGCGAAGACGTATTTATCTTAAAACATATGCCATCAGACTAATCTGATGCAAAGCTACGAGTTCAAGTCCGTTCACTCGAAAAACATCTATAACTAAATTTCAAATGTTTCAAAAAACTATTTTAGATTTTAATGGAACAGCTATGATTTGAAGTATTTTATAACTTACGAATTGAGGAAGAATGCTATGATACATCTTGATGATTTTTTTATTTCGTCAAATACTCTAAATTACATTTCCGAGGAAGAATATCAAAAAATAGACATATTAATAAAAGCTATTGATTCGATATCACGAACCTCCTACCAGAGTTTCTATATAATAGACTATTATAGAAGAGATTTCTTATATGTTTCTGACAATACGTTATTCTTATGTGGCCTCAGCCCTGAAGAAGTTAAAGAGCAAGGATACATGTTCTACCTAAATCATGTTCCTGAAGATGAACAGAGCATGCTTAGTGAAATAAATCAAGCTGGATTTATCTTTTTTAGTAAGCTACCGGTTGAAGAAAGATTAGATTATACTATATATTATAATTTTAATCTTTTAAATAATAAGAAAAAAAAGCTGATTAACCATAAACTGACCCCCATTATTTTAGATAAAGAAGGAAAGATATGGCTTGCTGCATGTGTAGTATCATTAAGCCATATTGAGGGGAAGGGGCATATTATAATACGTAAAAAAGGCAAAGTAGATTATTGGGAATATAATCTAAAAAGTCATAGCTGGAAGGAGATAGAAGGAATATCTCTTACTGAAAAAGAAAAAGATATACTTCTTTTATCTGCGCAAGGCTATACGATGAAAGAAATTGCTGATATCTTATGTGTAGCCTTAGATACAGTTAAGTTTTATAAAAGAAAGCTATTTGATAAAATGGGGGTAAAAAATATAACAGAAGCCCTCTCATTTGCGACTAACTTCAAGTTGATATGAGTCAACTTTTATCAAAAAAAATGGATGATAGGTAGAACTTAGGGAAAAATTTTATTTCTTTGCCTGTTATTAAGTTATACATTACATTTACACAATACCCAGCAGTTATCCAAGATGCAATAGATAGTTGTGGTGGTGGTAGTATATTATCTTCATTACGATATTCTTCAATAACTTTTTCAAGCCACTTATTTGGTATATTCCAGAACTCTCCGTATCGAGATACATATTCTGCCATACGCAATTCAAATCCTCTAGGTTCCTCTGATAATTGAGACAATTGAATCCCATTAGGTTTGACTACTGCTAAGAAACCTGCCCATCCAAAATTGTAAGGATGCAAGACTGGTATATTATATTTCTTACATATTTCATCAAATTCAAAAGGTATCTTTGATTTAAAGTCCAAAGCATTAATCGCAATCTCGTGTCTTTTTATCAAGGCTTCCATATTATTTTCATCCGCATAAGAATTATGATATACTATAGAGGCATCAGGGTTAATATCCATTAATCTTTTAGCTAGGCACTCTGCCTTATTCTTACCAATATCTGTTTGGACATAAGTTTGTCTATTTAAGTTACTCAATTCAACTCTGTCTCCATCAATGATCGTTATATTCTCAAAACCAAATCTAAGAGCACATTCAGCTATAATGCTACCAATCCCTGCTCCTCCTAAAAGAATTTTTGTATCTTTAATAAGACTTTGTTCTTCTGACTTTACATAAAGTCTATTTCGACTATATCTAGGATTGTTCATTATCGTCTTAATATTTTCTTTTAGTACAAAAATAAGTGACTCAATCAGATATTTAGCTACACAAAAGTGTAATTTTTTAATATTTTCATTAAAGAGCGAATTCTTCAATAAATTTGATTCTGCATACCCTATTTTACATATTGATAAAACGACAGGAAATAATCATTTTTTAGGATCATCTTGAGAATAGGACTCATTCACTTAGGGAAAATCTATTCTACAAGCTATCAAAAGAATGTGGCACGTCCGAAATTAGCACTATGATTCAACAAGGTAGAGGAATGGGGATATTCACATTTTAATACAGCGATGAGAACCTTTCAACAGCATTATGAAAGAATTCTGAACTTCTTTATGGGCAGACAAACAATGCAGCAGCAGAATCTTCAATGCTAAGTAAAAAGCGTTCAGAGCAGACTTCAGAGGAGTAACAAATATGAAATTTTTCTTATTTAGAGTAGCTAGATTATATACCTAATCAAATGTTAAACTCCAAAGAATCTAAACTGAGCCTTCGTTTGTCTCTTATTGGCTTCACCTATATTAACCTTCATATAATAAATGCGGGAAGTTTAGAACTCCCCGCATTTATTATAGGATATGCCTCACAAGAATAGAGGCCTTAATTTATCTTATCGTTTCTTCAAAGGCATATATTCTGCCATATCAAGTACATTCTTATAAGCAGGACGGATAATACGTTTACCTTCAAAATTCAATTCTTCATTACGATGTGCACACCATCCTACAATACGTGCCATGGCAAAGAGTGGAGTGTAAATTTCCTGAGGAAGACCAATCATTTCATATACAAAGCCGGAATAGAAGTCCACATTACTTGATACCGTTTTACCATTGCCCTTAATTTTGGAAAAAGTAGCGATTGCACGTTCTTCCAGTAATTCAAGGAAGGTAAACTCACGTTCCCTACCTTTTTCTTTTGCCAAATCACGAGCTAAATCTTTCAATAAGATAGCACGAGGATCTGATATGGTATAAACAGCATGTCCGATTCCATAAATCAAACCCGTTTTATTATATACCTCTTTGTTTAACATCCGGGTAAAATAAGTATCTATTTCTTCCACATTAGTCCAATCGTGAATATTCTGCTCTAGATGATGAAACATATCAACAACCTGAATATTCGCTCCTCCATGAAGTGGTCCTTTCAGAGAACCAATTCCGGCAGCAATTGATGAATAAGTATCTGTACCTGTGGAAGAAGTTACGCGAACGGTGAAAGTAGAGTTATTACCACCACCATGATCCGCCTGAAGGATAAGCAAGAGGTCAAGAGTACGTGCTTCCAATTGAGTATAACTCTTTTTCAACATAAAAAGGAAGTTTTCCGCTATCGAAAGCTTTTCTTGCGGATGGCGAATATGCAATGAACGCCCAAAAGTAGCATGCCTTAACATATTATAAGCATAAGCTATTATAGTAGGGAACTTAGAAATCAGGTCAATACTTTGCCTCATCAGATTATCACGAGAAGTGTCATCCGGATTCGGATCAAAAGTATACATTTCCAAAACACTACGAGCCAAGATATTCATTATATTAGAACCTTCCAGCTCAAGAATATTCATCTTTGTTTTTTGCCCTAAAGGCATATTGTCATTAATCAACTCTAAAAAAGAAGATAACTGCTCTTTATCAGGCAAACTACCTGAAAGAAGTAAATAAGCCACTTCTTCGAAACCAAAACGTTTTTCCTTTACAGCACTATGCACAAGATCTTCTACATCATATCCACGATAATAAAGTTTACCAGGAATAGGTTGTAATCCACCACCGGGAATACGTTCATAGCCAACCACATTTCCTACTTTCGTCAGCCCTACAAGAACACCAGTACCATCATCATTACGCAAGCCGCGTTTTACATCATACTTAGTAAACAAATCATTATCTATCCGAGTACAATCTTTCATGTCTTCCGATAACTTATATATGATATATTCCTTTTTCATCTGATTAGTCATTTTAATAGTTATTCATTTTTTCTATTTTTTCAGCTATTTCATGAGTAAAAGCAGAAGTAGACAAAGCCTTTCCACCCGGTATGAATCGCGCCAAATCATTCGTAGCCCTCCCATCAGCAAAACTTTCTTCTAGGGCGTCAATAATCAAATCAGCAGCCTCTTGCCATCCGAAATATTCAAGCATCATCACTGCCGATAAAAGAAGAGAACAAGGATTTACTATATCTTTCCCAGCAATATTGGGTGCTGTACCATGTGTTGCCTCAAATATTGCATGTCCTGAATCATAATTAATATTTGCACCCGGAGCAATACCAATACCACCTACCATGGCAGCCAACTGATCTGAGATATAATCTCCATTTAAATTTAGAGTTGCAATAACAGAATAGTCTTCAGGTACAAGCAATGTGTTTTGCAAAAAAGCATCAGCAATACAATCCTTTATAATTAATTTCCCTGTACTAATATATTCTCCAAATTCGCGTTCAGCTAATTCATATCCCCATTTTTTGAAACCACCTTCAGTAAATTTCATAATATTTCCTTTATGCACCAAAGTTACCGAAGGTAATTCATGCTCAATAGCATACAGGCAGGCAGCACGTACCAACCTTTCAGTTCCCTCCTTGGAAACAGGCTTTACACCAAAAGAAGATGTTTCTGGGAAACGAACTTTAGAAACTCCCATTTCATCACGCAGGAAATTATAGAATTTCTTGGCTTCTGGAGTGCCGGCTTCCCATTCAATGCCGGCGTAAATATCTTCAGTATTTTCACGGAAGATGTGCATAGCAACCTTTTCAGGTTCTTTTATCGGAGAAACAACTCCGCGGAACCAACGAACCGGACGCAAACACACATACAGGTCCAATGTCTGTCTCAAAGTGACATTCAGAGACCTGATACCTCC
This sequence comes from uncultured Bacteroides sp., assembly GCF_963677685.1. Classification (NCBI taxonomy): domain Bacteria; kingdom Pseudomonadati; phylum Bacteroidota; class Bacteroidia; order Bacteroidales; family Bacteroidaceae; genus Bacteroides; species uncultured Bacteroides sp. The sequence goes on from NZ_OY782185.1 coordinate 117,856, forward strand.
TCCGATCGGAGTAGTCAGAGGGCCTTTAATTCCTACCAAATATTCTTCAAAAGCCAACATCGTTTCATCAGGAAGCCAAGAACCTGTTTCTTTAAAGGCTTTCTCTCCTGCCAGCACTTCTATCCAGTCTATTTTTCGTTTACCGCCGTAAACCTTAAGTATAGCTGCATCTACAATCTGTTGCATTGCAGGTGTAATCTCTACCCCCACACCGTCACCGGTAATAAAAGGTACAGTCGGATTATCAGGAACCAACAACTTTCCCCCTTTGTGTTTTACTATCTTGCTCATTTCTCTATTTTGTATTTAGTGCAGAGCCGGCTTTGAACCAAGCAATCTGCTGCTTATTATAAGTATGCTGTGCCTCAAAACTATGCTGACTTCCGTCTGCATGTTTCACAATTACTTGAAAGTTTTTTCCCGGAGCAAACTCTTTCAAGCCCAACACAGAAATAATATCATTTTCTTGTATGCAATCATAATCCTCTCTATTCAAAAATGTCAAAGCCAACATTCCTTGCTTTTTAAGGTTGGTTTCATGAATGCGTGCAAAACTCTTAGCCAGAATTACTTTAACATTCAAAAAACGAGGTTCCATAGCAGCATGTTCTCTACTAGATCCTTCACCATAATTATCTTCCGCCACTACAATAGATGAAATTCCCGCAGTTTTATATTGCTTAGCAGTAGCGGAAACCGTATCATAAATACTTGTCAAACGATTCCAAACTTTATTCGTTTCACCATTGAAGGCATTAACAGCTCCCATTAGCATATTATCGGATATATTTTCCAGATGACCACGAAAACGGAGCCAAGGACCTGCCATAGATATGTGGTCAGTAGTACATTTACCTTGAGCTTTAATAAGCAACGGCATATCGACTAAATCATCACCATCCCATGAAGCAAAAGGTGTTAGCAATTGCAAACGCTTGGAGTTAGGATCAACACTGATGGAAGTAGCACCTCCCATAGGAGCTAAGTAGCCCATTATACCGGAAAGAAAACCTTCAGCAGGTAATTCATCTCCCTTAGGTTCCACTAATCTTACTTGCTCTCCATTTTCATTCGTCAAGGTGTCTGTCAAAGGATTAAAACACAAATCTCCCGCAATGGTTAACGCCATAGTGAGTTCAGGTGAAGCAACGAAAGCAAATGTATTTGGATTACCATCAGCACGTTTTGCAAAATTTCGATTAAAAGAAGTTACAATAGAATTCTTTCGGGTAGGATCATCCGTATGGCGTTTCCATTGCCCGATACACGGTCCGCACGCATTGGCCATAATTACAGCTCCTGCCGTTTTAAAAGTCTCAATCATCCCATCTCGTTCGGCAGTAGCCCGTATCTGCTCCGACCCCGGATTCACAATCAAAGGAGAAGCAATCTTCACCTTTTTATCCACAGCCTGACGCATTACCGAAGCAGCTCTGCTAATATCCTGATAGGAAGAGTTGGTACATGAACCAATCAATCCCACTTCCATCTTACGAGGATAGTCATTCGCCTTTACTTTTGCGGCAAACTCAGAAATAGGAGTAGCAGCATCCGGAGTAAAAGGACCATTAATATAAGGTTCGAGAGTTGTCAAATCAATTTCGATAACCCGGTCATAATAAGCTTCAGGATTAGCAATAATCTCATCATCCGCACGAAGCTCAGAAGCAACTCTATCAGCCATGTCAGCAACTAGAGTTCTAGAGGTAGATCGTAAATAAACTGCCATTCTTTCATCATAAGGGAATAAAGAAGTGGTAGCACCAACTTCGGCACCCATGTTGCAAATCGTGGCCTTTCCAGTAGCAGAAAGAGAAGTTGTACCTTCTCCAAAATATTCTATAATGGCATTTGTTCCACCTTTAACAGTCAAAATACCTGCCAACTTTAAAATCACATCCTTAGGCGAAGCCCAACCATTCAATTTCCCAGTTAGCTTTACACCGATCAATTTAGGCATTTTTAGTTCCCACTCCATGCCTGTCATTACATCAACAGCATCGGCACCGCCAACGCCAATAGCAACCATTCCCAATCCACCGGCATTCGGAGTATGAGAATCAGTACCTACCATCATTCCACCAGGGAAAGCATAATTCTCAAGAACAACCTGATGGATAATACCTGCTCCCGGTTGCCAAAAACCAATTCCGTATTTTGAAGAAACATCTCTTAAAAAATCATACACTTCACGATTCGTCTCCGTAGCTGTCACAATATCCTCTCTAGCCCCTTTATAGGCTTGAATGAGGTGATCACAATGCACAGTGGAAGGCACAGCTACTTTTTCTTTACCCGCATTCATAAACTGCAACAAGGCCATCTGAGCTGTAGCATCCTGCATTGCTACTCTATCGGGACGAAAATCTACGTAATCTACTCCACGTTGATACGATTTTAACGCAGCTTCATTATAAAGATGAACATACAATATCTTTTCCGCAAGTGCGAGCGGACGATTTAAAGCTCGTTTTGCTCGTATTATTTTCTCAGAGTAAGAAGCATAAAAAGCCTCTAACATTTCTTTATCGTATACCATTGCTATATATGTTTTTGTAGATAAAAATACTGTATTATTTATAATTCTACATAATAACGAGCAAAAAAGCTGTAATGTTTAACAGAAAGCATCTTTTTTATGATTATAAAGAGAATAAATATATAAAATTGGTAGCAAATGCATATAAAATAGAATAAGTGAACAAGGATAGTAAAAGTTTTCTTAACTCCATACCTGACCTACAACATTAACTAATCCTTTTGCATATAAAATAAAAACATGAGAAAAAAGTATTTCAACGCCAAACGCAGACAATCGGAATAGAAAAAGAAATTAAACGTAGCCTATGCTGGTATCCGATCGCTTCCGGACAAAGTTTTACAACTCAATCAATCAACTCGTCATTACGATAAAAAAGGATAGAAGAAAATTAATCAATTAGGAGTCTAGCTCTATTTTGTTTGTCGAGCCTAGCTATCGAACTATGTTTGAAGCATTAGCCGACATTATTTGGGCAAAGAGTAATCGACTCGCTGGAGTTCATGAAACTCTTCTTAGCGACACAATTCCTCGTAGCCGAGAATTTTTTCCGCAGCGATTTTCCTTGATTAAACAACAATTTAAAAAGACACTAAAATAAGTTATAAGAGGCAAAAACGTGGCGATAGTACATGGAGCTCCCGAAAGAGGGAAAACCAGCACCATTATTAAAACTATTTACTAAACTTTGCAACGAAAGAACCAATTGATAGTTTATGCACAAAGTAACACTGCCACTGATTGGATATCAGAGAAATTAGCGGACAGAGACATAGGCATATTACGCATAGGTAGCTCCTCTAGAGTAAATGACAGATAGTCAAGGTGAATAACCCTATTAGAATGATCCGATATTTCCGACTGCAAATATAACAAAAAGTTTGTATAGGGTGTATCAATAAACCTGAAGCTGATTTATCAATTTCAAAGTTATAAACCTATATCAAGAAAGTAGGAGAAGAACGGGACTTAAATAAACAAATCGATTTTGGAATCAAATCACCATCCATGCTTTAGACAGTTTTTAAGATCAGAGAAGAGATGTTATATTTATCAGCTTGGTGCACGCCAATAAGAATAGGCAAATTGTTTTTTTTAATGATTTTAGACGAATGAATGTCTCCACTACCCGAGCTCGTATGAAATTAACTATCATTGGCAATGCTTCTACATTAGCAAGCCATACATTTTAAATATATATAGAAAGAAAGAAGCATTAAAAGAATAGCTAGCCCCAAATAAGTACGACCATTAATTAGACAAGAGAAAAAGTTCTATCAAACCATTGCAGAATTAGCTCATAATCAAGATCTCTATTACACTTAGTAAGTAACGGGATATTTCTTTTTAAGAAATATCCCGTTATACATATGTAAACGACTATAATTAAGTAAAATACATATCAATAGATACAAATTTATCGATATAATATTAAATCATAAACTTGATCCAAATATCCAACACTACTATCACTGCTCAATGTTGATGAATCAAAAGCCCAGATAGCAAGCCCAGTAATAACTTGACCGCTCCATGTACCATTATCTCCAAAGCGAAGCATAAAATTGCCTTCCGTATCTACAGCCCCAGTTCCCCCATAAGAGAGCCCAGCATCCCACGAAAGAGAGCCGTCTTTAGATAAAACAACACTATACAAATAATAAGTATTAGCATACATGCCCAAAGCGCTAGCAGTCTTTATATTTAAATATCCATTAGAAAAATCACAAGGAAAAGTGTATGTTGTCCCAACAGATTCGACTGGAAAATTCAACATAAGATTTCCCTCATTATCCTTTTCTAGTATTACCGTTGCAACAAGATCCATTCCATCTGAATTTGTATATTCAGCCGTCCAAGTACCTATGAGATCTTCTTTTTCATATTGAGAAAAGAAAAAAGTTTTCGTAACACTTCCACTGACAAGTGTCACTTCTGCTGCGCGAGGCGCTCCAGTCTCGTTCTTAGCAGCCATGAACGTCAATTTACCATCTTCATCAACATAACTCAACCAAGACTTAGCAGTTTCAGAAACATTTACCACGTAAGGAGAAGTACTAGATACAATAAAAGAGGTTGTTCCACCTATATTAGAAAATGTACCATTAAAATCTTCTGTATCAAAGTCAATAGCCAAACCTTCTTGATGCAAAGTCAGTTGAGATTTCAACTTTCCATTACTAATCATAACAAGTCCATCACGGCTTTCCTTTGATCCATTTTCAGTAACGGTAACCTTTACTATATTATCAGACACAATTAGTGTACACCAATCAACAGATGACGTTGCAATTAAATTCGCACTATCATGCATTTCAATATTACTACTTCCTCCTGCTGATTTAAAGTATAAATTCGAGCTAATTACTTCTAATGAATCTGGAACTTTATAGACATAGTCATCATTTCCATCACAAGCTACAACACAAAAAGTGAAGAGCAACAAAGCGAACAAATTATATATATTTTTCATCTATCTATTTATTTAAACTTGACTTCACTAGTTTAGGAGTTCTAATTCTCTCAAGAGTGCCTGCGGTTGTACCAGAAGCTGGCTCACCAGTAAACGCATATGCCAAAAACGAATCTGCTGAACCATATACACCATTATCTTTAAATGTAATAGTAAACGGCTCAGTTGTACTATTTATCCCCTCTAAGCCAGAACCTGCTGACCACGTTAAATAACCAGCAGTAGTATCCCAAGGACATAAATAGATACTATAACTTGAGAATTTTCCTAAATATTGGAAAAGAATAGAGATAGAACCAGATTTGCGGACATAACTTGCCTGAATGTCATACATCGTCGATAACCCCTTAATTGTATACGTTTTATTATCGTCATTAGCTATTAATTCAACTGTTTGATTTCCATAAGTGTATGTTCCCTCCAATTCAGTATACATTTTATATCCATCGGGATAAACTCCTTCTAATTTTGCTGAAACACCTGTATCCGAACAGGTAAAAGCTACATTTGCCACATCATAGGTAAAGTTCTCCATTATAATTCCGTTAATATTCAGTGGTTCATAATATTTCAACCCCTCAGGAGTATACATAAAAGGAACCATTTTATTAACTACATTTCCATCTTTATCCGTATAAGTAAATTCGAAAGAATGAGAAGTTTGTTCAAAGAATGCAACTTTTTTATCATTCACAATCAAATTATATGTACCCAAGAAAGCATTATTTTCTGTATTCACAACCTCATCAAGGTAATCACTCCACTGCTTATTTTCAGGCATAGGAGTCATTACAACTTTAGCATTTGTTTTTTTTCCACTTAACACCACTTGCTCAGCAGAGGCACTCATTATTGTAAATTCAAAATCGCCCCCATAGCTCTCTGTTGGGGCACTAAAAATATGCATAATCTCATTATAAGTATCAAATGATAAAATAGGTCCTGCACTTTGTTTTAAAGAATAAAGGCTTTTTACCTCATCTCCACTATTATATAACTCACTAGAAAGCGTTGCTATACCATCTTCAGAAAAAGACACTAAGACATTATAGCCTCCAGAAGGCTCTGTAGAAGACGGATAATACTCCATTAGCCAGCCATTCTTTGCACTAGAAAGAATCGCTTTATCAGCTTGCATAGCTGCAGTTATACGATTAGCAGAAGAATCGCCAAAGATATCATTGTCATCCTGTAAAGAGCATGAGCCTAATATCAATGTAGCAAACATGCATATAATCATTAATAGTTTTCTTTCCATAACAGGTTTTGTTAATTTAATGTTTCTAAATCAAGTTCTTTTGCTTCATTTAGTCGACGTTGTACAATTTTTTGTAATTCTACTATATCAATATCCCATTTCCCTCTTAGATATTCCTTCACAATATCAAATTTTGCCTCTATTTTTTCTGCACCATCACTTGCCTTTTGAAGAAGTTCATCCCAATAATCTGCTCCATATACAACATAAATAGATAAAGTTTCAACAAAATCTTCTTGTGGTTCAGAAGATGCATATGCACTAACAAAGCCCATTTCCAAGGCTTCTGTATCTCCAGTATTCATGTAATCACCTACATTTACCCAGCTTGGTCCTTGATAATTATTAGATATTAAATTAAAATCAGTTGTATAGTTTTTCGTTTGATGCAGAATATGTGCAAATTCATGAAACATTGTCTTTATATAATTATATTTTACAAAGTCCAAATTCAGGTTTTGAGGATTAATTGTATTAACATTTGTCAAAAAAATCTTCATTCCTCCTTCTGCTGTGCCCAATACAACAGAGCCATCATCATTATATTCAGGAGAACCTATTAGCTGAATCATACGGGGGGTATACCTTCTCAAGAAATCTCTACCCATCAATTCATTATAAGAATCAATCCATAAATATTTAATCAATTTTGCCAACACTATCGCTTTATCATATTCCGCAGGAATAACGTTATAGTCCTGATCTACTTCCTTATCATCATAACGATAGTTAAACTGAATGTTATATGGATACGTATAATTAGTAAGCAACCATTTATCAAAATCGTTCTCTACAGTTTCAGTATTCTTAAAGATAGACTCTGAGCTCAATTTATCATCATCATTACATGACATAGCAAATACTACAGCAAACATTAAAGCTGTCCAAAAACTTATTTTCTTTATCAATATATTCATATCTTCATACTTTTAATTATTTCGAGGATTAGCCTCAAGACCAGCACTAATAACATCTTGAGGCAATTGAATTGCACGACGTGCATCATCTTTTGTCAAAACATCATCAGATTCACCATCTCTATTATGAGAAATTTCTATACCATAACGTTTGATATCTAGCCAACGTAAACCTTCGTGCACAGTCTCTACCCTACGTAGATGAAGAATACACTGAATTAAATTTTCTTGATCTCCTTCAGCAATAACAAAACCCTCTGGATTCAATTTTTTCTTTATAGTACGTTCGCTATTATCACTAACCGAAGTTGGCATATAAGCTATATTCTTATAAAAATCAACTAAATTAGTTTTAGACATAGGTGTATAGGTTATAGTATGAGTTTCCAACCAATAATTAATATCGGTTACGGCTTTTCCATATTGTTCTGTTAAAACATATGCTTCAGCCCGACAAAGCAATGTCTCATCAGTAGTAAAAGAAGGAACTACTAAATGTAGATATCCAATGCCTGCAGCTTTATCTGTATATTCAAAATAGGCATTCATCTTAGGAATATAACTTTTTTGTATCAAACCAAAAACATTTCCATTAGTAACACGTAAATTGGTATAACTACCCCATGGTCCAGGAGCTTTTGGACCTTCAGAAGCAAAAAGAGTAGATGAATTGCCATATCGATTATTTCTAGAAGCATATGGGCCATGTGCATATCCCCAAACTGAATAAATGGGGCTCAATAAAAGATTACTTACCTCAGTGGCAGCAATATAAGCATCTCCTCTTAGATCTAAATCAGTGGACAATGCATTAATTGCAGACCAATCACGTAAAATTTTATGAGGATCACCTGTCCCAAGTACTACATTAGAACATTCAATTGCTCTAGTGTAATTTGATTTGTCTGCATGTGTATAGAAAAGATAAAAGCGAGAAGCAAATGCATAAGCGGCTTTTCTATTGAAATGGTACTTAGGTACTGTGTAAATATCATCACTAATAAGTGGCAAGCCATCCTCAATATCCTTAGCTATTTTACCATATAACTCCTCCATTGTACCACGTTCGTACTCCACCAGAGGTTTTGTTTCGGGAGCTTCAGAATATGGAATTCCTAAATCTTTAGAAGCTGTATTAGGATTGTACGCTACACAAAACGTATTAGCAAGCACAAAATGAGCATATGCTCTGCATAACAAAGCTTCCCCTTTTTGAGGATTTAAACTAATCGGATCTCCAAGATCTTTAATAGCTTCCAAAGCCTGATTAGCAGCAGCTATTGCATTATAACACCCATCCCAAAGACCTTTTGGATCATCATCATCAATCTCTGTTATATCTTCCCAACGATACATTGATTCAATCTCTGGGAAAAAAGGATCATATAGAGCACCATTATCCAAAGTATTATCAGAAGAAAGCTCATAGACCATAACAGGTAATTTAGTAGGGTACGCAGAAACTAGCAAAGAAGTTATTTTGCTAGGCGAATCAAGCTCTGCCCGATTATCAGGTACAGTATCAAGAAAATCTGAACAAGACACAAAACTTAGGCAAAGTACAACAGCAATATAAAGTATATATTTCATATTTCTCATATTTAAAGTCCAATTCTTAATGTTAATGTAAACTGTTTAGGCACAGGAGCAGCAACACCTCCTGTATTAAAGAATTCAGGATCTTGCCCATTCAATTTTTTATCCGAATAAACAAGGAAAAGATTAGTTGCCTGTAATTTCAACGACAAGCTATTAAAATTCCATGGCTTTATCCATTCTTTAGGCAAATCATAAGATAAAGAAATTTCTTTCATGCGAATGAAATCTCCCTTAGCAATACGAGCAGTAGAATAATTGTATGCATTATAAGCATATTTCAACTTAGAATCTTGTTGATTCATTCGCTTGTCCGCTATAACAGGAATATTTGTCTTTAACTCATCTCCTGGTAAAGTCCAACGATTTTTAAATTCTTTAGGCATTGCATTCAAATCATCATACTCGTTCTTAAAGACAGGATCAAGACGAACTACATTTCCAAAAGAATATGTAAGAAAAGCATTCAGTCTAAAACCCTTGTATCTAAAAATATTTCCAAAGCTACCTATTATAGTAGGATCAGTAGGACCTTCATAGACTAAGTAATCTTTTTTATCTCTTTCTTGAAAATTAATATCACTAATAGTTACTTCACCATTTTCATTAATAAAGGTTGGTAAACCCTTTTCATTCAAACCTCGAAAATCCATAGAGAAAAGCGAACGTACAGGATAGCCTTCCATAGCAAACCCTGTCCCCGTAATCAAATCTATAATTTGTGCATTCGATTGTAAATCAGTAACTTCATTCTTGGCATGAGAAAAAATAAAATTAGTACTCCAATTAAAATCTTTCGTCTTTATATTTTTTGTAGAAAGAGTAACTTCAATACCATGAGACTTCATACTGGCAACATTAGCAAATTTAGTTATCTGTCCACCAACTCCTGGTGTATTGATTTGCCCTATGAGATCATAATTATTACGCTTATACCAATCTAACGCTAAGTTTATGCGGTTATTGATAAAACCTAATTCTGCTCCGATATTCAATTCATGTTTTTTTTCATAAGTCAATTCACTATTCTCCAAATCCGAAATTTCTAGACCAGACTCTTTGACATTTGTAAAAGGCCTCCATGGATTATAACTTTTGATAATTGCCATTGAATTAGTTACGTCACTAGGACCACGGTCAGCAGTTAAAGAATAAGACAATTTAAGTGTAAAGTTAGAGACAGTAGGTCGTATTGCCTCCCAAAATTTTTCCTGATGTGCATTCCATGCCCCTGAAAGGTTCCAAGTAGGTAGCCAACGAGCACTTCTAGATTTTCCTAGCTTATTAGTACCCTCATAACGTAATGTACCATTCACCGTATAACGCCCTTGATAAGAATATGTGGCAGTTCCAAAGAAAGCAATCGAACGCGAATGAGTTTCATCAACGGAATAATATTGAGAGTTTTCTTCACTACCTTGCTTAAAAAATAAGTAGTCATAAGCAGGAAGCATACCCATATCATATTGCATTCCTACACCATTGAACCACGTTTTTGTACGATCAGTAGCATTCACCTCCATTCCACCAAATAAATTTAAAATATGATCTTCGTTATAAACATCATTATAACTAAAAGTTCCACGAAAATCCCAACTATTCATGGCATATTTTGTCTCTTTATAAAAGCCTCCTACAGGAAGTACACTAACAGGTAATGAATTAGCAACATCAGGATCGGTATAAAGCCAAGGATTTGCATCACGCATAGTAGCATCATCCATTGCCCGATAAGCCCAAGCCTGATTTGAATAATCCTTTATATAATGTGATTGAGTGGTAGTAGAATATTTATATGCTCCCAAAGCAGAAATTTCCATTTTTGAAAATGGGCGATACTTAAGCTCTCCCTGAAATTTAGTATCCAGCACATTTAATTTCATATAATTGTTATTCAGCTCGTTGATGATGTTAAAAGGAGCATAATTACGTACATAAAATGCATTTGGATCAAGTGCACGCGAAGTATTTAATGCATAAGAGTAAGGATTAATATCAAAATCACGTTTTACTTCACCACTAACTACATCAACATTTGATCCAAGAGTACCTGGCGCCTTTTGTTTACGATAAGAAGCGTTACTTATCAAATTTAAATCCAAGTTTTTATATATATGATAAAGAGCATTTATATTAGCAGTATAACGCTGCACCCCACTTTGATTGCTCCAACCAGGATCATCCATGAAACTCATAGACGTGTAATAAGAAGCTTTGTCTGTACCTGTAGACATGCTCATTGCATGATTTATAGACACGCTATTATTGAATAGTTCGTCAAACCAATCCGTATTACGATATTCCGCTTCACGCAAATATGCATTTTTTGCTTCTTCTGTATTTGCCAATGCATATCCTCCAGTTATAGGATTATAATCATTTATAAGATGATACATTTTACCATATACTCCACTATTATCAGCACGATAAGTTCCTGCTAAAGTCAGATATCCAGCCGCTTCCATTTCTTTATAAATACCCATCTGTTCCTGAGAATTCATAATATTGAAGTTGCTGTAACTCGGCTTCATACGCATAGTAAACTCACTGGTATAATTAATCCGACTTGTTCCAGCTTTACCTTTTTTAGTAGTAACTACAACCACACCAGCCATAGCTCTAGCACCATATATAGAAGTAGCCGAACCATCTTTAAGTATTTGAAAACTTTCAATATCATCAGCATTCAATCCAGCAACAGCAGAAGAAATTAAAGTCTCTGCATTACCAGATGAGAGATCGTCTGCACTAACTTCTGTAACATCCTCCATTATTACTCCATCTACTACCCATAAAGGTTTAGAGCTGCCATAAATAGAGGTAGCACCACGTACACGAATTTTAGGAGCAGTACCAAAAGTACCAGAAACATTCTGAACAGACACACCAGCAGAACGTCCTTCTAATGCCCTACTTATTTCTGGAAGACCATCCAATTTCACATCTGAAGCTAAAAGTTTATCTGCTGCTCCAGTAAACAAACGTTTATCCATTTTTTGCATACCTGTTACGACAACTTCTTGCAACAATTCAGCATCTGGCTTCATTAGCACTTTTATAAGACCCGTTTTTATTAAAACCTGCTGCTTCTGCATACCAATATATGATATTTGCAATTTTTTCGCAGAGGTAGGAGCATTTGTAATAGTAAAATTACCATTAATATCAGTGATAGTGCCTATAGATGTACCTTCTATCAACACAGTAGCTCCTATAATAGGCTCCTGATTTTCATCCGAAAGGACAATCCCCGTTATCTTACGAGAAGTCTGAGCAGTTACTAAACCAACCCCCACCCATAGGCAGGCCAGCAATAAAAACAACCTTTTTTTCATAAAAAAAATTTAAATTTAACCATAAAATTCACTTTATATCATAGAATAGTTTTACAAATATAAAAACAATATTTTAAAAAAGACATAAAAATAAAGATTTAATGATCATAAAAACGCAAATAAAAAATTGAATAGAACAAAATAGACAGATTAACGAGATAAGCGAATCCAAATGATCATATAACTAAAGATGTATAATAATAACATATATTCAATAATTTAATCTAAATAATAATGCTATCTTTTTGCTTAAATTATAATAAAAAAAATCTCTTCGTAATTACTCAGGTATATTTCATTAGGTAAGTAGCTAATTTGTCTTTCTATGTAGTATTTTTGTATTCGAAGAACGGACAAGCCACAGGCATATCGAAGATAGCTTAGGAGATGAACAATAAACCATCTTCGATGGAGCAAACTATATCTACACAAGATACTGATCTTAGTTGCCTCTACCGTATCATCAATCAGAAAAATAAAGAGATTCATATATATTGAAGAAAGATTTATCAAAAGAGGAAAAGTCTGATAAAGATAGCTATAAGCAGTATTCCAGTCTCCAAAGAATGTAATAAACGTATTTCCTATGGGAAAACCGTTAAATCGTTGGTAATTTTTCTTAAAAAAGCAATGCACCTATACATAAGGAGTTCAAAAGTCAAATGTCCCTCTTTTATAAAAACAACATCAGTGAAAGGAAAATACAAGAAATAAAGGTAAAGTAAAAGATCATCGAAAACTTTCGTACGAAATAAAGAGCTGACAATTTATCAACATTCACTCCGTAATAGAAACGGCTAAAAAAAACAAAAAGGTCTAAACAGAAGGCAATATTTGCTATCCTCGGGCTGTGAAAATAAGAAGCATATACTTCTTTTAGGTCTAAGTAGCTAGCCCTCTTCTCCATCTTAAAAACAAAACTATATTTACAGATATATTATTATCTCCATGCAAAAATGAAAGTAACAAATTAGAATTCTTTCATATCTCACTAAAAAAAATAAAATCAGATTATTCTCCTAATAAAATTATAAAAGCAAGCTATTTTTAAATTCGCAACATAAATAAAAGAAATGCATCAAAAAATGATGCACTTCTCTATGAAACCAAAGAAACTATTAGTTGTTTTCTGGACGAAGTTTACGAACAACAGCTCCAGCTTGCCACATTTCACTTTCGCGCAATTGACGTAGTTCTTCATCTAACTTAACTCTATAATCAGATTGAGAATTAGAATCAATAGAACGTTGAGCTTCGTTACCTACTTTTACTTCATTGTATAACTTTTCAAATACAGGCTTTGTTGCATCATGAAACGGTCCCATCCAATCAAGAGCACCACGTTGAGCAGTAGTAGAGCAGTTTGCATACATCCAATCCATACCATTCTTAGCAAAAAGAGGCATTAATGACTGAGTCAATTCTTCTACCGTTTCATTAAACGCTTCAGAAGGAGTATGGCCATTCTCACGCAACGTTTCATATTGAGCAAGCAACAATCCCTGAATAGCTCCCATTAAAGTTCCACGTTCACCTGTAAGATCTGAATATACTTCACGCTTGAAAGTAGTTTCAAACAGATAACCCGAACCTACCCCAATTCCTAATGCCACAACACGATCCCATGCATGGCCTGTTGCATCTTGAAAAATAGCATAAGAAGAGTTTAAGCCTCTACCTTCCAAAAACATGGTACGAAGAGAGGTTCCAGATCCTTTAGGAGCCACCAAGATAACATCAACATCAGCAGGAGGAACAATCCCTGTACGTTCTTTATAAGTAATACCAAAACCGTGAGAGAAATAAAGAGCCTTTCCGGCAGTCAGATTCTTTTTAACTGTAGGCCATACCTCAATCTGAGCAGCATCAGAAAGTAAATATTGAATAATAGTACCACGTTGACAAGCTTCATCTATTTCAAATAAAGTTTCACCAGGCACCCAACCATCAGCAATAGCTTTCTCCCAAGTTTTGCCACCTTTACGCTGCCCCACAATTACATTAAAACCATTGTCACGTAAGTTAAGGGATTGACCCGGACCTTGCACGCCATAACCAATAACAGCAATAATTTCATTTTTCAAAACTTCACGTGCCTTTTCCAATGGAAATTCTTCGCGTGTTACTACATTTTCAGTAACACCACCAAAATTCATTTGTGCCATTTTTATTTCTGATTTTAAGGTCTCTTCCATATTTAATAGAAAGATGACCGATTATTAATATATAATTCTTATTCAAATACTATTTTAGAACGACAAACAACATCTCGCCTATTCTTTTTAACTTCTAAGTGAAACTCATTATCTCCAAGTCTTTCTTTAATAAAAGACAGCTCATCTCCATAGTAACTTTCAGCCACATAAGCCATTTCAAAACGACGAATACGTTTTGTTTGATATATTTCAAGAGGAAATAAGTCAAGAATGTGTTCTATATACCGAATGCTATTTACATGCCCGTTAATATCAATATCACTATATCGAGCAAACAAAGACGAACTGACATCTTGTTCATTAAGCTTTATACGAGACGGTTTTTCTATAGGACAAGGATCCTTGCATATATAATCAACAATACCTCCTCCATGTAAAGCCAATAAGTCAGCCGGCTGACGAGTAGTTAAATTGATCATAGCCCATACAGAACGAGCATATCCAATCGTTTTACCGTCTTTGTTTAATATAGCAAAATTACGATCCGTAAAAAGCCTATATACATTTTCTACCCAAGTTTGAATGGTAAAAGCCTCATATTGATAAGGCATTTCATCCAATTCAATAGCCAGCCTAGAAAGAACCCACGTATAATTATCTTCATTCAAAGAGGCGATACCAAAACCACGATCTGTCGAATGAAATCCCGCACAATTCAGCAAATGATTACCCAGCACTCCCATCGTAAGCCTACCACTAAAATCTACATGAAAAGGCTCTGCGATGAAGTGATAAGTTCCTATTTTACTCTCCTCTTCATTCATTCTTCACAAATCTTTTTACTGCGAATATGTTTTGCTTCTCTCTCGGCAAGATATCCACTGAGTTTTTCAACACAACTTTTGGTAATTGCAATACGTCCAGAACGAACAAATTGCAAGATTCCAATTTTGGTCAGCTCATCATAAAGAGCCTGTGTTTCCTCTGTAGTACCAGACTTTTGGATTACCAAAAAAGTAGAATTGACTTCAATGATACGTGCATTATGAGTACTAACAATCGCTTCTATTTGGTTGCTTTCAAGAAGTTCATTTGTGGGAACTTTATAAAGAGCTATCTCTCTATAGAATATTTCATCATCAGTGAAATAATGAGCTTGTACCACATCAATACGTTTCTCTATCTGCTTTGTCACTTTTTGTATGGTATCCTCATCTGTACACAAAGTAATAGTATACTTATGAATACCTTTAATAGAAGAAGCCGAAACATTCAAACTTTCTATATTCAATTGTCTACGGGTAAATATAGTCGTTATCTGATTAAGAATACCTGCTATATTTTCAGAGTAAACATTGAGAGTATATAATGTTTTATCCATATTCATTTAATTAACCTAATAACATATTTGTAACTGTACCTCCCGCAGGGGTCATCGGATAGACCATGCTATCTCTTCTTACCACAACTTCCAAAAGAAATGAACCCGAAGTAGCCAACATTTCTTTAATGCCATCGGCTAATTCAGCGCGTTCCACAACTTTTTTACCTTTAATACCATATGCAGATGCAATTCTGATAAAATCAGGATTAATCATAGGGGTATTAGAATATCTTTCCTCAAAAAAGAGCTCCTGCCATTGGCGTACCATGCCAAGAAAATTATTATTAAGTAGTATTATTTTCACATTAATTCCAGTTTCCATAATAGTACCAAATTCTTGAATAGTCATCTGTAAACCACCATCTCCACAAAACAAACAAACTGTTCTGTCTGATGCACCAAAAGCAGCTCCAATTGCTGCAGGAAGTCCGAAGCCCATTGTACCTAAACCTCCCGAAGTAACCATACTTCTATTTTTAGTAAAACGGAAATAACGAGCTGCCACCATTTGGTTTTGTCCTACGTCAGTAACAAGAATAGCTTCATGATTAGTTGCCTCAGATACATCATTTACCACCTCGCCCATAGTTATCGAACCTTTTTGAGGAGTCAGTTCTTTTTCTATAACTTGATCATACTCTTTATCTTCAAACTCTTTAAAACTATCTCTCCATTCGCGATGCGTATTCTTCTCTAAAAGTTTAGTTACAGCAGCAAGCGATTCCTTGCAATCACCCAATACAGCTACATCCGTCTTCACATTTTTATCTATTTCCGCCGGATCAATATCGAAATGAATAATTTTGGCCTGTTTTGCGTAAGTTTTCAGATTCCCAGTCACGCGATCATCAAAACGCATCCCGATAGCAATAAGTACATCACAATCATTTGTTTTAATATTGGGTGCCAAATTACCGTGCATACCTAACATACCTTTATTCAAAGGGTGCCCTGAAGGAAGAGCTGATAAACCAAGTAAAGTACATCCTGCAGGAATATCTGCCTTCTCTAGAAAATCAACCAATTCTAGTTGCGCATCCCCCAATTCAACACCTTGTCCTACAAGAGCTAAAGGTTTTTTTGATGAATTTATTAACTTAGCAGCTTGAGAAACAGCACTCATTTCAACCTCAGGTACGGGAACATAACTACGAATATAATCCAATTTAAAAGGTTCATATTCTGTCTTTTCAAATTGAGCGTTTTTTGCAAAATCAAGAACAACCGGTCCGGGTCTTCCACTACTGGCAATATAAAAAGCCCGAGCTACTGCCCATGGAATATCTTCAGCACGACGAATCTGGTAACTCCATTTTGTTATTGGCTGCGTAATACTAACAATATCTATCTCTTGAAAAGCATCAGTTCCTAATAAAGATGATCCAACTTGTCCAGCAATAACAACCATTGGCGTACTATCAAGTATTGCATCACCAATACCTGTAACAGCATTTGTAGCACCCGGACCGCTTGTAACGAAGCAAACTCCCACTTTTCCAGAAACACGAGCATATCCTTGCGCAGCATGTGTAGCACCTTGTTCATGACGAACAAGTACGTGATTTAATTTCTCTTTATAATCGTATAAGCAATCGTAGACTGGCATAATAGCTCCGCCAGGATAGCCAAAAACGGTTTCCACCCCTTCATGAATCAATGAGCGAATCAACGCCTCTGAGCCTGTTATGAGTTGTTTTTCCATTATTTTATCTATTTCTTTTGTCCATACTTATGTTTAATCAATCAAACGAACTGCTCCCTTATCTGCCGAACTAACCATACTAGCATAAGCCTTCAAACTTTTCGGTACATTACGTTCACGGGTAACAGGAGTCATCGGACGTGTCGCTAACTCTTCATCTGTCAATTTCACATTGATACTTCTCTCTGGTATATTGATTTCTATAATATCTCCGTTTTGAATTTTTCCAATATTACCTCCAGCAGCAGCTTCTGGAGAAATATGCCCTATACTTAACCCAGATGTTCCACCACTAAAACGTCCATCTGTAATAAGCGCACACTCTTTTCCTAAATGGCGAGATTTAATATATGAAGTAGGATAAAGCATTTCTTGCATTCCCGGACCACCTTTAGGTCCTTCATGAGTTATAACCACAACATCACCACTTACAACCTTTCCTGCTAAAATTCCGTCACATGCAGCATCTTGCGAATCAAAGACTTTAGCAGGACCACTAAATTTCCAAATACTTTCATCTACACCGGCAGTTTTAACCACACATCCATCTTGAGCAATATTCCCTTTCAGTACAGCTAAACCACCATCTTTAGAGTAAGCATGCTCTACATCGCGAATACATCCTGACACTCTATCAGTATCTAACTCTTTATAATAAACATCCTGAGAACCAAGTATCAAATTAAACTTACCGGCAGCCGCACTTTTATATTTCTTAATAGCTTCATCAGTGACATTAGGACTAGTAATACAATATTTATCAATTGCTTGAGTTAAGGTCACTCCATCTATACGATTCACATTGGTTTCTATAAATCCGCCTTTAGCTAATTCGCCCATAATAGCCATAATACCACCCGCACGATTCACATCCTGAATATGATATTTCTGAGTATTCGGAGCAACCTTGCATAGACATGGGCTCTTACGGGAAAGCATATCAATATCGTCCATCGTAAATTCAATTTCGCCCTCATGGGCAATTGCCAATAAGTGAAGCACCGTGTTAGTAGATCCTCCCATCGCAATGTCTAAAGTCATCGCGTTTAAAAAAGAAGCGCGAGTAGCTATATTTCGAGGCAAAACTGTTTCATCGCCCTTATCATAATATTTAAATGTATTCTCTACAATCAGTTTTGCAGCATCTTTAAAGAGTTGCGCTCTGTTTGCATGAGTCGCCACAATAGTACCATTACCGGGAAGTGCCAAACCAATTGCTTCATTAAGACAATTCATTGAATTAGCTGTGAACATCCCTGAGCAACAACCGCAAGTAGGACATGCACTTTGCTCAATCTTAGCTACTTCATTATCACTAACATTAGCATCTGCTGATTTTATCATAGCATCAATCAAGTCAAGATGTTGCCCGTCAAGTTCACCTGCTTCCATCGGGCCACCAGACACAAATACTGTCGGTATATTCAGCCTCATAGCGGCCATTAACATGCCCGGAGTAATTTTATCGCAATTACTAATGCAAACCATCGCATCTGCCTTGTGAGCATTGACCATATACTCTACGCTATCGGCTATAATATCACGTGAAGGTAAAGAATAAAGCATACCATCATGCCCCATAGCAATACCGTCATCAATAGCAATCGTATTAAATTCAGCAGCAAAACAACCTAACTTTTCAACTTCCCTTTTCACTTGCTGGCCAATATCATGTAAATGCACATGACCGGGAACAAATTGTGTAAATGAGTTAACTATAGCGATAATTGGTTTTCCCAATTGTTCTTTCTTCATACCATTAGCGGCCCATAATGCACGGGCACCTGCCATGCGTCGACCTTGCGTACTAAATGAACTCCGTAATTGCTTTTTCATTATTCTATCTCTTTTGTTATAATAAGAAAAGCCTTTCTCACATAGCGAGAAAGGCTCCAATTAATATCTCTATTGTACGAATATACATACACAACCTTTCTCACGCTCTTGATGGGACCACCACGACGGTAATAATATGCAGCAGAGAGAGGTTAATAGATGTATTTATATTCATGTTACTTATTTCTAAATCATGCTGCAAAGTTAGACGCTTTTTCATAAACTCCAAAACAAATCGAAGAAAAAAAACGTTTATTCATAAATAATCGTAAGGAAACAAGGTGTTTATATCCTAGTTTATCACATAATAGTTTTAATTACAACTATAAACACTAATGCATAAAAGTATAAAAATCACAAAACGAATAAAGAACTTAATAAACTGAAATTAAAGCTCTTATATTCTCAGACCAAACTGATTTATTTATATCTTTGCAGCCCGTATAATCGGGCATTATTAACCCTTTAATATTAAAAATAGAAAATGGAAACAATAGTAGCAAACAAGTATATCACTGTAGCATATGAACTATACGTTACGGAAGATGGAGAAAAAGATTTAGTAGAAAAAGCAACCTCCGAACGTCCGTTCCAATTTATCTCAGGTATGGGTACTACTTTGGAAGCTTTTGAAGAGCAGTTAAAAGATTTAGCTGCGGGAGATAAATTCGAGTTTACGATTTCTTCAAATGAAGCTTATGGAGAGTATGACGAAGAGCATGTACTTGAACTACCAAGACAAATATTTGAAATAGATGGACATTTTGACTCAGAAAGAATTTATAATGGAAACGTTGTTCCTTTAATGGATTCTGAAGGTCACCGTATTAATGGAACTGTTGTAGAAGTAAAAGCTGAAACAGTAATAATGGATATGAACCATCCTTTAGCTGGCAATGATTTAACTTTTGTAGGTGAAGTATTAGAAAGTCGTGAAGCAACTAATGAAGAAATACAAGGTATAGTTAACATGATGAGTGGAGAAGATAGTGGATGCGGATGTGGCAGTTGTAGTTGCGGTAGCGATGAAAATGAAGCTGGTGGATGCGGATGTGGTTCTAAAGAACAAGAAGAAGGTGAAGGTTGCGGATGCGGTGGAAATTGTAGCTGCGGAGGAAACTAATCTTAATTTTCAAATTATATAAAAAACGCAGCAATGAATTTTGCTGCATTTTTTATATAAGAATATCTATTTTTGACCTTCACAAGTAATATTTTATCCATAGTACCAAAGTACTATTTATCTTTGTGGGTCATTATATCCAATACTAACCGATCTGTTTCGTTCATTCCTTGCGCAGCAATACGCGTCAGATTACGAATACTACAATCCACTTCCTTATCAATTATACCTTCCACAGAAGTTACACATTTATTCTCCATAGCCATCATTGCTGAAAGCACCGCTGTAGAAACGCCACTAGCTACTTTCAAAGCACAACTTGGTTTTGCACCATCACAAATCATCCCAGTTAAGTTTGCTATCATATTTTGCACAGAGAAAGCAATCTGATGAAAATTACCTCCCATCAACCAAGTGATACCACAACTCGAGCCGGTAGCTGCAACCACGCAACCACATAAAGCAGAAAGCCTCCCAAGACTTTGCTTTATATAAATAACAGTAAGATGGCTCATCATTAAAGCACGTATCAACTCTTCTTCAGATTTATTATTCTCTTCTGCATAAACCACAATTGGCAAAGTTGCAGAAATACCCTGATTTCCACTTCCAGAGTTACTCATAACAGGAATCATGGCACCTGCCATACGAGCATCACAAGCTCCAGAAGTATAGGATAAGATATGAGATAATGTTCCATTGCCCATCATTTGGCGCTCTTTACTACCTCTAAGCATTTTACCTAAAGAATGACCATAATCTCCTTTAAATGAACTCTCAGCTGCAGCTTTATTAAGACGAGAAGTTTCAAGTATAAAGCGAATTTCCTCCAGCGGAGCTGTCACAGCAAAATCATAAACCTTATAAAGAGTTAGATTAAGCGAAGACTCTTCCTCTCTTTCCGCCTTAACAGCAACTTTATCAAGTAAAACATCTGTGTCGCGAGAAATATAAATAAACGAAGTATGTCCTCCAGAAATAACGGCTTTTGCACTTTTTGCATCCGCTTCACAAAGAACTTCAATATAGAGTTTCTCTGCAATATCTTCTTTGAGACAAATATTTATTCGCTTTTCATCAATGAATTTCTTTCCTTCTTCTAATGCTTCGGGCGTAGTATCTCTTAAAACTTCAAGTTGATTTTCCGATTTTCCAATTAACGCACCTAAAGCAATAGCTATAGGCAAGCCAACCATCCCCGTACCAGGTATACCAACCCCCATTGCATTTTTGAGGATGTTGGCACTTAATATAGCCGTTATTTTATCAGGCTTACAACCCAATACCTCAGTAGCCTTCGCTACACATAGAGCCACAGCTATAGGTTCTGTACAACCAATAGCTGGAACAACTTCTGACTTAACTAAATCTATTATTTTTTTTCTTTCTTCTTCTGTCATTGAATATGGCATATTTCTTGCAAAAATATAAAATATACTCTTCCTGTACAAAGCAAAAGACATAAAAGACAGCATTAAACAAAGCTTTTTATTGCAGCATCCATCACAATGACGCAATAAAATGAATCAAAAGCACAAACAGATTTACACAAAACTTAAGCCTTAAAACGGTGCGACTTCATGAGAGCATATCGTTATAAAATTTAAGACCTAATAGAAAGCAATCCTGATAAAATTCTTAAGATCTATTAATTAAATATTGATTGCAAGAAGTTAACATTGCACCTTAAAAAAGATTATTCAATTTTCTCTTTTCCATTCGATTAAAATATGAAGGCAAAACGAATAGCAATAAAAGAACAAAAAGCTTAAATATAAAGAATGAGATGTTACATCGAAGCAATAATAACAGGAGTATAAAAAAGGAATTCAATGCAGTAAAATTTATAAAAAATAAAAGTTTTGAATTATTCCTATAAATAGCAACGACCCAAATGTCGAAAAGTTTGTTATATTTGCATAGGTAACCATTAAAACATCAGCAATCATGTTCAATTCATTTGGTAATATTCTCAGATTAACGAGTTTTGGAGAATCACATGGTAAAGGTATAGGCGGAGTCATCGACGGATTTCCCGCAGGTATTCGCATAGATATGGATTTTGTGCAAAAAGAACTTAACCGGCGTCGACCTGGACAATCCACTATTACGACTTCACGTAACGAAACAGATGAAGTAGAATTTCTTTCCGGGATATTTGAAGGAAAGTCAACTGGATGTCCTATCGGTTTTATGGTTTGGAACAAGAATCAACATTCCAATGATTACGACAACATGAAAGAACTCTATCGCCCTTCGCATGCTGATTATACTTATAATGTGAAATATGGTATCCGCGACCATCGAGGAGGTGGTAGATCGTCCGCTCGCGAAACTATCTCGCGCGTAGTAGGCGGTGCTCTTGCCAAACTCGCATTAAACCAACTAGGCATCCACATTACAGCATTTACATCACAAGTAGGCCCCATCAAGTTGGAAAAAGAATACAAAGAATACGATCTTGAGACCATTGAAAACAATCCGGTAAGATGCCCTGATCAAGAGAAAGCTAAGGAAATGCAAGATCTAATTTATAAAATTAAAGGAGAAGGTGATACCATCGGAGGAGTCGTTACTTGCGTAATTAAAGGATGCCCCATCGGTTTAGGTCAACCTGTATTTGGTAAATTGCATGCTGCACTCGCCAATGCCATGATGAGCATCAATGCCGCCAAGGCTTTTGAATATGGAGATGGATTCAAGGGATTGAAGCAAAAAGGTTCTGAACAAAATGATGTTTTCTTCAACAATGATGGAGTCATTGACACACATACCAATCACTCCGGAGGCATGCAAGGAGGCATTAGCAATGGACAAGATATCTTTTTCCGGGTCGCTTTCAAGCCGGTAGCCACTGTATTAATGGAACAACACACAGTCAATATTGACGGAGTAGATGCAACTCTCAAAGCTAAAGGGCGTCACGACCCTTGCGTTTTGCCTAGAGCTGTTCCCATTGTTGAAGCTATGGCCGCTCTTACAATACTCGATTTTTACCTGATAGACAGGACGACACAATTATAATTAAACTATAAACATGAATAACATACAGAATTATATAAAAGAAAATGAGACAAAAATCATAGAAGATTTATTCAGCCTTATCCGCATTCCAAGCATCAGTGCAAAACCCGAACACAAAGATGATATGATGGCTTGTGCTCAACAGTGGAGACTGCTTTTATTAGAAGCCGGAGTGGATGAAGCAATTGTCATGCCATCAGCGGGCAACCCCATTGTTTTTGCAGAAAAAAAGGTTAATCCTGATGCAAAAACGGTATTAGTTTATGCACACTATGACGTAATGCCTGCCGAGCCGTTAGATCTTTGGAATAGCCAACCCTTTAGTCCTGAAATTAGAGACGAACATATCTGGGCTCGTGGAGCTGATGATGACAAAGGACAATCATTTATTCAAGTTAAGGCTTTTGAGTATCTACTGAAAAATAATTTATTAAAAAACAATATCAAGTTCATCTTCGAAGGAGAAGAAGAAATTGGTTCACCTAGCTTAGAAGCATTTTGCGAAGAACACAAAGAATTGCTAAAAGCGGACATTATCTTAGTAAGCGATACAAGTATGTTAGGAGCTGACCTTCCTTCGCTTACCACAGGACTTCGAGGATTGGCTTATTGGGAACTTGAAGTTACCGGGCCCAATCGTGACCTGCATTCCGGACACTTTGGAGGAGCTGTTGCTAATCCCATTAATACTCTCTGTAAAATGATTAGTAGTGTAACAGATGCCAATGGACGTATTACAATACCCGGCTTCTATAATGATGTAGAAGAGGTTTCGCAAGCTGAAAGGGAAATGATTGCGCATATTCCATTTGATGAAGAGAAATACAAAGAAGCCATTGGGGTAAAAGAACTTTCCGGAGAGATAGGATATTCTACATTAGAACGAAATAGTTGTCGCCCATCATTTGATGTATGTGGCATTTGGGGTGGATATACAGGCGAAGGCTCTAAAACAGTATTACCCTCTAAAGCTTATGCAAAAGTCTCTTGCCGACTCGTTCCTCATCAAGACCACGAAAAAATCTCACAACTGTTTGTCGATTATATTCGTAGCATTGCTCCTAAGAGTGTAGAAGTCAAGATAACTCCTATGCATGGTGGAGAAGGCTATGTATGCCCTATATCTCTACCAGCTTACCAAGCTGCTCAAAAAGGTTTCGAGATTGCCTTTGGGAAAAAGCCATTAGCTGTTCGCCGTGGAGGAAGTATCCCGATTATCTCAACCTTTGAAAAAGTGTTAGGAATCAAAACGATCTTAATGGGTTTCGGACTGGAATCCAATGCGATCCATTCCCCTAACGAAAATTTCCCCTTAGAGATATTTCGTAAAGGCATTGAAGCGGTAGTAGAGTTTCATCTCGCTTATCAGAATAGCCCATTAAAATGATAAATACAAGGAGTTGTTCCTGATAGAAACAACTCCTTGTATTCCTATATCAATCAGCAATGTGCAATACTCCCTGTAAAAGCGTCAATATAGGTTCCCCTCTATATGAAAACAATAGAATCAATAACTCGTATTAAAAACAGCAGCCTCTACCACAACAAAGATTATCCGAAGATTGAATTTCTAATTGATAAAAATCAAAGAAACGTTGTTTTATCTCATCTCTAACACGTTCAAACTCACTCCAAATAAACTCAGGCGTACCTTTTGCATGCGATGGATCATCGAATCCTATATGTAGTCTTTTACCAACATTACCCAAAAACATCGGGCAGGTTTCTTTTGCTCCTCCACAAACAGTAATCACATAATCCCATTCTTCATCTAAATAAGTTGCGACACTTGTTGGAGTATGTTGACTAATATCTATGCCAACTTCTTCCATCGCCTTAATAGCTAAAGGATTTACTCTTTCTGCTATATCCGTCCCTGCAGAGTAAACCTCCAACGTTTTATCAAAAGATTGTAAAAAGCCATGAGCCATTTGACTACGACAGCTATTACCAGTGCATAATATTAAGATTTTCATTCTATAATGCTATTTAATTTGTTTACGACAATTTTCAGGATCACTAATTTTACTCATAAAGCCATCTAACAAAGCTTTAAATTCTTGTATTTTATCCATGTTTAAGCAATAAAATGTTTTCACTCCCTCCGAATGAGAATTAACTAGTTTAGCATTTTTCAGCTCCAACAAATGCTGATTCACAGTAGTTCGACTCAGTGGTAATTCATCTGCAAAATCATTCGTTATACAAGTTTTTGTTTCAGCTAAATATTCAAGAATAGCCAAACGAGCCGGATGAGCCAATGCTTTAAAAAACTCAGCATTAGTTTGAAGGTCAATTTCAAATAATTGTTTTTTAGCTTGTGCCATATTATCATCTCTTTATTACAACGCAAATATACGTCATTTTAATGATTTATAAACGTATAAAGACGTCGCTTGTTTTTTAGAGTTAGATAAATAAATGATATTCTCATGAAAAGGAATCAGAAAAAATAAAAAAAGATCGCAAAAGAAAAATAACATCTTATGCGATCAAATATCTAAAGAATTGAATCTAGCTTATCGATTATCGAGAACAGTTATTTCTGTTTCAGTTCTCTAAAGTATGCATCAAGCAAATCTCTAGCAGCTACAAATGAAGTCAGATCAGCACTCAGCACTTTTTTCTCTTTTTCAACCAACATAGCTTTAATCTTCTCATCATTATAAAAACTATCCCTAAGATGCTCATTGATTGTTTCATACATCCAATATTTACTTTGTTCATTCCTACGATAATCAAAATAGCCATTGTCTTTAACAAAGCTCATGTATTCATCAACCATATCCCAGATTTCTTTTACGCCTAAGTTATAAAAACCGGAATAAGTGAGAACCTTAGGAATCCAACCTGAGTCAGAGGCAGGAAACAAATGAAGAGCATTACGAAATTGACTCGCAGCAAGTTTTGCCTTATCAATATTACTGCCATCTGCCTTGTTTATTACAATCCCATCTGCCATTTCCATAATACCTCGCTTAATTCCTTGCAGTTCATCACCAGTTCCCGCAAGCTGAATAAGCAAGAAGAAATCGACCATAGAATGTACGGCAGTTTCACTTTGACCAACCCCCACAGTCTCAACAAATATTTTATCAAAACCTGCAGCTTCACAAAGAATTATCGTTTCACGAGTTTTACGTGCAACTCCACCGAGAGATCCTGCTGAAGGGCTAGGACGAATAAAAGAATTAGGGTGAACAGAAAGCTGTTCCATCCGAGTTTTATCTCCGAGGATACTTCCTTTACTTCGTTCGCTACTCGGGTCAATAGCTAAAACAGCTAACTTCCCTCCCTTTTGCAAAACATGTAAGCCGAATACATCAATCGAAGTACTCTTACCTGCACCAGGAACACCACTAATACCGATACGAGTTGAATTCCCTGAATAAGGAAGGCACTTCTCAATCACCTCTTGTGCGATAGACTGATGCTCAGGACTCACACTTTCCACCAATGTTACCGCCTGACTCAAAACAGGTACACTACCCTTTAAAATGCCATCTACAAAATCATTCACTGAAAGCTTACGCTTCTTCGTTTTTGTTTTATTCAAGTAAGGATTAACAGAAGCAGGTTGCTCTATCCCCGAGTTTACAACAAGACCTTTATATTCTTTATTATTTTCTAAATGTTCCATATAAATTCAATTTATTCTCCGAGCCATCGTCTTTACTTTGCTCGTAAGTTTATCTCCACCTTGGGCTTAGCAGGATCATTGGTAATCATTAATATACGCAGATGCCTTTTCTTTTTAAGCCCTTTCTTTTTAAGACTAACCTCTAGTTTAGTCTTTTCACCAGGCTGCAAAAGTGTCTTTTTCAATTTTACCCCTACAGCAGAATTAAACACTTGTAGTTTACCAATCCGTAAAGCAGATTTCCCCATATTAGTTATAACGATCGCATGTGAAGCTTTGTTCTTCTTCGCTAAACGAGCTCTGAAATCAATAAGAGTATCTGATAAATGAATAGATGGCGCGTTAGCTCTCTCTACCTCATTCATTTCAGAAAAATCAGGAAGTAAAACAACAGAAATAGGAAGTTCGTTTTCTTCGCTAACCTTATCACCTGCAAAACGCGATAAATAGACAGAAGCTTGAGTTAATCCAAAATCAACTAATAGCTTTGTATTTAAAGTCAATTTTATAACACCTTTCTTTCCGCGTAGCAAAACATTAGGTTTCTTTTCCATTTTTATATAAGGAGGTAGATGCATCAACACCGGTTCGTAAGGTCTATCAGATTGATTCACTATGCTCAAAGTTATTTCAGGAGAATCTCCACGTTTCACATCAGGAAAATCAATTGTATTCTGATTAATCCGTATTTTCCCAATAAGATAAGGGTGTGTTTCTTCATAGTTTTTAACCTCTTGAACCACTTCGCCTACAAAATTAAGATAGACCAAACTAGGTTGAGCATTGCTGTAAATAGCCAGTGATTTATTAAAATGCCCCAACGCCTCTGCATCAAAAGTTGCACTAACGCTTCCCTTAGCTCCCGGTTTAATAGGAGTCTTCGTCCAATCAGCAACAGTACATCCGCACGAAGTAGTGATGTTAGTCAACACTAACGGTTGATTCCCTGTATTCGTTATGGTATATTGAGCTGTAACAGGTTGTTTCCAAGCCACCTGCCCAAAATTATGCGTCTCTTTGTTTGAAGAAATATGAGGTTGACCCAAAACAGTTAAGGTGAAAACAAAAAAGAAAAATATAGAGGCAAAACAGGCTTTCATCGTTTTTATTTTTAATGATATAAGTTCAATGCACAAAAATAGCCCTTTTTAGTGAATTAGAGCCAATGAAATAGAGGTTAATTTTTAACCTCTATTTTAGTAGACAATGAATGAGATACATATTCAGGAGCATATGCAGATTGAATAGTAGCTAAGCCTGACTCATACACACCAGCTCTATCGACTATATATTCGCACTCTAAAACATATACTCCTTTCTTTAAAGAATCAAAAAAGAAATTTGTAGAAGCATCTTTTATAGATGTATAATAGCCTAAGCCTGAACTCCAATGATACTTTGAGATAGAATTAAGAGGCTCGAAACATGAAGGTCGTTGGTCCTTTAACTGCACAAAATTCATCGCACGATCAAGGCGTATAGTGAGACGAACCACTACTTTGTCTCCTACCGATAAGGCTTCTCTGGGAGATAATAAATGTAGTTGAGCTTGATGGTTTATTACTTGCTTAAGGTACAGTTGTTTCTCCACAAGCAATTCTTTGCCATGTTCTCTTACTTTATCTAAATCTTCGCGATACTGAGCATATACACTTCCCCAAGCAATTCCTTTACCTAAATTGGTTATTTTAATATCAGGTAACTTCTCTATAAGAGACGCATCCGTAATAACCTTCTTTACATAACCTACCCCCTGATCTTCAGATGGAGAGGCAATCATTCTATCTCCAAAATAGATTGTTGCCCCAGCATCATTACTTAACAAATCAGAAGAACGATAAAGTAACGCATATACAGCATTTACAGTAGCTATAGGCGAATTCCACTGTTGAGTTTGTTTCTGTTTCAAGAGCCATAATTTCATCTTTTCAACCGAGAGCGTGTCACGACTAACAAGATCAAAAGCTTCCATAGCTGCCACATGTGCAGCTATCTTTGTTCCACTCCCTGCATAAGAACTCTCTTCATTGAATGCAAAATACATTCCGTGTTCTTCATCTTGCACAGCATACTCTTTTATTGAAGCCATAAAAGCTTTCGCCTCAGCAAAGCGATCGAAGTGATGAAGAGCAATTGCCGCATGTGCTTTAATTAATAAATCAGAAGAGCTTAGTAACGTACCGACTTTATTTAAGAAATAAGTGCATGCAGCCTTATATTTATTAGGGACTTTTTCACCCGATAATGCAATAAGGTAAAGATATTCTAAAGCAGAGTTTGAAAGAACATACTTCTCAGAAGCAGAATCTTTTGACCTTAGTATTGAGTTATATTCAGTCAATGCCTCAGAGTGAAGAAAATCAAATGCTTCCCTCTGCATTCTTAACGCCTCTCCATCCAACGGTTTATTGGTTAAAAGAGTAAAACGAGCCAAAGTCTCAACAACAAATTGAGTAATATATCGACTAGCATTCATCCCTTTATACCAGCTCCAAGAGCCATTGTGTAGCTGAAGTTCTTTTAACTTAGCCAATGCTACAGTATTACTATTCTGTATATTATTCAAGTCGAAAAGAAGAGCAATACGTTGTTTTTGTTCTGCCTCATTTTTAGCTTCCAATAACCAAGGAGACTCTTCTAGCAAAATATTCTTCACTTCCTCATTTTTCTGCAAATTACTAAGAAAAGCATCCTTATCCCCTCCTTGCAGTTTCCAAGAATCAAAAACAGCTTTTATTTTAGGTTGAGCATTCATTATATACGAAGCCAAAGAGTTTGCGTAGTACGTACTTGCCCAAGAAATAGCATTCTCGTTAGTAGGCATAGTAAGCGATGGTAAAGCTTGAACAGCGTACCACGCCGGATTAGAAGTAAACTCAAAAGTCAAGCGCTTATCCGTGGCACTCTTACTTTGATAATTAAACAATGATTTTATTGAGAAGTTGTATGGCTTATCTCCTCGAACGGGCAATGCAACCGCCTCTGTTACAACTTCTTTATTACTCAAAACCGGCAGAATGTGTTGTTCCCCATCACTAAAGGAACCTCCATTAGCTATCATACGACAACCTAATACTTCATATTTATCAGGTACCACAAAAGAAAATTGAACCTTAGCAACCTTAGCTGTATCTACAAAAAACTTCTGTTTTTGAGTGGCTATCACTTTTTCTGTTATAGGATCAAATAAAATCAAGCTAACTTTACCGGATACTGCACTTTGGGTAAAATTCGTAATTGAAGCTGCAATACTGGCCTTATCTCCTACCCTTACAAAACGCGGTAAATTAGGAGTAAGCATAAACTCCTTACTAGCTACAACCTCTTTTTCCAACATAGCTGTAAGCATTCCTTTCGTATGTGCATATCCCCTAAAATTCCAAGTAGTTAAACTCTCAGGCATTGTGAAAACAAAAGAAATTTCGCCCTTATCATTCGAATGTAATTGAGGGTAGAAAAAGGCAGTTTCTGCAAAGTTTGTTCGCAAAGCTAATTCTTGAGGTAACAATCCATTTCCTGCCAAATCATTCTCTTCTGCACTCTTCTGCTCGGAACCTACTGTCATCATAAATACCTCTCCCAAACCATTCTCTTTCTTTAAAGTAGAGAAACCTCTCACTAATATTTCTGGTTTATCAACATCAAGACTTGGATTGACAAATGAGTCATAAGAAAAAGAAGGGACATCATACCACTTATTAATGAAATCCAAATGATAATAATTATCATTGAAATAGTGTTTTTGCCAATAAACAATAGGTAAGTGCCTTGAATAAGTAATTTTTAAAGATTGATTATTTTTTCGAATTTTATCAAGAGAAGCATCATACATCGTAGCTAACATCTCAGCTATGGCAGGCTTTCCATCTGGAGTTTTGAGTGTCAATTTCCATTCTTCTTTCTCCCCAGGCTGCAATCGATCGCGGAAGACCTCCCATTTTGTTTTCAGAACTTTATCTGGAATAGTCTTCGTTAAACTCACATCTTGCTGATATAGCCGTCCATTTTTCACAAAAGCGAAAATGATCTTCAAACCATCACCATATTCTGTTCTATAAGGTATTTCAAAGCGCTTTACTGAATCTGTTAAGTTAAGAATAGTACTACTTGGCATTCTTTTACTTCCACAGAAAACATCCATCATAACATAAACATCTTTCTCAGAGGTACCAAACATGAAGACAGCCGGATTCTTGTGATCAAAAGAGGTATTTGCCGCATAATACCATATTGAAGCATCAGTAGCTGGATGAGAATCCAAAAGAGAGAACAGCGTTATGTCTTGCTCAGAAGTAACTTCTTTTCCTTGATCATCACTGGCAGTCAAAATCAATTTATAAACACCGGATGGCAATCTTTTCCATGCCGATAAATCAGTTTTTTTATTAGAAACGAATGAGCCTGCAGAAACCGGAAGTTGAGCAATATTCAAACCTTTCCTATCTGTATAAGGATATAGTTTATACTCTCCCGCTATAGATAATAATTTATTATTTAGATTTCTAGCTTCAAAAATAGATTCAATAACATCATCTTTGCATATTTTCTCAGATAAATCTGTAGTAAGAATTAACGAATAATCTCCAACCGCAAAAGAAGTCGAAGCTTTTTGTGTCTCACCAACAGAATTGGTAACAAAAACATCAAGCGTATAAGTATATAGTTGCTCTTCGTCTTCTTCGTCCTCCTCTTTCTCCAATAAAAATGGTACAATGAAGGTGCCTTCTTTATTTATTTTTGTTTCGCCTGAGACCAAGGTTACTGATGGGCTTAAAATAATATTTTCCCAAAAGCCGAAAGAGCGAGTCACCACATATTTCACCATTCCTTCTTGTAAAGGCACCCCTGCATATGTTTGCGCTTTCCCTAGCACTTGCAACGAATCACCTAGCTGATAAGATTTATCTTGTGACTCAAAAGTAATACTAAACGTAGGACGTTTATATTCTTCTACCTGAATATTCAACCAACTATTTTCGGTTTTTATAGTATAAGTTCCATTAAGACAAGATAATGGTAAAACTATCTCTGTAGTGAAAGAACCAAAATCATTAGTATGCACTTTTTTCTCATGTATTTTCTCTCCACTAGCATTCGCAAGGATTACCGTGTAATCCTCCCCTGGAAGAACATTAGCCGTATCGGACGATAAATCATAAACGATACCCTTTACATAGACAGTTTGTCCAGGACGGTATATAGTTCGGTCCGTTAGAAGCTTTATCTCCTCCTGCGAAGATTGATGTGCATTATAAAAATAAGAATTACCATAAATAGAGCGCATAGGCATTGCTTTATCCCCCTTTGTCTCAATTTTAAAATATCGATACTTTTTCTGCCATGAAACTTCGACTCTACCTTCAGAATTCATATTAAAAGTATCCTTTTCTACTTTGACTCCTTTCTCATTCGCATATAATCGGAGGAGAGCATTAGCTATAGGATGCCCTGTCTTTGAGTCCAAAGCTATAAATTCAGATTTGCCAGAAGGCAATTTTCGAGACAGTATTTCAAATTTGCTAGCATACAATAATCGATCTTCAGTGATTCGAGCCTTAGCATCTGGAATCATTTTCAATAAATAAAGGCCTTCAGTAGGTGAAGTGAATTTAAGAGTAGTATCTCTTTTCACATAATCCGAAGCAAGAGAGAGTGCGAAATGTTGAGAATTTATCTTCTTGCAATATGTAGAATAAAAGTTTTTATCCTTATTTCTCTGTGCTAATTTAGGTGAATCAGTAGCCAAATTAACTTTATAAAGTTCTACAGTAAATCCCTTTAGATTAGAGTGAAAAATATTCATTTGTAATTCAGAACAAGGGTATACTATCTGAAACATATTAACATCTAATGTTGGTTGAAGTATTTGTGCTCTAAGATTCTTCAACGCATTAATTCTCTTATAACTGGGATATAAAGATATAGCTGTATCACAAAGTTTCAGAGCTAAAGCATTCAGTTGTTCGTTTTTTGCTTGTTCTGCTTTTAGAAGATAAAATTCCGCACAAAGTTCTCGCTTTTTAGCTATTTCAATTATGCTATCCAGCGAAACAATAAAAGAGTTTGATTCAAAAGCCACTTCCGTAACAGGAGACTGCAAAAAAGGGATGTCTCCTATACCTCGACGCCATTTCAGACTATCAAGTGAGGCTAATAAAACTGCATTTTCATTCTGTTTTTCTTTATAAGAATGAATCATATTCCTATATAGGATAGAAATCTGATTTTTAATATGAATATCATTGCCCAAAGAAGAAACAGAGCTTAGAGCAGAAATGCCTCTTACCACCAAAAGATGATACATATCATGGTGATAATAAATACTTCCATCAGCCTGCTCAATAAACGGAACATATACTTTTGAAGATGTATTCAACAAAAGTAAAGAATCGAGTAGAGCTTTCTGAGTTTCTTGCAAAACTTTATCGACCAATAAGTTTCCACTCCATTCACGAATATCCTTTAAAGAATCTCCATTATCAAGGTTACTCCGTTTACGGAGCTTCCAAGCATTATTAGCTGCATAGTTTGCATATATTTGAGCTAATAAAGAGTGTAGAATAGCTTTATCTACAGGTTTTTCAATTTCTTCAGACCATCGCTCCAAATTCCCTAAACAAGTATAAAAACTATCAGGAACATGCAATTGCTGATATTTCATTTTCCAAAGATAGGCTTTCAACATCTGAGGAGAGTTTTTCTCAGATACTGCCTTGGTAAAAATTCCGTCAGCTAGGCTAATTACTGTTTGTGGAAGATTATTCTTTTCAGCTTTCTCTATTTTAGACCAACGTTTATCATAAGATTGTGCATGAAGCAAAGTGCTAAGAGCAATTATAAAGATGAGTGGGATGAATTTTATTTTCATAAATCTAGCAGTTTTTAGTCCAACTTAATATCACAAAGAAAAGTATTTTAACCCAAATAAAATCTGTATTATACATAATATTTAAAAAAAACATATTAATTTTGAGGCACAAAATAAGAAGAAAGATTTTACAAACGATTGATTCATGAGAAAATTAAGTGTAAAAGAGGGATCTATCTCCCTTCTTTTATTACTAATTCCACTTTTGGACATTTCATGTGTAAATGACATATCAGACCATAAAACTGATGAAGGCAAAACTCCAATCAAACTATCCTCTAATATTGTAGATTTACAAACCAGAATATCAGAAAGCGCTTTTAGTAATAATGACAGTGTAGGGCTATTTGTTATAACTCAACCTAATAAATTAAATGGAAAACGATTTGTCGACAATATGCGCTTCACTTATTCCGAGCATTCTGACCTTCGTGCAGAAGAAGAAATATACTATCCTGAGAAAAATAAAAAATGCAATTTCATAAGTTACTATCCTTATAACCCTGCAGGAATCCCTGCAGAAAGTGATGAGATAGAGACGTCTGTCAAAGTTAATCAAAGTACAAAAAAGAATTTCTCTATATCTGATTTTACTGTAGCTGAGACTAATGGAATAACCCCTAGTAATGAGTATGTAAAACTACAATATAAACATATATTTTGCAAAATAAAGCTTATATTAAGCACCAATGGCAAAATAAGAATGGATAGTATCTTAACATCTAACCCTAGAATATTCATAAACAATGTTGCCACTCACGCCATATATAACTTCAGTTCCAACAGTATCACAAAAACTGATATAATTAAACATATTACACCTCACGGGAAATGGAGAATATCAGGGGATAGTCTGATTGGAAAAGAAATGTTGATGATACCTCAAGATATCAATAAGTCTGTCTATATTACTCTCAAGATTAATGAAAAAATTTATGAAACTCCTATAAAATGTGACTCCCCTCTGAAGTCAGGAGAGTCTCGTACAATAATAATTAACTATAATGATATAAACAATAGCATTAGCAGTAAAATAAACCCAACTGTTACAGCATGGACCGAAGGCGAAAAGACAACTTTAGTAGCAGGAGAGGTAACAAATGCTATATTCTTAAGCAGTTTAAACTTTCAAGAGTCAAATGTATACAAAGTCATGTGCAACAATATTGAAATTGCTGAAATATGTAAAGAATATCTTATATCAGACAACATCAATGCTCAAGCTATCGTGGAGTATCCAGTAACTAAAGGGAAAAGTGATTTAAGCAACGGAACCCTAATAAATATTTTGGGAGAAAGTGAAACTGATAAATTATGCGGTGGCAAAATATCTTGGAATACTACAGATGGAAGTTTAAAATATCTTCCGGGCAACTTATCCGAACCTTACGTTTTTTACATAAACTCTGAGGGTATTGTGTCTTTCAATAATGGTGCTAACTCTCCTCATATAAAATTAAAAGAAGACCTAATAATAGACAAAAGAAATTCAGAAGAAATCATATATCCGATCACTAAAATAGGAACGCAATATTGGATGGCAAAAAATCTAAAAACAAGTTATTATAATACTGGCAGAGCAATACACAGAAAAGAAGATCCGAACAATGAAGATGCAGGATATTGTAAACCATCTGACGAGTCAAGTTATTTTTTCTACAATGCCAAAGCTATAAGCAGTAATGAAATAGCTCCTATTGGATGGCGCATACCCTATTTAAATGATTGGCACAAGCTTGAGCAGTACATTCAGAATAATGCTTCAATACTTAAAAATGGAAATTATTGGAAAGAATCAGAAAATCCTATTACAAACTTAACTGGTCTCAACATTGTTGCGGTAGGCTTTTTTAATCCGCAATATATCTACAAAACAGAAGAGGTTGGGTATTGGTCAACAAAAAGTGAAGATAGATCAGCTATAGACAAAATAACAATCTTAAAATATTCAACAAACACAATATCAGAGATATCTGACAATTACAAAGGAGCTTATTCTGTCCGTTGTCTTAAGGAATAACTACTTTCGGATAGAAGAAAATTCATATCCAAAAGTAGTTAAACAATCTCTAGTTATCTTTAAGAGGAGTTTGTTCTAATGTAGCTACAAGAAAATCGTAGAACTTAGAAACAGAAGGAATATAAGCTCTTTCATCTGGTGAATGAGGAGAACGTAAAGTTGGACCAAAAGAAATCATATCCAAGCCAGGAACATTAGCACCAATAATGCCACACTCTAAGCCAGCATGAATAACTTTTACCGCCGGTTCAACACCAAACTGTTGTTTATACGATTCTTTCATTGCATGAAGGATAGGAGAATTAACATCTGGTTGCCAACCTGAATATCCGCCAGTCATTTCCACTTTCATTCCTGCCATTGAAAAACAAGATTCCAAACTTGTAGTTAGATATTCTTTCATACTATCAGAAGAACTACGAGCTAATATTTTTATATCAGCAACCCCTTTACTAATAGTTATAATTGCCAAGTTCGATGAAGTTTCTACAGTATCAGGTATTGATGGAATCATACGTGTCACACCGTTTTGGCAAGCAAAGATAGCATCAATCAGGTTATCTTGTATCTCTTCGGGTACAGCCCCTTCTGGTAAATCTACGCGCTCTGCTTTAAAGCTGATAGGTGTTTCAATAACAGAGAATTCTTCATTAAATAAATCCTCGCAATATTTCACCAAGCTAAGTAATTCTTCTTCATTCTCTGCAGGAATAGTAACAACAGCATGTGCCTCACGAGGGATAGCATTGCGCATATTACCACCTTCCCAACTTACTAAGCGAGCTTCATAAGTGGATACTGCTTCACGCACAAAACGAACCAACAATTTATTTGCATTTGCCCGTCCTTGATTAATTTCTAATCCAGAATGACCTCCACGTAAGCCTTTCAATGTCACTTTCAGTGCAATGTCTCCTTCTTCAGGAGCAACTTCTTTATATTGGAGAGAAGCAGTAACATCCATTCCACCAGCACAGCCAATATAGAGTTCACCTTCATCTTCCGAATCCAAATTAAGAAGAATTTCTCCATCTAAAGTTCCTTGTTTCAAACCAAAAGCACCATACATGCCTGTTTCCTCATCCTTTGTAATCAAAGCTTCAAGCGGACCATGTTTCAATGATTTATCTTCCAAAATGGCCATAATAGCAGCTACTCCTAAACCATCATCAGCTCCCAAAGTAGTACCTTTAGCTTTAACCCAATCTCCATCAATATACGTTTCAATCGGATCAGTCTCAAAATTATGTACCGTATCATTATTTTTTTGCGGAACCATGTCCATATGAGCCTGCAATATAACCCCTTTCCTATTTTCCATACCCGGAGTAGCGGGTTTGCGAATTATAACATTTCCCACTTCATCGGTAAAGGATTCCAATCCATGTTTTTTACCAAAATCAAGCAAGAAATCTGTCACAGGCTTCATAAATCCTGAAGGACGAGGAATTTGAGTAAGAGAATAAAAATTGGTCCACACATTTTGTGGATTTAATGATTGAATTGTTTTCATACGTTATGTTTTTTATTTATAAACGGTAAAGCCACCAAACCATACACGCCCAACAAAACTACTAAAAAGGTTTGAATACCATGCACCAGTAAAGCAAAAATTCCCGCATCAGTTTCATTTACTCCATAAAGTATCATCATAGAAATAACAGCAAAATGCCAAGGACCTGCTCCATTAGGAGTCGGAACAATAACAGCAAAACTACCTCCTACAAACAAGACTAATCCGGCTAACAAGCCTAAATTAGAGGAAAAGGGGAAACAATAAAAGGTAACATAAAACTGCATAAAATAACAAAACCAAATAAGTACAGTATAGAGAATAAATAAATATATATTATTCACTTTCTTTAATGACATAATTCCTTCCCAAACATTAAGGACAATACCACGCATTTTTTCAAAGAACGATAGCGTTTTCAGTAGATAATATAATAGAACACTTACGCCAATGACACAAAACAAAATAATATAAAATTCAGCAGAAGTAAAAAACTCACCTATAGAATGAACATTAGTTCCCGTTTTCTCAAAAAACCGATTAAAAACATTTATTTGAAGTAACAACGTTACAGAAGTAATAAGAACAACGCATAAAGAATCAATCAAACGTTCCGTAACGACAGTACCTAAAGATTTAGAGAAGGATACACCGTCATATTTAGAAAGAATCCCACAACGAGAAACCTCTCCAACCCTAGGCAGTAACAAATTAGCCGCATATGAGATAAAAATAGCGTTAACACAGTTACTCGTTTTAGGGAACGCACCTAAAGGGGCTAATGTTTGCTTCCAGCGCCAACCACGAAAAATATGGCTAAACACACCAAAGACTAAAGAAAGTAGCATCCACCACCAGTTAAGCTCATGAAAAATAACATCACCTATTTTTGAAAAGTCAAAATCTCGATATACCCAAAAGAGAATAACCCCTCCTAAAACAAGCGGTAAGAGAAGTTTCAGTGCTTTTTTTATTAGTTTCTTCATTTAAAAGAATTACCTTTGTCTGCTGCAAAGATAACACGTTATCAGCAAAATATTTACCAATAAACATTAAAATGTGAAAGAATGAAATTAGTAAAACCTAAGAAATTTCTAGGACAACATTTTTTAAAAGATTTAAAGGTTGCTCAAGATATAGCCGACACAGTTGACATTCTTCCAGAGCTTCCTATATTAGAAGTTGGACCTGGGATGGGAGTTCTAACACAGTTTCTTGTCAAAAAAGAACGTGAAGTTAAAGTAGTAGAAGTAGATTACGAATCTGTATCTTACTTGCGTGAAGCTTATCCTTCACTTGAAAACCAGATTATTGAAGATGATTTTCTTAAAATGAACTTAAAGCGTGTTTTCGATGACAAACCATTTATATTAACAGGCAACTACCCTTATAATATATCAAGCCAAATATTCTTCAAAATGTTGGAGAACAAAGATTTGATACCCTGCTGCACTGGAATGATACAGAAAGAAGTCGCCGAAAGAATAGCTTCTAATCCGGGTAAAAAAGCTTATGGAATACTCAGCGTACTTATACAAGCATGGTATAAAGTAGAATATCTTTTTACTGTCAGCGAACAGGTATTTAATCCTCCGCCAAAAGTTAAAAGTGCAGTTATACGCATGACTAGAAATGAAACGACAGAGTTAGGATGCGACGAAAAACTTTTCAAATTAGTAGTTAAGACAACCTTTAATCAACGCAGAAAAACATTGCGTAATTCAATTAAGCCGATATTAGGCAAGGATTGCCCTTTAACTCAAGACCCAATATTCAACAAACGCCCCGAACAACTTTCTGTGAATGAATTTATTGATCTCACCAATAAAGTAGAGAAAGAACTCGAAGTTCAACAAGCAAAGTAATACCAAGATAGAAATTTCTAGAAATACAGGACCGAAAGTGAACGAAGAATACATTGACAACATAAAAAGACTTATCGACATCAAAGAAGCCGATCAAGTGAAAGAACTGCTTACCGACCTTCATCCGGCAGACATAGCAGAGTTGT
Source organism: uncultured Bacteroides sp. (assembly GCF_963677685.1). NCBI lineage: Bacteria > Pseudomonadati > Bacteroidota > Bacteroidia > Bacteroidales > Bacteroidaceae > Bacteroides > uncultured Bacteroides sp. The sequence continues at coordinate 157,251 of NZ_OY782185.1, forward strand.
GTAATGAAATAACTGCGGAAGAAGCTAAATTCATTTATCGCTTACTCGACAATGAAACAGCGGCAGACGTTTTGGTAGAAATGGATGAAGAAATAAGAAAAGAATTCTTAGAAGTTCTTCCTTCAGAGACTATTGCTAAAAGATTTGTTGATTATATGGACACGGATGATGCTGTAGACATTATACGTGATTTAGATGAAGAAAAACAAGAAGAGATATTATCACACATAGAAGACATAGAGCAAGCTGGTGATATTGTAGATCTATTAAAATATGATGAAGACACAGCAGGTGGTTTGATGGGTACAGAGATGGTTACTGTCAATGAAAATTGGAGTATGCCGGAATGCCTTAAAGAGATGCGCTTGCAAGCTGAAGATCTAGACGAAATTTACTACGTTTATGTGATTGATGATGATGAAAGATTAAAAGGAGTATTTCCTCTAAAGAAAATGATCACCTCACCCTCAGTTTCTAAAGTTAAACACGTAATGAAAAAGGAGCCGATCTCTGTTAGAGTTGATACTCCTATAGATGAGGTGGTACAAACCATTGAAAAATATGACCTCGTTGCTGTCCCTGTCACTGACAGTATCGGACGTTTAGTAGGGCAAATAACTGTAGATGATGTAATGGATGAAGTCCGCGAACAATCTGAACGTGATTATCAATTAGCATCAGGTCTTTCGCAAGACGTAGAAACGGATGATAGCGTAATAAAACAAACCTCTGCGCGACTCCCTTGGTTACTAATAGGAATGCTGGGAGGAATAGGCAATTCCATGATTTTAGGCAATTTCGGAACCACTTTTGCAACACACCCTGAGATGGCGTTATATATCCCTTTAATTGGTGGAACAGGAGGAAATGTAGGGACACAATCTTCTGCACTCATCGTGCAAGGATTAGCAAATAGTTCACTAGATGCCAAAGATACTTTTAAACAAATAGTAAAAGAATCAGTCGTTGCAATCATTAATGCAACAATTATTTCTTTATTAGTCTACATTTATAACTTTATTCGTTTTGGTTCTGCGGCAACTGTAACTTATTCTGTATCAATCAGTTTATTCGCAGTTGTTATGTTTGCCTCTATATTTGGGACATTTGTTCCTATGACTTTAGAGAAACTTAAAATAGACCCCGCTATCGCAACAGGTCCTTTCATCTCCATAACAAATGACATCATAGGAATGATGCTCTACATGGGTATTACCGTATTATTATCTTAAAGATCGGCAAACAAGAAAAAAAATGAAAAAAAATTATGAGGTAATTATTTTATTTCATTAATTTGTGCATTAATGAATAAGAAGGTTTAACCCCCTTTCCATAAATAGAAATACAATGATGGACTCTCATGAAACTAGCCTCCCTACACAACAAGGAGATTTAGAAGAAGAAAAGAACGTTTCTACTACCTCAGAAACACAAGAAATAAAAGCGGAAACAGAAAATGACACCGCAAAAGAAGTTGAGAAAGAATCAAAGCCAACAAAAAAAAGTGTTTTAAAACGCCTAAATGAGTTAGCCAAAGACCCTGAAAATTCAACTAAATCAGAACTTGATACACTAAAACAAACTTTTTACAAGCTTCACAACACAGAAATAGAAGCAAAAAGAAAAGCTTTCATTGAAAACGGTGGAAAGGAAGAAGATTATGCTTCTGGAAATGATGAGATAGAAAACGAATTTAAAAACGTTATGTCCGTTATTAAAGAGAAGCGAAATGCACAAATGGCCGAAATAGAAAAACAAAAAGAAAATAACCTGGATATAAAACTATCTATTTTAGCACAACTTAAAGAATTAACAGAATCTTCTCAAAACACAAACAAATCATATAACGAATTCAAAAAGCTACAAAAACAATGGAATGAAATCAAGTTAATTCCACAGGCTAGAATGAATGAGCTTTGGAGAAACTACCAACTCTACGTTGAAAAGTTCTATGATATCTTAAAACTTAATAATGAATTTCGCGATTACGACTTCAAAAAAAACTTAGAAATAAAAACAAAGTTATGCGAGGCCGCAGAAAAATTGACAGAAGAGTCTGATGTAATTTCAGCATTCCATCAATTACAAAAGCTGCATCAGGAATTCAGAGACACAGGTCCAGTTGCAAAAGAATTGAGAGAAGAGATATGGACCAGGTTTAAAACTGCATCAACCCAAATCAACCGTGCTCACCAAGAACATTTTGAGCAGCTCAAAGAATCTGAACAACATAACTTAGATCAAAAAACTGTTATATGTGAAATTGTTGAATCCATAGAATATGGGGAATTAACCACATTCGCAACATGGGAAAGCAAAACAAGAGAAGTCATTGCATTGCAGAATAAATGGAAGACGATTGGCTTTGCCCCAAGAAAAATGAATGTAAAAATCTTCGATCGGTTCAGAAAGGCCTGTGATAACTTCTTCAAAAAGAAAAGCGAATTTTACAAAATTCTCAAAGAAAACATGGCTGAGAATTTAGAAAAGAAAAAAAATCTATGTGAAAGAGCAGAAGCTTTAAAAGACAGCACAGATTGGAAAGAAACAGCTAACGCTCTCAGCAAACTACAAAGAGAGTGGAAAGAGGTTGGTCCTGTAGCAAAAAAATATTCTGATGCTGTATGGCATCGTTTTATCACAGCTTGTGATTACTTCTTCGATCAAAAAAATAAAGCAACCTCCTCTCAACGTTCCGATGAAGTACAAAACTTAGAAAAGAAAAAAGAAATCATCAACCGACTAACATCTATCAAAGACAATACTAGTCCAGAAGATTCTGAAGCATTAGTTCGCGAAATAATGAAAGAATGGAATGCAATAGGACATGTACCTTTTAAAGAGAAAGATAATATATACAAACAGTATCATACACTTGTTGATGAAATATTTGATCAGTTACATATTAGTGTATCCAATAGAAAACTAGATAATTTTAAAGCATCTATTACTTCTCAAGGAAACTCTCAATCTCTTTATAAAGAACGTGAGAAACTAATGCGCATTTATGACAACATGAAAAATGAGCTACAAACATACGAGAATAATCTAGGATTTTTAACTTCTTCTTCACAGAAAGGAAATAGTCTCTTAACTGAAATTAATCGTAAAGTAGAGAAATTAAAGGCTGACATTGAGTTAACGCTCCAAAAAATAAATGCCATTGATAATTCGATAAAAACAGAAGAATAAACATTTGATTTTCACCAAGAAAAATAGATAACAAAAAAGCGAAAAAGACTAACTAGTTTTTTTCGCTTTTTAATTGTTGGGCTACCAGGATTCGAACCTGGAATATCAGGACCAGAATCTGAAGTGTTACCATTACACCATAGCCCATTCAATTCGGCTGCAAAGATACAAATAAATTGGAATGAGCAAATAAAAAACGCCTTTTTATCTTAAAAAGTATCTCAAAGAAAGGAGAAAAAATAGAGTATCCCTAAAAAAAAACAAAAAAAAGAATAGATTTACTCCGTTACTTTCACCGATACAATAAATCAATGTATATTTGTAAAATATATCGAGCTTGCGTTCGAAAACAATGCCAGCACAAACATTGTTATAATGCTAAAAATAAAAGAAATATAATCTAATTTCATTTCATAGATGAACGAGACAAAGGAATTAATAGAAAAAATAAAAGAGGGTATTCAAGAGAAAAAAGGGAAAAATATTATTGTAGCAGATCTTACCAAAATAGAAGATACAATATGCAATTACTTCATCATCTGCCAAGGCAACTCACCATCCCAAGTAAGTGCCATTGTTGATTCAATCAAAGAATTTACAAAAAAAGGAGTAAATGTAAAACCTTGTGGCATAGATGGGCTCAACAACGCTGAATGGGTTGCGATGGATTATTCGAATGTGTTGGTACATATTTTCTTACCGGAAACCAGAGCTTATTATAATTTAGAGAATCTATGGGCTGACGCTAAACTAACCACTATTCCTGGTATTGACTAATTAAAAAACATGGATAATAAAAAGAAAAACAATAAAGTAAATATGCCCCGCTTTAATATAAGCTGGATGTATATGATTATTGCTCTAATGTTATTAGGATTATATCTCACAAATGAGAACAGTTCTGTTAATAAACAGATCTCGTATGATCAATTTCAGCAATATGTTAGTAAGGGTTATGTAAACAGTGTTATTGGATATGATGATAATAGTGTAGAGGTCCATATAAAACCTGACTTTATAAAAGACGTCTTTAAAGAAGATTCTAGCCGCGTAGGTAAAGATCCTGTAATAACAACAGAAGCACCCTCCAGAGAGAGTTTGGGGAATTTTCTTGAAAAAGAGAAAAGTGCCAACCATTTCGATGGCTCTATAAACTACAAAAAGAAAAAGGATTATTTTAGTGTTATCATGTGGAATGTGTTGCCTATCATTCTTCTCATCGGGCTATGGATGTTCTTCATGCGACGAATGAGCGGTGGAGGTGCAGGAGCAGGAAATGTTTTTAGTGTAGGCAAATCAAAAGCCCAACTCTTTGAAAAGGGAGGTTCTATTAAAATTACATTTAAAGACGTTGCCGGTTTAGAAGAGGCAAAACAAGAGGTAGAAGAAATCGTTGAATTTCTCAGAGAACCACAAAAATATACCGAGCTAGGAGGAAAAATCCCCAAAGGAGCATTATTAGTAGGGCCTCCGGGAACAGGTAAAACACTTCTAGCTAAGGCCGTAGCAGGAGAAGCTAACGTTCCATTTTTCTCTTTATCTGGATCAGACTTCGTTGAGATGTTTGTGGGAGTCGGCGCATCTCGCGTACGAGACTTGTTTAAGCAAGCAAAAGAAAAAGCACCTTGTATTGTTTTCATAGATGAGATAGATGCAGTAGGAAGGGCCCGCGGTAAAAATCCAAGTATGGGAGGAAATGATGAACGAGAAAACACTCTAAACCAACTACTAACCGAAATGGATGGTTTCGGTTCCAACAGTGGAGTTATTATTCTAGCAGCGACTAACCGTGTAGATGTATTAGATAAAGCTTTATTACGTGCAGGTAGATTTGATCGCCAAATACATGTCGATCTTCCTGACTTGAATGAGAGAAAAGAAGTTTTTGGAGTTCATCTACGTCCTATTAAAATAGATGAAACAGTAGATGTAGAGTTATTAGCTCGCCAAACTCCAGGATTCTCAGGAGCAGATATCGCTAACGTTTGTAACGAAGCCGCACTTATAGCAGCTCGGCACGGCAAGAAATTCGTAGGCAAACAAGATTTCTTAGACGCTGTAGATCGTATTATAGGCGGACTGGAGAAAAAGAGCAAAATTACCACCGAAGAAGAACGCCGAACAATAGCTCTGCATGAAGCAGGACATGCAAGTTTGTCATGGCTCTTAGAGCATGCGAATCCCCTTATCAAAGTGACGATCGTACCTAGAGGTCGTGCTCTTGGAGCAGCTTGGTATTTACCTGAAGAAAGACAAATAACCACTAAAGAGCAGATGTTAGATGAGATGTGTGCTACACTTGGTGGACGGGCTGCAGAAGATTTGTTTGTAGGGAAAATATCAACTGGAGCAATGAATGACTTAGAGCGTGTTACTAAACAAGCTTATGGAATGGTTGCTTATCTTGGCATGAGTAAAAAACTGCCTAATTTATGCTATTATAACAACGAAGAATATTCGTTTAACAAACCCTATAGCGAACAAACAGCTGTTCTTATAGACGAAGAAGTTAAGCAGATGATCAACGAACAATATGAACGTGCCAAGCACATCCTTTCTAAGTACAAAGACGGGCATAACGAATTAGCCCAACTACTAATAGAGAAGGAAGTAATCTTTGCAGAAGATGTAGAACGAGTATTTGGTAAACGTGTATGGGCATCACGTTCAGAAGAAATAATGGCTGCTGAACTGAAAAAGAATAAAAATAAAGAAAAAGAGAGTGATAAAGAATCTACTGAACCCCAAGTAAATATTGAGTCGAATGTAGAAAACCAAGATTCTCTAAACAAAAGTTCTAAAAGCATTGAAAAATAACTTTATACAACGAACTGTAACCGGAGTGTTTTTCGTTACAACACTATTGGGCTGTACCTTGTACAGCCCAATCTCATTTGGAATCATTTTCACTCTGATAAGTGCACTAACCGTACGAGAATTTATTCACCTCTTAAATAATAAGAGAGAAGACACAGAAGCTAACGCTACTATTAGCATGCTTGGTGGGGCATTCCTTTTCATGTCAATAATGGCCTTTTGCATGAATATTGCTGACTCTAAAGTCTTTATTCCTTATTTAGCTATTATTATTTATCTGATAATCAGCCAACTATATCTGAAAAAGAAAGATCCAATTGTTAATTGGGCTTACGCAATATTCAGCCAGATCTATGTGGCTCTTCCTTTTGCCCTACTCAACGTACTTGCTTTCCAAAGCAACAAGGAAACAGGAAGCATAGAATATAACGCAATCCTACCAATTTCCATATTTGTTTTCATTTGGCTAAATGACACCGGAGCTTATTGTGTAGGTACTCTCATAGGTAAACACCGCTTATTTGAGCGCATATCTCCAAAAAAATCTTGGGAAGGCTCTATAGGAGGAGGCGCTATTGCAATTCTCAGCTCTCTTGCTTTTGCATACTACTTCTCATTTATACCAACTTTAGCTTGGGTAGGTCTAGCTATTGTTGTTGTCGTATTTGGCACATGGGGCGATCTAAGTGAATCGTTATTAAAACGCCAGTTAGGTGTCAAAGATTCAGGATCTATTCTCCCAGGGCATGGAGGCCTGCTCGACCGTTTTGACAGCGCACTTATTGCCATCCCTGCGGCGGTCATTTATCTTCATATTATTTCTACACTACTACAAAACTTTTGAAAACGAAACTCACAAAAAGAGATTCGCCTCAATCACTCTATTGATAAAGAATATAAATCAATACTTATAAGTAATGCTTCATAACAAACATTAGTCTTTTCTACGGGCGATTTGTAAGTTCGATTGCCGTGCATAACCAATACGGAAATTTAATGTTTTAGGATCCTTTTTCTTATAAGCTTCGCGTAGTTCCGGCTGAACATATTTAGAAAACATAGAAATTGGTTTCAAGAAAGTCCCGTAAAGAGTAACAACCCAGTTATCTGGTTTATAAAAAGATAACGGGATACCCGAATCATCTTGCAGTACACCAGATGAATGGTCTAATATAAATTGACGAATCCCTGCAAAAGAAGCAGTATGCATCAAATAAGAAGCTGACTTTATAAAAGTAGCAGTTTCTCCGACGAAAGATTTATCCAGAAAGGCTTGCAAAGGCTTATTATTTAAGAAACTAGCATTACTAAGGTCTGTAGAGCAATAGTAAAGAGTTTGCACTTTTTTACTATTACCATGAAAATATTTAAATTCCACAATTCCCGTATTACCAGTAATAGGTTTTCCTGATTCATCAGTGTAGACAACATCTCCCTCTTGAGAAAAATTCACATTACGAATACTGACAAGTTCACGGTTAGAACGAACCATTAACACAGAAATAATAGGGACAACTCCATCTATCGTATCGTTAAAAAACTCTTTCTTTATATCATCCGTACGAAAAAAGCTCAAATTCAAAATATCAGATACTGCATTTTGATATAGCAGGTAAGTTTCTTTTGAAGGTTTCTTGATTCTGATGGTACTCCCCGGATGCTCTAGCCCAATTAAGATATAAGTATCCATCTTTGGGAAAAAAGTGTTTGAAAAAAGATAATCAGGCCCCCCAAATGGATAAAAAAGAGTATGGCAAGAACTATTTATATCAGAGAGTTCACTTTGAGTAAAAGCCATCAATTTAGGCAATGTTTGCTGAAAAGCATTCCATATCTGATCCATATTACGAGCATGCGCCTGCCATTCTTCTGTTTTCGTCAAAGGCAAAAGATAACTAGTATCATTTTTTACAGGGAGACCTGCAGCAAAACGGGCAAGATCATTCAAACTCTCATCAGGTATCACAACTGTGTCTGAAGTTTTTTGGCTTATACCAGTGGCAATAGCACTATGGACAGCAGTTCTTAATTGTTTCTTTTTAGGCTTGCATGATTCCTGACATACCAATACTACGAGAGCTAATACTATATAATAAAATCTAACTTTCATATAGAATAATTATTTTTATATTGAAGCGTAAGTCTATTAAAAAAGATCTATTAGCACTGATATAAATATGGTCACATAACAAAATAAAGAAAGAAAAGACCTCAATTATACCCCGAATATAGAACTTAAAGAATATAAAGGATACACCACAATCCGAACTTATGCATCTTACATTTGTTTTTAATCATGCTTTTAGTGCTAAACGAAGATGCAAAAATACAATTAAATCAGTAACTTTGCAGAAATTTCTTACTTAATTATGTGGATACTAATCATAGGTTTATTGCTTCTAGCTATCGTTGCTTTGATCGCTGGCTATGTACGCAATAAAAAAATACAGAGAAAAATAGATGAGGGAATTATAGAGAAATTTCCTGAAGTAACAGAACTAGATGTAGAATGCTGCGGTCAGCATGAAGTCTGTGAGAGAGAAAGCTTATTGGCCGCTGTAAGCAAAAAAATAGAATATTATGATGACGAGGAGCTCGACAAATACGTGAATAAAGGGTCTGATGAATATAATTCCCAAGAGATAGAACAATTTCGAGACATATTCTACACAATGCAAGAGACAGACGTAGCTGGCTGGGTACGTAGCTTACAGCTAAGAAATATTAATTTGCCCGATGAACTAAAAGATGAAATATTTCTTATCGTCGGAGAAAGACGAATTTGAGATAATATAAGTGATGGACCTATTACAATATACTTTTTTCCAACATGCGTTGCTTGGCAGTTTGCTCGCTAGCATAGCTTGTGGTATTATTGGGACATACATTGTCACACGGCGGTTAGTCTTCATAAGTGGAGGCATCACCCACGCTTCTTTCGGAGGTATAGGTTTAGGGCTTTTCACAGGAATCTCCCCTATTTTATCTGCGGCAATATTCTCTATATTATCGGCTTTTGGAATAGAATGGCTAAGTAAGCGAAAAGATGTACGAGAAGACTCAGCTATTGCCATGTTTTGGACTCTAGGTATGGCGCTTGGTATCATATTTACATTCCTCTCTCCCGGCTTTGCTCCCGATCTATCGGCTTATTTGTTTGGTAATATACTTACTATCACACAAACAGATATCTTATTATTAGGCATTTTGGCTACGGTACTTATCTTTTTTTTCACTCTATTCATACATCCAATTATTCATATCGCTTTTGACCGTGAATTTGCCCGCTCACAGGGACTTCCCGTTATCTTTTTTGAGTATCTATTGATGATGTTTGTCGCTCTTACTATCGTATTATGCTTACGCATGGTAGGTATTGTATTAGCTATATCCCTACTTACAATACCACAAATGACCGCCAACTTGTTCACTTATAAATTCAAACAAATAATTTGGCTATCAATTGTCATAGGATATCTCAGCTGTTTAGGTGGATTGTTTATATCCTACTTTCTCAACGTTCCTTCGGGAGCCTCAATCATCTTTTTCTCTATCATTATTTATGCTATATGCAAAGGTGGAAAAAGTATTTTCTTATCAAAAAAATAATTATTTGCAAACAAGTAAATAAAAGACCAAAATGGAAATAAAAATTGAATCTTTAGAACAAATTCACAAAGCAGCCAAACAATTTATCTCTGCAATAGGTGAAAATACCGTTTTTGCACTCTATGGAAAGATGGGTGCCGGAAAAACAACCTTTGTAAAAGCTATCTGTGAAGAGTTAGGAATTACAGATGTGATAAATTCTCCCACTTTTGCTATCGTTAATGAATATCGTTCAGAAGAGACAGCTGAACTCATTTATCATTTTGATTTTTACCGTATCAATAAATTAGAAGAAGTCTATGATATGGGATACGAAGACTATTTTTACAGCGGTGCTCTCTGCTTTATTGAATGGCCTGAACTCGTAGAAGAACTATTGCCCGGCAATACAATGAAAGTAATTATCGAAGAGCAAGAAGATGGAAGTAGAACAGTAACAATAGATCAAATATGAAACCCCAGTACTTCGTACAAGGAATCTTTGCTGTTGCAGGTATCATAGCGATACTTGCAGCTATTCTGAATTGGGATTGGTTTTTTAATGCCCAAAACGCCCAACTCATAGTACGCAATGTCGGTCGCCAAAGAGCTAGATTATTTTATGGTGCATTGGGGATTATATTACTAAGTATGTCTTTTTTCTTTTTTCTACAATAGCTCTAAGCTCTTCATCTCCAAATATTTATTAATCACATCTATTGAGAGCTTATTAGGTGTAGTTAACAATGCATAAATGCCATTTTGCTTAAGCGTAGAGATAATCAATCGTTTATCAAAAGCAAATTTATCAGCTATCACCTGCTGATAATACTCTTCTGTATTTTGAGGTTTAGTATCAATAAATTGCTGTAACTCCATATCTTCAAAAATAACGACCAACAAGCAATGTCGACTTGCTAATAAGCGAAGAAATTGTAATTGCCTCTTCATTGCATTCATGCTATCAAAATTAGTATACAGCACTAAAAAACTACGTTTGCTAACACGTTTACTTAAATGTGCGCAGAGTGCTGAAAAATCGCTCTCGCCAAAAGACGTTTTCTGATCATAAAGAATTTCGAGTAATCTCTGTAATTGCCCTGATTGAGCGGAAGCCGGGAGAAAAGTATCAAAATATTGATTAAAAGTAACCAGACCAGCCTTATCCCCTTTTCTCATTGCCACATAAGAAAGTACTAAAGAGGCATTTATAGAATAGTCCAAAAAAGTCATCCCACCAAAAGCTTGTTGCATAACCCGCCCTTTATCAACCACACAATAAATCTGCTGAGAGCGTTCATCCTGATATGTATTCACCATCAGCTGATGTTTTCTTGCACTTGCCTTCCAATTGATCATTCGATAATCATCACCTTTCACATACTCTTTGATCTGTTCAAATTCAGTATGCTGCCCCACTCTCCTCACACGCTTGATTCCCAAATCAGTCAGATTATTAGTCATCGCCATTAATTCATAGCGACGAAGCATCAAAAAAGAAGGGTAGATTTTTATCTTTTGTTCTTCACCACAAGTAAAGCGCCTCTCAATCAGCATAAAGAAACTAGATACAAACACCCTAATATGTCCAAATTGATATTCTCCTCTTTTTACGGGATACAATGAATAGGATAAAGTTTTAGAGCCGGACTGAGGTAGTAAAAAAGAAAAAAGAAGATCTCTTTTTTGAAAAACAGGAGGTGCCTCATCAATAACTCTAACCTGCACCGTAAAAGGATAGTTATTCCAAAGAGTAACTTTTACAATATTTTCATCACCATTGGAGAAGCGCTCGGCACACTGCCTTGAAGCCCCAACACCTCTATTTCTATAGAGTAAGAGTCCATCTAAAAAAAGAATACAAATAAATAGAATAAGTAAAAGTTGACCAATGACAAACAGGGACATAAAAAAGTATCCCCCTCCGAGCAGAACAATGATCAGCAATGCAATAATATAAAAACGTCGGGTCAGAAACATTATTTGGGTACCTCTACTTTATCAATTAGCCGTTGAGTAATTTTCACTGCGGAATATCCTTCCATCTCTGCCTCAGCAGTTAGAATTAAACGGTGCTGCAACACAAAAGGAGCAACAAATTTAATATCCTCAGGGGCAACAAAATCACGACCTTGCAAGAGTGCATATGCTTTAGACGCTTGTAACAAAGCCACTGAAGCCCTCGGAGATGCTCCTAGATAAACGGCTTTACTAGTACGTGTCTGCTGAATAATTAATGCAATATATTCCAACAAGGTATGTTCAACATAAACTCGTTCCACCAAACCTTTCAGAGTTAGCAATTCCGCCGACGTCAACACAGAGCTAATTTCTTCAAGCTTAACGATACGTGCATTAGAATGATGACGCTCTAAGATACTCACCTCTTCTTCTAAAGAAGGATAATCCATCGTTATTTTCATCAAAAAACGATCCAACTGTGCTTCAGGCAATTTATAAGTACCTTCTTGCTCCACAGGGTTCTGCGTTGCAAAAATCGCATACGGATCATTCATTAAATACGTAAAACCATCCATGCTTATCTGACGTTCTTCCATGACTTCGAAAAGAGCCGACTGTGTTTTTGCCGGTGCACGATTAATTTCATCAACCAACACAAGGTTTCCAAAAACAGGACCTTTATGGAAATCGAACTCATTTGTTTTCATATTAAAAACCGCAGTACCAAGCACATCACTAGGCATCAGGTCAGGAGTAAACTGAATACGACTAAAATCCGCTTCAATCAATCGAGCAATCAGTTTAGCCAACAGTGTTTTAGCCACTCCGGGAACCCCCTCTATCAAGGCATGCCCATTAGCTAAAATAGTAGTCAGCAACAAATCAACCGTCCGCTCCTGCCCCACAATAACCGACGCAACATTTTCCTTTAAGCATCTTATTTTTTCAGCGAAAAGCGCCAAATCGTTCTCTTCAATATTACCTTTCATACAATTATATTATATAAAGCATTACACATCACTCAAATTATCTCTAATTCTATCCATCTCATCCACCAAATCTTTCATTTGTTCTTCAGAAACACTAGTCTTTAAATCCGCCATTATGGGGCGAATTCGCAAAAGCAACTTCAAAATATCTTTTTCATCCAATCCGAGTTTTCGGGCGAGTTTAAATGAAAGTTCGGCATCGTCAAAATCATTCTCTACATCAATCTGTACTTTTCGCCGTAAAGAATCAGCAAAAAGAATAAATTTCTTACGCACTAAGTCTGCATGGTTTTTCTTTTGAAAGTACAATGTGCCAATGAGTTTAACAAAATCAAGGGCTTTATTCGACGGAGGCATTATTAGTGGAATAACCTTCTGTCTTCTTCTCGCCGTAAAGACAGTAAAAGTAAGCAGCACAATCATTGTTAAGTACAAAGCCCAACGAAGCGGAGTGTGAGACAGCAGAAAACGAAAAGGAGATTCTGCCCGACGGGCATTCATCGAATAAGTTTCTGTACGAAGAAAAGATTTACCTTTCGCTGCCGACAATATTCGAAATATAAGCATCCCATTTTTCTTATCAAGCATGCCATAGTTCGTAAACAATAAAGGAGTACTCACCAAGATAATTTGCCCTTTACCTATTTTCCTCGAAAGAACTACCGCTCCTAACGCCTCGGAATTCATTCTTCTCTTTTGCTTCTCAACCATCCGATTAGCAGCTAAACTATCTTTCATTGTTTTATTCCTCTTGTTAAGGAACTCTTTCCTCATCGAAACATTATATGCCCAAACAACATTAGTAGAGTCTGCATCAAGAAAAAAGGCTGTGCACAGTTGAGAATAAAGCAAATACGATTGAGATGAATAAAGAGAATCACCCACCCATTGCAGAGTATCATGTGTTAGAAACATGGAAGAAGTCTGACGTTTCAATGCAGGTAGACTAAAAAAACTTCGTGAAAGAGTCAAGCCTAAAGTATCACAAAGAGGGCGAGCAAAAGAAGAGGCTGCCAGAACAATGCAATTCCCTCGATCAGCCAATGTTAAAACAGCATCAACGTCTACTTTTGTGAAATTCAAGTTTTCAGCAATAGCTAAAATGCCACTACTAGTCACACTATCTTTCAAAGCAATTTGATAAAAGGTCTCGTTGGAAACTGTATAACCAGAGGGTATAGACGACTGGCAGACATCATCAAAAACACTTGCGCCAAAAGGTTGTTTATCATATCGGCTGAATGTTGGTAGCCATCGAAATTTCTTAGGCAAATGATATTCCGTCCAACCCATCAAGCCTAGAAACAAAAGAATAAAGAGAATAAAAAGTTTGCTACTCTTCATCCCATCCTCCTTTCAGCATTTCTTGCTGCAAAACCTCCACCTCGCGATATTGAGACTCAGTCACCTCAAAATTACCATAACGTACTCTCAAAAAACGATTAGTGAACTTCCTAAAAAGAAAACGTTGTTCCTCTTTTTTTATTTCATAGATATATTCAGTAGGAGTTTTATATAATTGCCAATTTATTCTCCCCTCATCGGCTAAGTGTTTTAGCATCTGCAAATAACACAAACGGATCGCTTCCTTAAAGTCATTTTTTAAAAGAGCAGCTTCTATTTCAGCCTCAAAGTTAACTCCATAAATAGTATCAACCCCTTCAGTATAAGAAGTGACCTTCTTTGAAGGTCGTACAAATAAATCAGAATGTCTACGATACAAATACCATGCTAATAGAGCGAAAACAATCAATAAAAGAGCCGCAAACACTATTAAAGAATATTTCGAAGCAACGGCATCACCAAATAATCCTCCCAAAAAATCTTTTATCCAACCAATCAGTAGTTGGAAAAGATTTAAGTCGGGAGTCACTAAATCCCGATTGTAATCATAAGCAGGAAGAGATTGCCACATCTTTATCCTGCCCACATCACATATCAGGGTATCAGCCATTTGCTCCATCCGCATTCAATTACAGTTGTTCAAATTTATCAATATCATCAACAATAGAAATATCCTCCACTTTCTCTTTAGCATGGGCATATTGATACGCAAGAGCAACAAAGGTCAAAGTCATTGACAGATACATTCCCAATGATTGCACCACAGCTAGCAGATAAAGAAGAAAACTGTATAGAGGAGAGATACCTACCGTACTAGATGAATCACTTAACGTAAAGAAGTATTTTACAACCGTTGCCACATACCATGGCATAGTGGTAACTCCTTGCAATATTCCTGCAATAAGTCCCATAACAAATATGATAGCAAAAATACCTCCCCAAGTTGCAAAGCCTAGACGGAATGCTTTCTTTATTGACTTCCAAACGTTTTCTTCTCCTAACAAATAAGTTGGCATAAGAAGAGAAAGAGGCATACTGACAGCTATAAACAAAGGTATAAATAATAGCAAAAGCCATGGCAGCAGAGAAGTCAGGACAACCATAAGAGTCATTATAATGACAACGATAAAAAAAAGGAGCAGTGACAATAATATAGAACGCTTAAGATTGCGGAATAGCATTTCCCTGATATCCTTAAAGTGGATTCCAACCAATCGTTCTTCTCTTTCATTGTACACTGTGATTAATGCATAAATTAATGAGTACATCAAAGATGAACCTATCCAAGCGCAAAGTATCACCAAGCCATAACTCACAAAAAACATACTTCCCAAAGCCCCCAAAGCTGCTACAGGATCAGCATTTGGTCCCAAAGCAGTAGCATTAAGCGTTCCTGACATTAAGGTATTAAGACTTAAAGCCTGAACCAAACATAAAGGGAGCAGTAAATAAATTATATACTTAAATAAAGGCTTCCGATTCTCTTTAATAAAATCAAAAGAAGCATCCATTTTTTCTCCGAATTTTCGTTTTGCATAGAAAACGATTTTAGGTTTTTGAATATCCATGTCTTTTTTTATTTGGTAAATAAATATAGTAAAATAGAATAAAAGCGATAGAACAGATAATCACACCAATCCGAATAAAATCGGGAAGTTCGGTATGTCGGGTTAAGAATCCTTCAATAAAAGCAGCTATAATAAAGATAGGCACTGTTCCCACAACGATTTTAAGTCCTTTCTTAGCCCCATGCTTAAAGGAATGAAGGCGCGTGTACGTGCCGGGAAACAACCAACCGTTTCCCAAAGCTATCCCGGCAGCCCCTGCAACAATGATAGCCCAAATCTCAAGCGTTCCGTGAAGCCAAACAGCAAGAATAGATTCCATTGCCAGGCCTTGTTTTATAAAAAACAGTTGAAAAGCTCCCAACATTATTCCATTAGACAGTAACATATAAGCCGTTCCAAAACAAGTAAGAACTCCCATTGCAAAGACTCTGAAAGAAACTCCTACATTATTGAGAGTAATACCAAGAAACATCGGAAGTTCTGCCGACTGTCCATAAACTGCCATCGGTTCTCCATTAGCAATGTTATTGAGAGTCATATCCACATAACCATTCCCCATAATCAGCCGAACAAAGTCATCATCATGAAATGTTGAGAAAGCTCCAATAAGAGTTCCTGAAAGAAAAATCAAAAATGAGATCAGTAATTCTTTTCGGGCAGAATACATAATTAAAGGAATTTCAGTAGTCCAAAAAGTATAAATACGACTCCATTTTTCACGCTTATTTCTGTATAACTTATTGTGCAAAGCAGAAGCTAAATTATTCAAATAGATAGTAATACGAGAATGAGGAAAATGAGTCTGTGCGAAAGCTAAATCAGAAGTAATTTCGATATAGACCTCAGCAAACAAATCCGGACTCAAAACATTTGATTCATCAATTGTTTTCTCAGTTTTTTTCCAACGATCTATATTAAGCCTTATAAATGTTACCTCTTTCATTATATTCCTACCAATAGAATAAATTTCCCGTTAATAGTGCAGACAAAAGTAGGAGAATTATCATATATTTGCAATCAAATGCGTAAAATATTTCGTAATTAAATGGCTGAATCGACTATTTTAACCGGACAATTTGTACAAATAGAGCAAGTGCCTGCAAGTGCAGGAGAAAGAGTCGTTGCATGCACTATTGATGCCATAGCACTCATTCTTTACATAGTAGTCACCTCATTCTTCTTGAATGCAGTGAACATTTCCCTATCAAGCACAACAGTAGGAACACTGCTTTTTATCACCTTATATTTGCCTGTACTCTGCTACTCTTTGCTCTGTGAGGTTTTTAATCAGGGACAAAGCATAGGAAAGCATTTTTTAAGGATACGAGTCATAAAGGTAGATGGCAGTACTCCAACGCTTAGTTCATATCTACTACGCTGGTTATTGCTGCCTATAGACCTCCCTCTTACCAGTGGTTTGGGACTTTTAGTTATACTGTTAACCAAGAACAAACAACGTATAGGCGACTTAGCAGCAGGTACCATGGTGGTGAAAGAAGAAAATTATAAAAAAATTCATGTTAGCTTAGATGAATTCAACTACTTATCGGAAAATTACCATCCTGTCTATCCCCAAGTTACAGATTTATCATTGGAACAGATTAACGTCATATCAAAAACTCTTAATAGCAAAAACAAAAAAAGAGAGATTCAAATATCCTTAATTACTTCCAAACTGCAAAGCATATTAAAGGTTTACCACCCCATAAAAGACAAGGAACTATTTCTGCAAACAATAGTAAGGGACTACCAATTCTATGCATTGGAAGACAATAGTTTAATATAGTCTTTTATATAGCGGAACAGATACTTTAGAAGAAATTAAGCTATAAACAAATTCAAAACATCCCCATGTTGTACCATAAAACATCCCCATCTTCTAGGGTACAACATGGGGATGTTTTGATTATAAAGTACCTATACTTCATCAAAAAGCCTTTAATGATTTTATGAATAAGCTTTCGTTCTTTTTAGAATAAGTATATACCTTTGTATATTCACCATTGCTTACTAACCATCATGACGATTTTATACTTAATTGCAGGGGTACTTTGTACAGTTGGAACTGTTCTTATCATCGGATCACTTCTTCCGAAAGAAAGGGTTGTAAAACGAAAGAGATCATATCAAATATCGCCGGAATCTTTATTTAAAATAGTGACTGATAATACCAACTGGCAATATCGGCGAGACTTGAAAGATCTTATTATGATTAATAATGAAAACGGGATAGAAACATGGGATGAAATAAGTCATGATGGTACAGTAATCCATTTTCAGACAAAAGAGACGATTCCATATTCGCTTTATTCATTTAGCATGAAATCTAAGCTCTTTAACGGATATTGGACAGGAGAGTTTAATAACAATAATCAAGGGGGAACTATTTTTACATCAACAGAGCATATAAATATAAAGAATCCTTTTTTAAGAGCACTCTCTTATCTATTCTTTAATATAGGAAAGTTCATGGAAGAATATCAGGAAGATCTACATAAAAAAATAAAAACCATAAAATAAAAAGCCCCAACTTATAAGTAGTTGGAGCTTTATTAATAATTATGAAGAGGAATTCTTAACTATACGATGAATATTAATTACTCATCCTGACCTAAAGAATCGCCATATTCCATTTCACCTTGAACAATAAAAAGAATCTCTTTGGGATCATATTCTCCCATTTCATCTTTTCGAGCTTCCTTCACAATGTAGTCTGCTACAAGTTCTAAGTCAATATCGACATATCCTTCAGCATCAGGCTCAGCATCAAGAATGCCACTTTCAGTATAATACTCATCTATAAGATCTAAAAAATAGAGTAACTCATCATCAGAGTACTTATCTTTAAGTTCTTGCGGCAAATAGTTTTTAATGTACGCTATGGTCTTATCATCATCAGCGTAATCTGACCAAATGTCCTCTCCTTGTCCCATAAAGTTTATGTATTAAATTAATGCTTTCACTTTGCTTTCGAAAACATCCTTACTTACAGCACCCACTTGCTTATCTACTATTTCGCCATCTTTAAAGAAAAGCACAGTAGGTATATTGCGAATACCATAAGTTGCAGGCAATTCTGTATTTTCATCTACATCACATTTTCCAATAATCACTTGACCTTCATATTCTTTAGCCAAGTCTTCAATAATAGGACCAACCATCTTACAAGGACCACACCAAGGTGCCCAAAAATCAATCACAACTGGTTTTCCTTCAGCCAATACACTTTTTACATTAGTGTCTGTAATTTCTAAAGCCATATTCTTTATCTATTATATATTAATAAATTAGTTTCTCTTATATAAATAGCATAACGTCCGTAAAGTTACTAAAGTTCTCAAAATCGTCGAACAAAGATAAAAAAAAAGAGAGAGCTATATCAATTTATTTGAAAACTCAATTCCGGACGTTCATTAATATATGAGATCAAATCTCTTCCGACCGATAATTTTATCGGACGAGAAATAAATTCTACATTCATGTTATTTTCGACATCTTTCACCTCAAAATAGAGTTCCGTATTGCCTGGATGCTCTCTCACCAACGTACTTAATTCCGTAATGAGAGCCTTATTTAATTCAAACAAAGGAATCACAATTTTTATT
Organism: uncultured Bacteroides sp.; assembly: GCF_963677685.1. Taxonomy (NCBI): domain Bacteria; kingdom Pseudomonadati; phylum Bacteroidota; class Bacteroidia; order Bacteroidales; family Bacteroidaceae; genus Bacteroides; species uncultured Bacteroides sp. The sequence goes on from NZ_OY782185.1 coordinate 176,316, forward strand.
TTTTGTACAAGCTTATCCTTCACATCCGAAAGAAATTCGATAGAAGTTATCTTTATTTCCAGTTCATCTTGCCTCCATTGCTTAGGCTGACACCTAGCATGAATATACAAAGAAATACCCTCAGTGGTAAAAAAGCCTTGATAAGTAGCCCAGTCATTTCCAAAAAAAGGAAGTTCAGCCGAACCTGAATAATCCTCTAATCGAGCTATCCCGTAAGGATTACCATTCTTGGTAACCCCTCGACGTATAGACGTTACAATTCCTCCCATCGTAATCTCCCGACCGGCAAGTTCCGCCTTATTTTCCAAAGCCACCATACGTGTGTTGCATACATGCTGAAGAATAACGGCATATTCATCTAAAGGATGAGCAGAAAGATAAATACCAACCAGTTCTCTTTCCTTATTCAAACGTTCCAAATCACTCCAACGTTCCGCCGGAAGAATTTCAGGGGTAGCAATATCAACTACATTTTCACCTCCGAAAAGAGAATTAGTTGCCGCCACCTTATCTGCTTGATAACGGTTGCCATAGCGCACTAATATTTCAAGAAAAGATTCATTTTTTGAATTGATTGCAAAATACTGTTCACGTTTCAGTTCAGAGAAACTATCAAAGCCACCCGCCAATGCAAGAGATTCAAGATTCTTCTTATTACAAGCATTTAGGTTGACCCGTTGCACAAAGTCAAAGATTCCTTTAAAAGGACCATTCTTTGAGCGTTCTTCTACAATGCACTGCACAGCATTTTCTCCCACCCCCTTTACTGCACCTAGACCAAAACGAATGTTTCCTTCGTCATTAACTGTAAATTTGTGATAACTCTCGTTTACATCGGGGCCCAACACTTCAATTTTCATCGTCTTACACTCATCCATCAACTTCGTGATATCTGTAATGTTAGAGATGTTACGGCTCATTACTGCCGCCATATATTCAGCCGGATAATTTGCCTTAAGAAAAGCTGTCTGATAAGCAATCCAAGAGTAACAAGTAGCATGAGATTTATTAAAAGCGTAAGAAGCAAACTTTTCCCAGTCCGTCCAGATCTTCTCCAGTACCTTAGGATCATGCCCATTTTTTCGTCCCCCTTCAATAAATTGAGGTTTCATGTGATCCAACTTGTCACGAAGCTTTTTACCCATCGCTTTACGCAGAGCATCCGATTCGCCACGAGTAAAGTCAGCCAATAAACGGGACAAAAGCATCACTTGTTCCTGATAGACGGTAATACCATAGGTATCCTTGAGATACTTCTCCATGATCGGAATATCATACTCAATCGGCTTTCGTCCATGCTTACGATCAATAAAATCAGGAATATAATCCATTGGCCCCGGACGATAGAGAGCATTCATCGCTATCAAATCTTCAAAAGTACTAGGCTGTAATTCACGCAAATATTTCTGCATACCTGCCGACTCAAACTGGAAAGTACCAATCGTACGTCCATCACTGTAAAGCTTATAAGTTTGAGGATCTGAAATAGGTATATTGTCTATATCAATGACCAAACCACGATGAAGGCGAATGTTTGCAAGGGCTTCTTTTATGATAGACAATGTTTTAAGTCCTAAAAAGTCCATCTTTATAAGTCCCGTATCTTCAATCACTGAGCCTTCATACTGAGTAACAAGCATTTTCTCACCCGTTTCCTTATCATCAGCGGTACTTACAGGCACCCAATCGGTTATATCGTCACGACAAATAATCGTTCCACAAGCATGCACTCCGGTACCACGAACATTCCCCTCAAGCATCTTAGCATATTTCAATGTATCTCTCACAAGTGGATCAGAAGAGACCTCCGCCGATTGTAATTCCGGCACATATGCAATGGCATTTGTTAGGTTTAGTTTTTTATCAGGAATCTTATCGGGAATAAGCTTTGCTAAACGATCCGACTCAGATAAGGGTAGTTTCTGAACCCGAGCAACATCCTTAATGGCCAATTTCGTAGCCATAGTGCCATAAGTAATAATATGCGCAACCTTTTCCTTTCCATATTTTTCCGTTACCCAACGAAGAACATCACCACGACCGTCATCATCAAAGTCAATATCAATATCAGGCAGAGAGATACGGTCAGGATTCAAGAAACGCTCAAACAGCAAATCATATTGAATAGGATCTATTTGAGTAATTCCAAGGCAATAAGCCACAGCAGAACCCGCCGCAGAGCCACGCCCCGGTCCCACAGAAACCCCTTTTTCGCGAGCAGCCGCAATAAAATCTTGTACGATAAGGAAATAACCAGGAAAACCCATTGTTTTCATTATGTGCAATTCGAATACCATCCGTTCGTTCACCTCCGGCGTCAGAGGATCACCATAACGTTTCTTCGCACCGTCAAAAGCCAGTTTTTTAAGATAATCAGCTTCTAATTTTATTCGATAAAGTTTATCATATCCTCCAAGTTTCTTTATTTTATCTTCAGCCGCTGATTGACTTAAAACCACCTTCCCATTCTCATCCTGAGTGAATTCATCAAAAAGATCTTTCTCAGTATACTTATTACGATATCCATCCTCGGTTCCAAATTCCTCGGGAATAGCAAAAGTCGGCATAATTGGAGCATGATCAATAGAGTAAAATTCCACTTTATCAAGCACCTCCATGGTATTAGTCAACGCTTCAGGAACATCTTCAAACAAAGCATGCATTTCAGCCCTCGTCTTCATCCATTCCTGTTTAGTATAATGCATTCGTTTAGGATCATCCAAATCCTTACCTGTACTTAGACAGATTAAACGATCATGCGCTTCTGCATGTTCTTCATTTACGAAATGTACGTCATTTGTACAAATGAGTTTAACATCATGTTTTTTAGATAATTCAAGCAAATGTTTATTCACATTCTGCTGCAAAGGATACGCCTCTTGGTTCGCATTAGGAAGAGTTGTTTTATGTCGTTGAAGCTCTAAATAAAAATCCTCACCAAAAAGAGCCTTATACCACAAAATAGCTTCTTCAGCTTCATTTAAAAGTCCTTGAGTTATTTTCTTAGGAACCTCACCTCCCAAACAAGCCGTAGAAACGATTAATCCTTCATGATACTTTGCCAGCTCATTCCGATCTGTACGCGGTCGCATATAGAAACCATTGGTCCATGCTTTAGAGACCAATTTTATAAGGTTATGATAACCTTTTTCATTTTTTGCCAGCACAATCAAGTGATAGCCGCTCTGGTCAGGTTTACCCTCTTTCTTATCCATTGAACGGCGAGCAACATACATTTCACAACCAATAATCGGCTTAAAAAGGCGTGCTTCTGCGGCAGTTATTTGAGCTTTATAATTTGTTATTTCTGTTTCTTTATCATCACAGGGCAATTTACCCGATTCAATAGCTTCTATCTTTTTTTTCAGATCTTTTATTTCTCCCTTAAAAGCCCCATTCTTTTTATTTACATAATTATAGAACTCTTTAATGGCAAACATATTTCCATGGTCAGTCACAGCAATGCCTTTCATGCCATCCTTTATAGCTTTGTCAACTAAAGCACTGACACTGGCCTGTCCATCAAGAAGAGAATACTGAGTATGGACGTGTAAATGAACAAAATCTATCATAATTAATAAGATACCTTATTTATTTCAGTGGATAAAAGTACAATCTATGCATCGAGTAACAAAGTTATTTGCCAAAAAGTTATCAACATAACAGATTTCTAACACTAAATACTTGCGACATTTTCAAAATAAACATACTTTTGCAAACAATTCTATTAAATAGCATAAATGGGTCGATTAAAGAAACTGAAAAAAATAAGAATACACCACGAAGGAACACACATTCTCATTGGTAGCCTTATTTTATTAATATGCATAAACGCCGCATTATATTACGGCATTGAATGCAAAATACCTTTTTACCTGCTTGCTTTGGCAAGCATTGTTGTCTATGCGTTAATAATAAACTTTTTTCGCTGCCCTATCCGACTATTTGGTAAAGAAACCGAGAAAATAGTAGTAGCACCCGCTGACGGAAAGATAGTAGTAATCGAAGAAGTTGATGAAAACGAATATTTTCATGATAAACGCATTATGATTTCTATTTTCATGAGTCTAATCAATGTGCACGCCAATTGGTATCCAGTAGACGGAACTATAAAAAGCGTTTCGCATCAGAACGGGAAATTCATGAAAGCATGGTTGCCTAAAGCCAGTACAGATAACGAGCGTTCTACTGTAATCATTGAAACTCCGGAAGGAGTTGAGATAATGACTAGACAAATTGCCGGAGCCATGGCTAGACGAATTGTAACCTATGCAGAAGTAGGTGAAGAATGTTATATAGACGAACACATGGGCTTTATTAAATTTGGCTCCAGAGTTGATGTTTATCTTCCTCTCGGAACAGACATACGCGTTACTCTAGGCCAGTTAACAACCGGAAATGAAACGGTTCTCGCCTATTTAAAATAAAAACCTAAAATGGCAAATGCTATAACCCGCCACATACCGAACGCTGTAACTTGTATGAATCTGTTTTCTGGGTGCATTGCTTCTGTAATGGCATTTGAAAGTAATTACAAAATAGCTTTCTTCTTTATTATCCTTAGTGCAGTTTTCGATTTTTTCGATGGCATGTTAGCACGCTTATTAAAAGCTCACTCCAATATTGGGAAAGAGCTGGATTCACTAGCTGATGACATTAGTTTTGGCATAGTGCCTGCTTTGCTTGTATTCTCCTTATTAAAAGAGATGCCATATCCTGCATTTCTGTCAACAAGTCAGGACTATATTCCATACATTGGTTTTCTAATTTCAGTTTTTTCTGCTCTTCGTTTGGCAAAATTCAATGTAGACGAGCGGCAGACGAGCTCATTTATTGGGCTGCCGGTTCCAGCCAATGCATTATTCTGGGGTTCTTTAATTGTAGGAGCACATGACTACCTGACTTCTTCTGCGAACAATCTCGTATTCATCATTATACTTACATGCCTATTCTCCGGATTATTAGTTTCTGAGATTCCTATGTTCTCATTAAAGTTCAAAAATCTCTCTTGGAAAGACAATAAGATAAGTTTTATCTTTCTAATTGTATGTCTTCCACTACTAATATTTCTGGGTATTAGCGGATTTGCAGCAATCATTGCTTGGTACATTCTTCTCTCTCTGTTAACAAGAAAAAAGAAATAAACATTCCCTTTGGCACGTTTGTTGTAAGGTAATGTCTAGATAAAAACCATTCAGCTTATGTATATATTAGGATTCTTATTCTTTTTTATTGTTTCCATTCTTATTCTCGGACTATCTATCGTAGGTAGAATTTTAAAAGCTCTCTTCGGATTCGGAAAACAATCTACCTCCTACCAATCACAACAAACACGCTCTTACGCTAACAGAGAGAATACTACTGAGACCACTCAGGAAGTACATAAGCATAAGAAGCTATTCGATGATGACGAGGGAGAGTACGTCGATTTTGAAGAAATAAAAGAATCACAAAAGTAAATAGCAGCAAAAGACTCAAATAGATAACAGTTTTTTGACTTAGCGCTTTGATTGAAAGAAAGCCTTGATTTTAGCGGCACATTCATCAGACAAGATACCATTTACAACTTCCGTCTTAGGATGTAAAGCTTGAGGAGCATATCTTTGATAACCTCGTTTCTCATCTCTTGTGCCAAAAACTAATCGAGCAAATTGCGCCCACGCAATGGCACCTGCACACATCACACAAGGCTCCACTGTGACATAAAGAGTACAGTCATTAAGATATTTACCACCCAAAACATTCGCAGCTGAAGTAATAGCCTGCATTTCAGCATGAGCAGTCACATCAGTTAAAGTTTCCGTCAGGTTATGAGCACGAGCAATAATCCGCCCCTGACTTACAATAATAGCCCCCACTGGGACTTCCCCTCGCTCAGAAGCTTTATCAGCTTCCACAAGAGCCTGTTTCATATAATACACATCATCCATTACCATCATCTCCGCATGTCATGTTCTCCAAAAAGAGTCGGATAATCTTCCTCCATGTTCTTATGTATAAACATGAGGATCGTCTCACGGAGCCAACGTGATTTATTCGTTATCTTATACTTATCCAGATAACGATCTACGATCTGCTGTTCATCCTCACTCATTAAGCAAGTCATACGCTGTTGGCGTTTAGGTTCTTCAGCAGTTGCGCGAGCACATTTCTTATCTCTCTTTCTCATATTTGGCACAAATTTACTTTTACTTATTGAATTTCAAACAATAAAATAAGTAAATTTGCAAAAAAGAAGGATGGCAGAACATAATATATTAGGAAAAGCCGGTGAAAACGCTGCAACGGCTTATCTGGAAAAGCACAATTACTCTATACGCCACCGAAATTGGAGAAAGGGACACCTAGAGTTAGATATTATAGCTGTAAAAAACGATCAACTCATCATTGTTGAAGTAAAAACAAGGAGAAATACCGAATTTGCACTCCCTGAGGATGCTGTAGATTATAAAAAAATAAAACGAATAGTATTAGCAACCAATGCATATCTTAAAATGTTTGAGTTAGATATGCCTGTAAGATTTGACATTATCACAGTCGTAGGAGAAAATTCAGAATTCAAAATAGAACATATAAAAGAGGCTTTTTACCCTCCTATATGTTAAAATCAAACAACTATGGATATAGAAACAGCTCGTGAATACTGCTTAGGTCTAAAACAAGCTACAGAATGTTTCCCGTTTGATGAATATTCGCTAGTCATAAAAGTTATGGGGAAAATGTTTGCTCTTATTGATTTAGAGAAAGCAAATAGTATAGCATTAAAATGCGATCCAGAATATGCTCTTGAATTAAGAGAAAAATATATTGGAATAGAAGGTGCCAGACATTTTAATAAAAAATACTGGAATAAAATCTATTTTGACAAAGACATTGATGATAAAACGATTCTGCATCTTATAAATCACTCATACGAAGAAGTATTAAAAAAGATGACAAAAAAAATGCGTAATGAATACAACTCACTTCCTTAAACATGCCTAAAATAAAATTCATCCAATTAACAAAGGTAGATTCGACCAACCAATATTTAGGAGTGCTCTCCAGCAAAAAAAATCTACCAGAACTAACCACAGTAGTAGCCAACTATCAAACCTCCGGGAGAGGTCAAAGAGGAAATAGTTGGGAATCAACAGACAGCAAGAATTTATTATTCAGTTTTTTACTCCGTCCATCTTTCCTAGAAATAAAAAAACAGTTTTCTTTGTCACAAATCATCTCTCTCGCAATCAAAGAGGAGCTAGAAGCACATGCTGAAGGATTCAGTATCAAATGGCCAAACGATATCTATTGGCAAGAAAAAAAAATCTGTGGTATATTAATAGAGAATGATCTCATAGGTAACCAAATCAGTCGAACAATTGTGGGAATAGGAATTAATATCAATCAAGAGGAATTCTACAGCTCTGCCCCTAACCCTGTTTCCTTAAAACAAATCACCAACAAAGAGTACAACTTATCAACTATACTAGAGAATATATTAAACCGCATAGCCTCTTATTATGAACAATTAAAAGATGGTGATTCAGAAAAGATTGCAAACTCTTACCACCAATCTCTATTTAGAAACCAAGGAATGCACCTCTATGAAGATAAGTCCGGCAAATTTATGGCGCAAATCGAAAAAGTAACTCCTGAAGGACCTATTATCTTAAAAGATGAAGCTGGACAAGAGAGAGAATATGCATTCAAAGAAGTTAGTTATATTCTCTAAAGAATCAGCGATTCACCTCTTTTTCTATCAACTGAATTTTAGCCAATGTTTTTTGTACTTCAGACGACGGAAAATGTTGAAGCACATTCTGTAAATAGCGTTTTGCTTTAGAATAATTATCATTCAGAATTCTATCTAACGCATTTCTATAACGCGCATATTGCATCCGTGTAGGAGAACCTATCTTTTTAAAATCAGCATCAACTTTAGCTTTCTCCTCTTCCGCAGACAGATAATAGTAATTTCCAACAAAAATATTAGCTGCAAGATTGTCCGGTTCAAAATCCAAAATTCTCTGATACAAAGACAAAGCTTCCTTTTCTTTACCTCGCAAAAGTTCCATATTCGCACAAGAAACAAGATTCGACACATTATCAGGTTGCATCTGAATTAGTTCTTTATAAAATAAATAAGCTTTATCATAATTACGAACCTGCTGATAATAAATAGCCAGTTCATGAGCTAAACGAGGGCATACAGGAGATTTTTTATTCACTTTCGTCCAATAAAACATCTCAGCCTTAGAAGTATCCGCATCTATAGCTTTGCGAAAAATAGAAACACTCTCATCCCATTTTTCATTATTCATAGCAAGAGTGAGCTGAGCAAAGAGATCACTTTCTGGCTGAGTAAATGCCACAAGCGGAAACATCGCAAAAAATAAAAATGCTGTTAAGTTTCTCATTATCCTAAAATGTTTAGTAGTCTTCCTTACAAAGATATAATAAAAAGTTGTAAGTTTGCAGCAACTAACATAATTTAATGTATGACTAAATATAAACGAATATTATTAAAGCTCAGCGGAGAGAGCTTAATGGGCGACAAGCAATATGGGATCGACGAAAAACGTCTGAGCGAATATGCTGCGCAGATAAAAGAGATTCATTCCTTAGGAGTTGAAATTGCAATAGTCATAGGAGGAGGAAACATCTTTAGAGGTCTGAGCGGAAGCAATAAAGGCTTTGATCGAGTAAAAGGTGATCAAATGGGTATGCTTGCCACCGTAATCAACAGTTTGGCCTTAAGTTCCGCATTAGGTTCAGTCAATGTGAAATCACGTGTATTGACAGCTATCCGCATGGAACCTATTGGAGAATTTTATAGCAAATGGAAAGCTATAGAATGTATGGAAAACAATGAAATAGTAATCTTATCCGCAGGAACGGGTAATCCATTCTTCACCACAGACACAGGCTCTTCCCTGAGAGGAATTGAAGTTGAAGCTGATGTAATGCTCAAAGGCACACGTGTTGATGGCATCTATACAGCTGATCCGGAAAAAGACAAAACCGCTACAAAATTTCAAGAAATAACTTACGATGAAATATATACTCGCGGACTTAAAGTAATGGATCTCACTGCTACTACCATGTGCAAAGAAAATAATTTACCTATTATTGTTTTTGATATGGATACTTCGGGCAATCTCAAAAAAGTAATTTTGGGAGAAGCAATAGGAACGTTAGTGCATAATTAAAATAAATAATTGGATATAAGCAAAAAAGGCGTATTTTTGCTTATCATTTAAAACCATAAATGCAGTAAGCAACTAATAAACAAGAAATTAATAAGATGATAGACGTAAGTAATTGTATCAACGAATCGCAAGAAAAGATGGATATGGCTGTGATGTATCTGGAAGAATCTCTTTCACATATCCGTGCAGGTAAAGCTAGTCCCAGATTGTTAGACGGTATCCGGGTAGATTCTTATGGAAGTATGGTGCCTATCAGTAATGTAGCAGCAGTATCAACTCCCGATGCTCGCTCCATTACCATTAAGCCATGGGATAAGACGATGTTTCGTGTTATTGAAAAAGCAATTATTGATTCCGACCTGGGTATCATGCCCGAAAATAACGGTGAAATTATCCGTATCGGCATACCACAACCCACAGAAGAAAGACGTAAACAATTGTCTAAACAATGTAAAGCTGAAGGAGAAACAGCTAAGATTAGTATCCGTAATTCTCGTAGAGATGGGATAGAAGCTCTAAAAAAGGGACTAAAAGACGGACTACCGGAAGATACTGAAAAAGATGCAGAAGGTAAACTACAAAAAATCCATGATAAATATATCAAGAAAGTAGAAGATATGCTAGTCGAAAAAGACAAAGAGATAATGACTGTATAATCGTGCACGGACTAGTAATAAAAAATACCGGAAGTTGGTATTTGGTTAAAACAGATAACGGACAATGCGTTGAATGTAAGATCAAAGGCAACTTCCGCCTAAAAGGCATCAGAAGTACTAACCCTGTCGCCGTAGGAGATCGCGTACAAATTATTCTTAACCAAGAAGGTACAGCTTTTATCAGTGAGATAGAAGATCGCAAAAACTACATCATACGTCGCGCCTCCAACCTCTCTAAACAATCACACATATTGGCAGCTAATCTTGACCAATGTGTGCTTATAGTTACCATAAACTACCCCGAGACTTCAACAATCTTCATTGATCGTTTTCTAGCTTCTGCAGAAGCTTACAATATACCTACTAAAATCATTTTCAACAAAGTAGACGCATATAATGAAGACGAACTTCGCTATTTAGATGCGTTAATCAACCTATACACACAGATAGGGTATCCTTGCCTAAAGGTATCTGCTTTTAATAGAGAAGGCATCGAAGATCTTAAAAAGGAACTCAAACAAAAAGTAACTCTATTTTCAGGACATTCCGGTGTTGGTAAATCAACTTTAATCAATACGATACTGCCCGAACTAGCCATAAAAACAGGCAAGATCTCAACCTATCATAATAAAGGGATGCATACCACCACCTTTTCTGAGATGTTTCCTGTTGAAGGCGAAGGTTATATCATAGACACTCCGGGAATTAAAGGCTTTGGTACTTTTGATATGGAAGATGAAGAGATAGGTCACTATTTCCCCGAAATATTTAAGGCCTCTTCAGAATGCAAATATAATAACTGTACACACCAGCATGAACCGGGATGTGCTGTAAGAAAAGCAGTCGAAGAGCATTATATAAGTGAATCCAGATACACCTCCTACCTTAATATGCTCAAAGACAAAGAAGAAGGTAAATATCGTTCAGCCTATTAATTACAAATTATCCCATCCTCATTGTGCTAGCAAAGAGCACATAAAGATGGGATAAGCTTATTAAACATTCGTTTTCCAACGCTTCAATGTAGGGAAGAACTGTTTCATGTTTTCAATAGCCTCCTCTTTGGTATATTTCACCTCAGAATCCTTATTAAATTCATCTAGGAATTTTACACAGTGTGTGATCATCTCATCCATAGTATAATCAAGAGTAAAAGCACCCTCTTTATAGCAATAACAGCAATAGTCACCATTAACGCTACCATCGGCATTATTACCAAATAATTCTTTATCAGTTAACGGCATACCGCAACTCTGACAAAACTTTGTATCCATAAACCTATTATTACATATAAAACATTATACAATATGCAAATGTATATTTTCTCATCCAATAAAAAACTCCTTTAAAACATTTATTTGTAAACGTTTTGTAGCAAACGAAAGATAAAACAAACTAAACTTATAAAAAAAGTATATCACTCCGTAGTTGCTACAAAATGTTAACCCAAATGTCATTCCATTGTATTCTCCCAAGCCCTAATTTGTTCCATCACAAAGTTAAATAATATGATGAAAATAAAACGGCTTATGGATACTTTAACTGTAACCACTTTACTCATTGCACCCATATCAAATGTCGTATCGCAAACACTTAACAACAGTGTGCAAAATGAAGAAGAATATCACATTGCAGTGATATCAGACGTGCACGTCATGGCCCCAAGCTTGCTCATTGAAGATGGCGAAGCAATGAATAATTATATTGCCCATGATCGTAAAATGCTTCGCGAATCAACTGTCATATTAAAGGTTCTTACTGATAAATTAATTGCCGAACACCCGCAAATTGTATTAATAACAGGAGATCTCACCAAAGACGGAGAAGCTATTTCACACCAATATTTAGTAGATAGTTGCCTGTCGCGATTAAAAGAAGCAGGCATTCAACCTCTGGTAATACCAGGTAATCACGATGTAAACAATCCACACTCAATCTCCTTTGAGGGTAAAAATACAAAACGCGTACAAACCGTATCTCCTTTCGACTTTGCCTCAATCTATACCGAGTATGGCTACGGAAAAGCCATTGCACGAGATAAACATTCACTCTCATACGTTTTTGAACCCTTAGGAAGCCACCTGCGAATACTAGCAATTGATGCTTGCAAGTATGAGGAAAATAATTTTGAAAAAAACATTTGCAGACACGATGGACGTATCAAACCAGAAACAATGAATTTCATAAAAGAACAAATAACCGATGCTAAAAATCACGGAATGCGTGTTATTGGGATGATGCACCATGGCTTAGTTAGGCATTGGAAGTACCAAAATCGTATTATGAAAGGTTATCTCATCGACGATTGGAAAAAGCAAGCTGACCTATTATCCAAAGAAGGGTTAGAGATCATGTTTACTGGGCACTCCCATGCACAAGATATCTCATGCCGAAAAAAGGGAAAACGCACTATTTATGATGTAGAAACAGGATCAGCAGTTACCTACCCCTCCCCTTACAGATTGATATGTGTCACCAATGATAGTATGAAGATCAACAGTAAATTCATTGAAGAAATGCCGATCAACCTCAATGGAATATCATTCACAGAACATGCCAAACAAGTTTTAATGAAAGGAGCTGCAGGTTTCGTTGAATCCACCTTCCCGACCAATGTACCAGATTCAATTAAACAATCCGCAGCTTTTTGTGCAGGCAAAGCATTGATAGCCAACTGCCGAGGAGATGAAAAATTATCCGACGAAGACCGCTTGGACATCGAGCAGAATGCAAAGAAAATAAAGAAATACTCTAAACGTTATGCACGAATTTTTCGCATTGTCACCATGGTCATGCGCAATGACGTATTTCCTACCGATAACGAATTTGCATTTCAATTCACTTTACAAACCACAAAATAACATTGAACTAAAATAAAAACAAGTATGAATTACAAGAAAATTTTAACTCTTTCCCTTTGTTATTCCTTACTCTCATGGGCACCTTGCTCTCTAACCACAGCAGGGGCGCATTCAATGATAAAAGAAAGTAACATCCCGATCCATGTAAAAGGAATTATTGTAAGTGATAAAGGAGAACCATTACCAGGCGTAAGCATTGCTGTGAAAAACACAGGAACAGGAACCAGTAGCCGTACCGACGGCACTTTTAGCCTCAACGTAGCCTCTACCCGCACCATACTGATTTTTTCCTACTTAGGCTATAAAAAACAAGAACTACAAGCCAAAGCCGACATGAAAGTTATTCTGCAAGAAGACACCCACATGCTAGGGGAAGTCGTAGTTAGTACTCAGAAACGCAACCAAAACAGCATCGAAGTTCCTATAGCAGTAAGTGCTCTTTCAGGAGGAAATCTAAAAAAGCTGAACATACAACAATTTGACGAAATGGCCCAATACATACCCGGGCTCCAAATTCAAATGCAAAGCCCCAATAATCCGGGATACGTTATTCGAGGAGTAACCTCTGACGATGGAGATTCCCGCTCCCAACCTCGTATTTCTATCTTTCAAGACGGAGTATCCATTTCCCGTTCCCGAGCCTCAGCAGTAGAACTGTTTGATCTCGAGCGCGTAGAGGTTGTCAAAGGTCCTCAAGGAACACTCTTCGGACGTGGTGCCGAAATAGGTGCGGTACACGTCATCCGCAACAAGGCAACCAACCAACTTAGCGGGGAACTTTCAGCAGGATATGGCAGCTATAACACAAGACTCACAACAGGCTTTATCAACACTCCTCTTATCGATGGAAAATTAGCAAACCGTTTTGCTTTTTCATATAATGCCCGAGATGGATTTATCAAGAACCTTTCAGGAGGACGACTAAACGGTAAAAACACAATTGCCTTACGCAACTCCATCCGCAACTGGATAAACGACAAAACAACCGCAGATTTTATTATAGACTATCAATACGATGACTATCCGGGAACATCATTCAAAAGCAAAACTTACGCACCTGCGGGTGGCAATACAGATCCTAATTCCGCTGCCGATTTAGAGCAGGGAAAAAATCTCTATATCAAGCGTCATGTAGGAGGAGGAACTTTCTTATTAGATCACGAAATAAATGAAAATTGGAAATTATCATCCATCACAGGCTTTAGAGCATTCAAATCTGACGAATCATTTGATGCAGACGGAACCCCTGCCCCCATACTTTGGGTTTCCGAGAAAGAAAAAGGAACACAGTTCAGCCAAGAATTCAGATTAAATTACGATAGCAAAAAACGTTTTTCAGGATTCGGAGGAATTAGCTATTTTTATGAAAATTCCAGTCAGGAAGTGCCCATGCGTATTAATGAGCAAAGTCTTTATCCTGCATACATCTCCCCACTGCTCAAAAGCCAGTTCGCTACACAATTCAAAGCACTAGGATTAGCAGACGCAACCAGTTCATCCATACTAAACGCGCTATTCCCCGATCAGGCAGCTGTAGTAAATGGTGAAGCACAATATGTAACCAACCTACCACAGATCCGACAAACACTTGAAGCAATTATGAGCAACATGCTAGGTACTCAGGTGACTCTTGAACAAGGTTTAACCGCCATGGGCGTACCGGCTGCTACCATCACTTCTGTAGCCCAACAAGTAGACTTGCTCTCAGGTAAACCGATCAACGCTTACCACGAAGAGAGTTCCACAAATTACGGAACCAATCAAGCTGCCGAGATATTTGTTGATGGAACATATAAGCTAACCCGCCAACTGTCTCTTACAGCAGGACTCCGAGCATCCTATGAACATCAGATCGGCGGTTATCGCTCCGATGCTTCTCTACAGCCCAGTATCTTTGGACTAATGATTAATGGTTCAGGCAATCTGCTCAACCCCGTATCCAATGGAAAAATTACAGCATCAGGCGATTACTATTCCTGGGTAGGACGTATAGCGCTCAATTACATGTTTAAACGCAACAATATCTATTTGAGTGCTTCGCGAGGACGCCGCCCCGGAGTGATTTTAGTACTCCCGAGCAAAGTGACCAAGTTAAACCCTGAAATCATTTACAGCTATGAAGCCGGCATTAAAGGGTTGGTTGCAAACGGGCAATTATCTTACGATTTAAGTGCCTATTATTACGATTGGAACCATTTTCAGAGCAATTCCCTACAAACTGTTGATGGCAGCTTAGCCCCTCAATACCTTGCAGACGACGGAGGTAAAGCGCACACTTTCGGAGTAGAAGCAGGATTCAAATATAGTCCCCTACGATATTTGAGCATCTTTGGGAATTATAGCTATATCGATGGAAAATTCAACGATAAAGATGAAAACGGGAATCCTCAGGAATATGCAGGAAATCGCTTTCGCCTCACTCCCAAACATACTTTTTCCGCCGGATTAGATATGGAAATACCAACAAGCAAACGTTCAACACTCTATTTCCGTCCCTCCTATTCATATAAATCCCAAGTTTATTTTGAAGACAGCAATCGCTCAGATCTTAGTCAAGCAGGTTATGGGCTGGCCAACTTCAACACAGGAATAAGAGTCATCGCTCGCAACTTGTATTATGAGTTCGGAGCATTCGGCAAAAATGTATTCGATAAAAAATATATCATAGATGCCGGAAATAGCGGCGATGCCATCGGACTTCCCACTTTTATCGGTGGCAGTCGTAGCGTTATAGGGATAACAGCCAAAATAGGTTTCTAAATCTTTATTAATAAATCACTGTTTTAGGCAAGCATTATCGAAACTGATACGAGCATTTCGGCTATCTGAATAATTATTATAGTTATACTTGAATATTTCGATAGCGCCCTTTATGTTCCCAATCGATAATGCATATTTGCCTATATTATCAATCAGTTTTTCATCTGGTACAAAAGAGAACCCAAGTTTATTCGAAAGCTTTTCATAGCTTTTTGATATCAAACTTGGGTTTTCCGGTACCTGCTTCACTGGTAGCTCAATCCCTTTAAAGATTGTCTTCAAAGCGTCAAAAACACCAGGCATTATGATCGTGCCATGATCCTCATTTGCGTAATATTTCCACGCGGCATCCAATTTATTCTCTGAAGACAGAGGCAATAGATTCTGACAGAAATCTCTAATGGTTCCCGAATGCCTTTGTCCGTCGTTAGGCTTATCCTGATCCATAGCCATAGCCACATAAAGAGATTTTCCGGAAAAGTCGCAAGTATTCCATAGACTCTCAGCCTCTTTGTAGACTTTCCGCTCATCCCACCATAAACTAGGATCCAAAGCAACATAAGCATTAAATGCCTCAGGTTGATGTATTAACAAATTAATAGCAAACAAGCCCCCAAAAGAGTGTCCTATCAACAGATTATATCCACTTGTACGATAAGTTGAGTCGATTTTATCTCTCAACTCGGTAAGTAAAAATGATGCAAAATTCGCAGCTCCCCCACTATTAGTAAACATCTCTTTCCCTGCGCGCCTCAAAGAAGCCTTAGAGGGAGTTAAATCTCTTGTGCGGTCAGTATTAAGCACACCTACAATGATACATTCAGGCATATAATTATACATACCTTTAGTGAAAGCCTTTTGAATAGCCACAAGAGTAGTAAAGTTTGCATCACCATCCAACAAATAAATAACGGGATAACTAGCCTTTCCATAAACATCATCATGATATTCAGGGGGCAAATAAACCCAATATCCCCTATCCTCTTTCAATAGATCAGAATATATCGAATACTTATTGCCAATAGAGATACTTTCTTGCCCCATCAGTAAGGCAGGAACAAAAATCAATAAGAAAAACAAAAGTTTTTTCATCTCGTCTAAATTATAAAGAAAAAATGCGCTAAAGATCAGAGTGCCCCTTTCTTCAACGCATTTTTTATCTAATTATTATTAAAAGCGATAAGTCACGTTAGCTAAAAATTGTCTTGGAGCCTGTGTTTCTGCATAATAATCAACCAACCAATAACGCTTATCCGTTAGATTATTAATCTTTGCACCAATTCTAACATTAGCATATTCATAGAACAAAGTAGCATCTAATTTACCATAGCCCGAAGCCTCATATTTATTCGCAGTATCTAAATAGCTACCGCTGGCAAAGTTACCTCCTAAACCAAAACCAATACCTTTCAAACTACCCGATATTAGTTTCTGGCTAATCCAGAAGTTAGCTAAATGTTTGGGTGTACCTACATCTCTTTTTCCTTCAGCGCCTCCCTTTGTAAATTCATTATCATTATAAGCATAACCAAGAATAATATGCATGCCCGGTATTGGATTAGCGATCACATCCATCTCAACCCCTTTACTTACTTGCGTGCCATCCTGTACACTATAGCTTGCCACTGCTGATCCAGAGGCTGCTTTTACAGAGCGAAGGCGATCATCCACCTTAATGTGGTAAACGCTGATGGTACTATTCAGTTTTCTATTTAAGAGTTCCATCTTCAACCCCGCTTCCCATTGAAAAGCATGCTCAGGCTTAAATGCCTTAACATCTCCATTCTCATTATAAATGCCAGGTCCCTTATTTTTGAACCCATTCATATAATTACCAAAAACAGAAACTTTATCTTTCAAGATTTGATAAACAAGACCAAATTTAGGCGACCAAGCTGTTTGCATATAATTATTCTCTACATCATCGAAACGGTCAAATCGAAGACTTGCTAACACATCCAATCGGCTAGTTACAGTCAGAACATCCGAAGCATACGCACTATATGTTCGAGTAAAACGCCTGGAAGCCCTTGTCTGATTAGGAGTTGCCATCTTCATATTGTACTGATCCAAATAAATAGGAACAGCATTTCCATGAATAGCAATATTACCGGTCGTATTCTTATTTGTTCCCTTATCATAAGCAGTTACAGTAGCTCTTGTATCAACTGTGGTCAGCTTCGTATAATCCATTCCAACAAGCAGACGATTCCTGAATTGCCCCAAATAAAAATCACCATTAAAATTCTGTTGAACTTGTTGAGTGGTAAAGATACTAGGTATATGCATCATCCGACGGGACAGACTATCCTTAGACGTCACATCCAAAAAGATATAATTAGCATCATTATCTGTTCGTGCGTACGAAACTAACGTTTGTGAAGTCCAGCTATCAGATATTTTATATTTAGCTTCAGCAAAGATATTAAGAACCTCAGCCTTACTTGTCACATCATTAGAAGCGAATGATTTGTTCCAGTCCCAATTCAGTTCATCCAAATTACTGATCTCAACCCCACTTAAGTTAATATAAGAAGTAGTACGGTTTGATTTAAAGTACTCTGCATCTACCGTAAACGACAAACGATCCGTTGCATTAAAAGTGAAAGTAGGAGCCAGCATAAAAGTTTTATTTATCCCATAATCCTTATAACTATTTTCCTTATGCAAAGCAGTATTTACTCTAAACAAAGCCTTGCCATCTTTATCCAAAGGAGTATTATAATCAGCAGTAATACGCCCCAAGCCCCATGCGCCACCAACAAAACCAATTTCTCCACCTTTGCCATCATAAGCCCTTTTAGTCACGCGATTAATAAGTCCCCCATACGAAATAAGGTTTGTACCAAACAAAGTAGCAGAAGGGCCTTTTATCACTTCAATACTTTCCAAGTTAGCTGGATCAGATAACGAAACAAAATTGGTTGCCATACCATTACGTATAGAACCAGCACCATCAGCACCGGCAAAACCACGCAAACGCATAGCCATACCTGTACCTCCTGATCCTACGCCGAGAGTTGCCGCAGTAACCCCTGGCGAAGCAGTCAGCACATTCCGAAAATCAACGGCAATCTGTTCACTCAAAAGCTCCTTAGGAACAACAGTATACGCCTGTGGATTCTCCAAGTTTTTAATTGGCATACGAGCCACAAAATCAGATTTTTTCTGAGCAAACTTTTTTATCATACCATCTACCACCACTTCATCTAGCATCTTAGCCGCTGACACATCAACTTTCACGATACCTATATTGGTAGTCTTACCCGCAGCTACCGATAGATGTTTCTCAATAGGTTTACTCCCCATATATGACACTTGAATAGTATAATTTCCCGAGTAAACACTAAAAGAGAAGTTACCTTTTTCATCAGTATAACTTCCCACACTACTCCCTTTTATGCTTACAGCAACAGCTTCTACCGCCGCTCCATCTGTGAGCGACACAACTTTTCCTATTATTTTACCTGTTTGTGCATAAGTCTGTGCAGAACACAACACTAAAAACATTACCCAATAAAACGGTTTAACGAATCTTTTCATTTTCTTCAATTATAAAATATTTATGCATTAACGAAGAGTGCAAAAGTATGGAAGCTTATTACAGTCTGCAATCGCTACAAATAATCATAATGAAAGAAAAAATACCTATAAAGCGTGATTTACCAAATAAGTTCTACTTTTAAACGAAACAATTAGCTAAAGGAAGAGATAAAACTTCGTCTATATTGCGCAGGGGTTGTATCCAATATTTTTAAGAACTGTCGCCGCATATTATCCGTATTTTTAAGCCCGCATCTAGAAGCTATTTCATCTAAAGACAATTGCGTTTCCAGCAAATATTGGCAAGCATTATCCACTCTCAACTTATCAATATATTTTGCCGGAGTGATATGCAAATCCCGAGCGAATACTCGAGCAAAATTACGCGGACTCATTGCTACATATTCAGCCAATGTTTCAACTCGTAAATCTTCATTATAATGATGAAGTAACCACTCACACACTTTGCGCAACGAGATGTTATTGATATTCTGGCAATCTAGAGGAGTAGTAAACTGCGCTTGATTTCCCGGTCTTCGGAGAAACAAAACCATCCAACGGGCAATATACAAAGCGAAAGATTTGCCACAATCCTCTTCTAGCAAAGCCAATGCCAAGTCCATACCCGAGCTGATCCCTCCGGCAGTATATATATTTCCATCTTTACTAAAAATACGCGAAATATTAACCTTAACTTGAGGGTACATTCTAGCTAACTCCTCACTCTTAGCCCAATGTGTAGTTACTTCTTTACCATCTAGCAAACCCGCTTCAGCCAGAAAGAAAGCAGCAGAACAGATAGAGCAAATCCTACGAATATTTCCTGATTCAGCCTTTAACCATTCAATCAGCTCACTGTTTGATTCATAGTTTTCCGCTTGAGGTAATGCTGAAAGAATCAACGTATCAATCGGATAATTAATAGCCTTAAAACTACCTTCCGATAGAATAGACAAACCTCCGGAAGTAGGTATCATTTTTCTAGTAGCCGCAGAAACGACATGAGTTACGTATCTAAACTCAACCTTTTCCTCTACTGCATCAAATTTATCTATTGCCTTATCAAAAACTTCTAATGGACCCGCTATATTCAATAACGTTGAATTTTCAGGAGCCAATATCACAATATGCCTTACCTCATACTCTTTTCGCATAATATAAATTATTAAAGATATATCTTAAAATAAGAAGCAAAGGACAAATGGCAGGAATTGCCACTTTTTTGTCCTTGCAGACAAAGACTTTATCCTCTAACTTTGCAGTGTTAACAAGAAAGAGATGTAGAATGTTTAATTATTAAAAACAACAAGTATGAAAACAATTAAAGTAGGTATTAACGGCTTTGGCCGTATCGGACGTTTAGTTTTTCGGGCTGCTCAAAGTAGAAAAGATATTCAGATCGTTGGCATTAACGACCTCCTTGATATTGATTATATATCTTATATGCTCCGCTATGATACTATCCATGGCAAATTCGATGGAACTGTTGAAATAAAAGACGGTAAACTGATCGTCAATGGAAACAGCATACAAATCAGTTCAGAGAAAGATCCGGCTAATCTGAATTGGAAAGAAATAGAAGCCGAATACATTGTTGAGTCCACAGGGCTGTTCTTAACTAAAGAGAAAGCACAAGGACATATTGCTGCCGGAGCCAAATACGTCGTTATGTCCGGGCCATCTAAAGATGACACCCCTATGTTTGTTCCAGGTGTCAACGATGACAAATACACCAAAGGAACACAAATCATCTCAAACGCATCTTGCACCACCAACTGCGTCGCACTTATTGCTAAGGTTCTCAATGATAAGTTCGGCATACTCGAGGCATTAATGACTACGGTACACTCTACCACCGCAACACAAAAAACTGTTGACGGACCATCTATGAAAGATTGGAGAGGCGGACGTGCTGCTTCAGGCAACATCATTCCATCTACTACAGGTGCGGCAAAAGCAGCAGGTAAGGTTATCCCTGAATTAAACGGTAAGCTAACCGGAATGTCCTTCCGAGTTCCTACACTAGATGTCTCTGTGATTGACCTTACAGCTCGTTTGGCTCAAGAAACCACTTATGAGGAGATTTGTAAAGCCATGAAAGAAGCTTCCGAAGGTTCACTAAAAGGTTATCTAGGATATACTGACGAAGATCTCGTTTCTTCAGATCTCATCGGCAACTCCCATACCGCTATCTTTGATGAAAAAGCAGGTATTCAATTGAGCCCTACTTTTGTGAAAGTGGTAGCTTGGTACGATAACGAGTGGGGATTCTCCTGCAAACTGCTAAATTCAATAGCAAGTATGAGTAAGATCAACGGATAAAGTCAATTGTAAAGAGAGAGAGAAAGGAATGGCAAGCAAAGTCATTCCTTTTTTTTGATATTTGCTTGAATAAAATACCTATTTTTGTATTCTAAACATACAAAAAGATGAACCTCAAATCCGAACTATCTAAACGCATTTCAAAAGAAAAGATAGAAGAAATTCTATCGTACATACAAGAGAAAGAGCAATCTAGGAAAGAGTTATATCATCTGATATATGATGACGACAAGATTATTTCCTTTCAGGCATTATGGGCTTGCTCTCACCTTAGCCCTCCTGAAAACCAATGGCTATGCAACAAACAAAATGATTTGATAGACCAACTGTTAGCTTGCCAACACTCAGGCAAGCGCCGCCTTCTGCTAAGCATTCTCTACCAACAACCGTTTAGTGAATCCTTCAGAACGGATCTTCTAGACTTCTGCCTGGATGGAATAACTTCCCCAAAAGAACTGCCAGCTGCACAGTCGCTTTGCATGAAAATCGCTTATAAGCTATGCCTTCCCATCCCCGAACTACTTCAAGAATTACGCTCCATACTTGAAATGATGGAACCCGATCTGCTTGCACCTGCCGCCAGAAGTGTGCGTAGAAATATTCTTAAAGCGATGCAAAAGAAGAAAAAAAGGAGCAAATAATGGATATACCCATTTAATTATAGATAGAGTTAAACAATACTTTTTCACATTAAAAATGAATGCCATGAAATACTATTTATTAATTATATTTTTAGCCTACGGAAGCTACTCTTTACCTGCATTTTCGCAAAAGGACAAAGAAATAACTACCAAAGCTCAATTGGGCAATGGACAAAACGATTTCTACAAATATCTATGTAAACATATTCACTACCCGATAAATGCACAGAAAGAAAATCGACAAGGCAAAACCCTTTTCTCATATACTATTGATATAGACGGTAAGGTAAAAAACATTGTTGCTATCAAAGAGATCGATAAAGAATGTAATAATAATGTGATCAAGGCCATGAAAAATTCTCCTAAGTGGCCTCCAGCCACCAAGAATGGAAAACCCATTGAAGAAACTGATACCTTGGCCATTTTTTTCAAATTAAGAGGAGGAGATACGTCAATGGATATAGAACCTCAGAAGAATGATATTATTATTTGGGGATATGGAACGAGCAAAGTCAAAACTCCAACCAAAAGCTCTTATACGGATAGGCACTCAATTATAAAAATGGATATAATTGGTAAAGACACAGTTATATGGGAAAAAGGTGGTATAGCTAATGATCTTTTTGTCTATGTAGCAAACGACAAACTAGAGCTGAAAAGATATCCTCAAGCCAAAAAAACAACCACATTAAGATTCTATAAACAAAAAATATTTACCAAACGAATGAAGTCAATTGTATATAATTTAGCTTATGCTAACAAGCTAATAAAGGCAGAGAAAAAAACTCAGATAGTCATTCTTATACATATCAGTCCAAAAGGCTTAATTTGCCCTTCTTTTATAGTTAAAGCTAATAGTAAGCCAATGCCCACTTCTAAAAATATATACAAATTACGTAATGCCATGCAAAGTGAAATCAAGATTGAAGCTCCCAACAAGTATGACATCAATGGATGTGTAAGAGGTTCTTTTCATTTATTAAAAGAAAAATTATTGATGAATAAATAAAGAACTTGCTAGAGGATGTATAGATTGGATTTATAAAATTTTGTATACCTATTAGTATACATCAAAGTATAATTCACATTTCAACTAAATACAAATTCAAATTAAACTACGGCAAACGGGAGAAGCTAAAACTTCTCCCGTTTTTTTGTTATAATGCTGCATGATTGCCGATAAATGAAGGTGGGAAATGGGGAAAAAGACAGTTAAAGACTCTCCGGAAGACGATTTCATTTTACTAATATGCCAATATGTTATCAGAATAACTTATAATGAAAAGGGTGCTTCCTCCTTTTGTTTTCCGCAAAACTTCTTTTAATTTTTGAAGGATGCTCTTTGAGTTAATTAAGCATAATTCATCTCTTGACAGAATTTTCCAAGATGTAAACAATACGGCTATCAGGGGGAGATATTTAGACTTATCCTCCTTTAAGTCTAAACTTAAACACGCTTAAGTCTAACTTTAAAGCCGCTTAAAGTTAGACTTCACCGATTTCCTTCTAGGAAGGCGTTTCAGGAGAGTTTAAAATAGATACACAAAAAAAAATTATTCAAATGTTGTCAGAAAGGAATGACTAGATTACTGTTCTAATGTTTTCCGATACGTACAACCGTTTCTCCACTCGGAACAGCCATAGGCAGTTTTGCCTTTGATGATTGTACCTTTGCCACAAAGGGGACAGGGCTGCCCGACCAATCCGTCAGCAGCAGGCGACTTCACAGCTACAGGCTTCTCCTTTTTCTCTTTCGGAGCAGCGGCCTTACGCGTACGTTTCTTAGGCTGTTTCTTCTCTTCTTTTACAACTTCTGCCTCTTGAATCGTTATACGACGGTTGGTATTATCTGATAAAACACTTAGTACTACATCTGAAACCATCTGTTTCAACTCCTCGATAAACTGGTGAGCATCGTAATTTTTCTTCTCTATCTCACGAAGCTTCTTTTCCCAAATGCCTGTCAGCTCGGCGGACTTGAGTAGCTCTTCGTGAATAATCTGTATCAGTTCCATCCCTGTGGGGGTAGCAATGAGGTTCTTTCGTTCCTTACGGACGTAGTTACGCTTGAAGAGTGTTTCAATGATAGCCGCGCGGGTAGACGGACGACCGATACCGTTCTCTTTCAAAGCATCGCGCAGTTCGTCATTATCGACCAACTTACCGGCTGTTTCCATAGCACGTAGTAATGTTGCTTCGGTAAAAGGTCTGGGAGGTTTCGTCCATTTCTCATTCAAACTAGGGATATGAGGACCACTCTCTCCTTTTACAAAAGCAGGAAGAACTCGTTCTTCATCTTCACTCTCTTTCTCTTCGGTTTGTTCTTTAGCAAATACCATACGCCAACCGGGTTCTAGAATCTGCTTACCTGTCACTTTAAATTCGATCTTATCTACTTCACCCAGTACGGTAGTGGTAGCGACTTTACAATCAGGATAGAACACTGCAATGAAACGACGGGCAATAAGATCGAACACATGTCGCTCCATATCAGTAAGATTCTGCGGATAAATTCCTGTAGGAATAATGGCATGGTGATCTGTTACTTTTGCATTATCAAATACTTTTTTTGATTTGGGTAGTTTAGTTCCTTCTAACGGGGCAGTAAGCACACTATAATCTCTCAACCCCTTTAAGATTGCAGGGCACTTAGCATACATATCATCGGTTAGGTATGTGGTATCTACGCGTGGATAGGTAGTGACCTTCTTCTCATAAAGAGATTGTATCTGCTTAAGCGTTTCATCAGCGGAATAGGCAAACTTCTTATTACATTCCACCTGCAGAGAAGTAAGGTCGAACAATCGAGGCGCATACTCTTTTCCTTGTTTCTTATTAACAGCAGTAACCTCAAAAGGGAAATTCTTTATTTGTTCTAATAAGGATAATCCTCTTTCATAATCTTCTATCGGCTCTATGCCGGGATTCGATTCTGCCTTCTTTGCTTTTGCAGAGGCATCTGCTTGCCCTTCTTCCAAAAGGACTTCTTCTTCACTTTTCTTGATGATGGCAGAAAAAGTAGTATCACGATAGAGCGTCTTTAGCTCCCAATATTGTTTAGGTTTAAAATTTTCGATCTCAAGTTGGCGGTTAACAATCAGGGCAAGCGTAGGCGTTTGAACCCGTCCAATGGAAAGAACCTGCCGTCCTTGTCCGTATTTGATGGTATAAAGACGCGTAGCATTCATGCCAAGCGTCCAGTCGCCAATGGCACGAGATAGACCCGCTTCATATAAAGGTTGAAACTCCGACTGGTCTTTTAATTTCGCAAATCCTTCTTTAATGGATTCTTCGGTCAAAGAAGAGATCCAAAGACGCTTCACCGGACAGCGAACCCCGGCTTTTTGCATCACCCAACGCTGAATCAATTCCCCTTCTTGTCCGGCATCACCGCAGTTGATGATTTCATCTGCCGCCTGCATCAGTTTTTCTATGATATGGAATTGCTTCTCATAAGTAGGATTACTGATTAGTTTAATCCCAAAACGTGGCGGAATCATCGGCAGACTACTCAGACTCCATGATTTCCATGCCGGACTATACTCATGTGGTTCCTTCAAGGTACACAAATGGCCGAATGTCCAGGTTACCTGGTATCCGTTACCTTCCATATATCCATCTTTTTTGGTTCGAGCTCCGAGTATATCGGCTATATCACGTGCCACAGAGGGCTTTTCAGCAATGCAAACTATCATTTTAATCCTTATTATAAAGGCAAAGGTAGGGAAAAAGCAGGAAAGAGAGGTGAGGTATAGGCATAAAAAAAGGAGTCACGCCTGACTCCAACCTTTGTTAACCTTAAATCTAATACTATGAAAAACACATTGCAAAGATACGGACTTTTGTGAGATTTGCAAGAACCGTGTGCGAAAACATGTGTTTTATAACATACTTTAATGAATTGGATTGATTTTAAAAAAATCATCAATCGCTATTTATAACTGGTTGAGGATCAGTTATTTCTAAGACTTCTTTATCACTCATATCATAATGATAGAATTTATGAAAGAATTCTTTTGTAACAGAAGCCATATCTACCTTATAAATATCCGGATAGAGCAAATGAGATAACCAAATGTAACCTATGAGGCGATTGATTCCCGGCGGACGATCTATCCAACCAAACGGACACCATGGAACTTGATAAACTTGCTTTTGCTTCACAGCCCTCAATTGTGACCAAACAGCATTACTCTTTATAAATTTATAGGAATCCATTCCGTCAAAATTCCCCGACCAGACTAGCACAATATCGGGGTTCCATGCATATATTTGTTCCATCGAGACATTGGTCATTCCTTTTCCGGGTAGTAAATCGACTGTAGCAACGTTTTTTGCCCCCACCGAATCAATCAAAAGACTATGAACAGATCCAGAAGGGTCTGTTTTCATTCCTTTCATCCCTTCGGCATAATAAATACGTTTTTTGTCCCTTTCGGCAATTGCTTGAGCTTTAAGGGGAATCGAATCAATATAGGTTTTGACAAAAGCAAGTAATTCATTTGCCTTGTCGGGCTTATGAAGTAGCTTACCCACAAAGATGAGAATTTCTTTATACTGATCAATTTTCATATCCAGAAGAATGACGGGTATATTAATTTTGGCCTGCAACACATTAGCCTCTTCAATATTTGCCTTAGTTAACTCCTGTGAGTAAATAACCACATCCGGCTTCAAACGGATAATTTCTTCCGTAGCGCCTTCTATTACATAGGGTTTAGCTGCATAAAAAGAGGCTTTGAGATATTTCTTTTCTGTCTCATTGTAATTAAAAACCCGATTGACAGTCATTGCCGTATCAAAAGCATAAAGCATTTGGGCAGAGTGACGGTCAATAAATACCGAATGAATAGTATCAGGTATCTTTACTTCTCTTCCGGCCATATCCGTAATCACACGGGTAGCACTTACTTTCTCTTTGCCTGGCTTATACTGGCAAGAAGAAAAAAGGAATATAAAAGAGAACAATGAGAGAACGAGTATTTTTTCTATCTTATTCATTGAGAAGAATTTAAAAATTATAAACGATAGAAGTGAAAAAGCTTCTCCCCTCTTTGGGATAATTTCGTGAGATGGCATAGTTGCGATCAAAGAGGTTCTTTGTGCCAAACTCACAGGATAACCCTTTCCACAACTGTGAGTGTATCTTTGCATTCATAATCATATATCCGGGCACCGTTATCCCGTCGCTGGTTACGTATCTTTTACTATTCACCTCTGTATCGAAATGAAAATAAGCACCCCAGGAAGATAATTCGTATTTACCGTAAGCAATAAACTTATGATCGGGAACTCCCACAAACTTCACTGCCTTATCTTCTTTATTCTCTCGATGAATGTAACTATAGTTGGCACCTATTTTCAAATTCTTTACCAACTCCCACCCAAAAGAGAGTTCGTAACCCTGAAAAACAGCTCTGCCCACATTGCGATTTTGATAGATAGGATCGCCATTATCTTGGGTACCCACGGTTATTTGATAAATAGCATCGTCTACATTGTTGCGAAACAAAGAAGCCTGATACTGAAATTTGTCGGTAAGTCGACCTTCATAAGTAATGTCAAAAATCCAACTAAACTCGGATGAAAGGTCAGGGTTAGGTTCTTGAGAGCCAAACTTACTGGAATAACGATCTTTTTGAGAAGCAAAATGTGACTTACGAGAAGCAGAGACAGTGATATCATGTTTTTTAGCCACATGCAAGATGCTAGCCAACTGATAATTGAAAGCATCATCGGAGCCGGTTGGGAAATCATATAGCACATTTTTATCGCCCGTTAAATAGTGTGTGCCATATTCCTGTGCTTTACTATTGCTTCTATAATTATAGCTCAGACCTGCTACTGCGGTAAAGTATTTACTAAAAGTATAAGTATCTTCCAATCCGACGGAGAGGGTGTTATCCAAATATTTTTGTATAGGCTCACCCTCTTTAGCAACCTGTCCGGTTGTCTCATTCGCAGCAATTGCACCATTATGCTCTTTATGTGAATCATACTTCTCATGAAAAGCAAATTGGAGCAGATTGTTCTTAATAGATTCATTGGATAAATTAAAAGAACCACCTAATGAGTAATCATCATAAATGCTGTGAAAAGCTTTTCTTGTGTTTTGCAACAAATAAGTATGGTCATCAAACTGATTCATAATATTATAATAGTTGTCATAGAAGGCAGTGATCTTCATATTGGTACCTAAGCCCAGATAGGTATTGGATTTAAAATAAATGCTTTTCTTATTATACTTAGGGTAATCCCGATATTGCCCACCGGTAATAGAAGGGGAGATGTTTTTCTTTGCATCCTGAATAATTAGATTTAGAGAATATTCATCTGTTGCATTGGGCGTATAACCCACCTTGGCGCTAACCTTCAAATCTTTTGAAGCTGAGTGTTCGCGGCGTCCGCCATCTTCATAATCGGTTGGGGTGAATTTGTCTGACAGGGAGATAAATTTAGTATCCAGATAGGATACGCTTCCAAGAAAATAGAAATTCTTAGTACGAGAACCGATATTAACCCCTGTATGATAACCATTTAATCCTTCTTTACTGAACTTTATTCCGGAGATTCCATCCACCTCAATTTTCTTTAGTGGTTTACGTGAAACCAAATTAATGGCTCCCCCCATCGTATTGGGACCGTACAAAACCGAGGTGAAGGCTTTTGTTACGCTAATTTGAGCTAAGTCAAAAGTGGTAAAACGAGTAATATCCACATTCCCATCATAAGGCACATAAATAGGTACTCCATCATAAAAGATAGGAGTTTGAAGCATACTGAAACCTCTCAAATAAAGCGCTCCTTCGTTTCGTGCACCAGTTTCCGAAATGGTCAGTCCGGGAATCAGATTTACCGCGTCTGTAAGATTATCCTTATTAAATTCTCTCATTTGCAACATATCTATTTTATCAGGAGCAGAGATTTTGATTGCGGTACCTACAACATCAACCGTACCTAATTGATAAACTCTTGAAATAGAATCTGGCATAACATCCTTGTCCGCTTGTGCATATATCATAATAGCAGGTAAGCCAAGAAAGAGCATAAATAATAAACGTTTTTTCATATTCGTGTTTTTTTGAAATTTAGAATAGCAAAACCAATACTTTAAAAAACCGTTATTTTATAAAAGATAACGGGGTAACAAAAAATCGGCTCTATCGGGTAAGTATTTTAACATGTTTACCGATAAAAAACACAAAAGGAGCAAGCATCTCTCTTTTGTCTATCACATCAAAAACCGTTTCTATAGTTCCACAAGCACAATCTTCATGAGACAGTGAAATCATGGAAGCAATAACCACAGGCATATCAGTCGGTACCCCCTCTTCTATGAATACGTTAAATATCTCTTTCAAATGATCATAAGCCATATACAGCGCTAAAGTAGTGCCATGTTTAAACAGTTTAGATACATCTCGAAAATGGGCATAGTTATCGGTAACATGATCGGCTATAGCATAAATGATGCTGTTGCTCTCAAATTTTTCAGTAATAGGTATAGCGAATATGCTTGTAGCGGCAGCGGCAGCGGTTAAACCCGGAATGACTTCGAAAGGGATTCCCATCTCTTTAAGTCGTGCGCAATCTACACCACCACCGTTAAACATCATTGCATCTCCGGCTTTCAACCGTACAACCTTTTTTCCTTCATAATAGAGTTGTTCCACTATTTTAAGGAGATCAACAGCCTCTACTCCACCCTCGGGATGCTTGTCTATGAAACGAACTTCCGCATGCGTTCCTGCTTCCATAAGTATATGAGTGGCAGGCAGACAATCATACAATATACAATCGGCTTCATTCAATCTTCGCTTAGCTTCGACCGTAAGATAATCCGGGCCTCCCGGACCTGTACCAAGAATAGATACGGGATAGTAATTTCCTAATGTTTTTTCCATGTTTTTTTGTTTAAATGTAATTTATCATACTACTAAATATCCGGTACGCATACCTTACGAGATGTCATGATGTTATCCGACAAGGCATGAATACGAATATCCGTTCCATAAATATCTTTCAGAAGTCCCTCCGTAATCACCTTTTCACAAGCCCCTTGAGCCATTACGGTATGATTACGTACAATCGCAACTTTTGCATTGCACATAAAAGCATGATCAGGAGAATGTGTAGCCATCAAGATACCAAGTGACTCATCCTTTAGTGCGTTTACTTGCCTAATAATTCTGATTTGATTACCAAAATCAAGACTAGATGTTGGTTCATCCATAATTAAAAAAGCGGGCTGCTGAGCTAATGCTCTTGCCACAATAACCATCTGTTGTTCTCCGCCGCTTAGCTGAGTGAAAACTCGCTTACGCAAATGAAGAATATTGAGTCTCTCTAAACACCATTCAGCAATGGCTTTATCTTCTCTACCGGGAGAGGCAAACGATTTCAGGTGAGATACGCGACCAAAAAGAACAACATCCATTACTGTAAAAGGGAAAGGCAAGGAACGAGCTTGAGGTACATAAGCAACTTTACGGGCAAACTGAACTCGATCCCAAGAAGATAAATCTTTACCATCAAGCAAAATTTCTCCGGAATGTAGTGAAAGCAGACCAAGTAGAGAACGAAACAGCGTCGTTTTTCCGGAACCATTACGCCCCAAGACACAAACCGTTTGCCCTGTATGAATCTCCAGATTAACATTCCTGAGAATTGTCTTTTGCTGATAGCCTAACGCGGCATTTTTAATTTCCAATTTCATTTTACCATGTGTGTTTAGAGGATAAGCGTAATAGGATAAGAAACATAGGTGCACCAATCAACGAAGTGATAATGCCCAAAGGGATCTCTAATGAAGAGAGGGAACGAGAAAAGCCATCAACGATCAACATAAAGATGGCTCCAATCAAAAAAGATGCGGGCAGAAGTACTTTATGATCAGGACCTACTAAAAAACGAGCAAAATGGGGGATGATTAGCCCTACCCAACCAATAAGCCCGGTGATACTTACTACTGAAGCAGTTATCAATGATGCACAAGCAATAACTATGATACGCAATCTCCCTGCATGTACTCCTAGCGCTCGTGCTTCTTCATCTCCGAAAGAAAGTATATTCAACCTCCATGAAGAGAGTATCAAGGGAAGTAAAGCCAATCCTATAAAAGGAAAGACTGACTTCAATTCTTTCATCGTAACTTCTGCTAAGCTACCCATAAGCCAGAATGTAATATCGGGCAATTTGTACTCACTGTCTGCCAAATATTTAATCAAAGATATAAGAGCAGTAAACATGGAACCAACAATCATTCCGGAGAGCACAAGCATCAGAATGCGATCATGCGATTTACTCATTATCTTGCTAAAAGATAACGCTATGCAAACAGAAATAATACCGGTAACAAATGCCATCCCTTGAATGCCGGCAAGTCCCCAAGAGAACAGAATGGCTAGTGAAGCACCGAAACCTGCTCCTGAACTAACTCCTAAAATATCGGGACTCACCATCGGGTTTCTAAAAATACCCTGATAGGATGCGCCAGAGACAGAGAGCGACCCTCCGACAAGCACAGCAGCCAAAATACGAGGTAGCCTTATTTGGTTCAAGAGTAAAGGGAGGTTTGCATCTGTATATTCTCCTGTGAAAAGATATTTTAGTATATCTCCTATAGCAATAGAATATCTTCCTACAGAAAATGAGAAAAGAATAATCAAAACTAAAAGCAAAGTCAAAGCGGATAAAATCGCTACTCCGTTAATATTATAACTTTGTTTTAAATTCCAAACATGAATACTTCTTCTCCAATTGATGATCATAAGCTCTGCAAAATAAGTAGTTCTACCTTTTGCATAAATAGGGACAAAAAACAGACCACAACAAGAAGCTAATGTTATAAAAGAGAGAAAAACAAAAAATAAAAAAAGACATTATCCTCATAATCAGGCAATTAAAAAAAGAAAGAGGAAAGCAAAAGAAAAAGAGAAGAAGAAAAGATGGGAAAGAAAATTCCTACATAATTGTATGAAAAAAAAGTAAGACAATCCAAAATGTGCTTAGATATTTAGAAATGAGAAAAAGAAAAACACAGATATAAAGAAAGGCCATCTTCACTAAGGAAGACAGCCTTTTTTTATCAAAAAAGAAGTATTAACAAGAATAAATTAATCTTGCAATAGAATCTCCAACATCTGACAAGCAGCTTTTGCTACAGGGGTACCTGGACCAAAGATAGCAGCAACACCTGCCTTGTAAAGGAAATCATAATCTTGCGCAGGAATAACTCCTCCAGCTATAACAATAATATCCTCACGACCAAGTTTCTTCAACTCTTCCATAATCTGAGGAATCAAAGTCTTGTGTCCGGCAGCAAGTGAAGAAACACCTACTACATGAACATCATTTTCAACAGCTTCACGAGCAGCTTCGGCAGGAGTTTGGAACAAAGGTCCCATATCC
Source organism: uncultured Bacteroides sp. (assembly GCF_963677685.1). NCBI lineage: Bacteria > Pseudomonadati > Bacteroidota > Bacteroidia > Bacteroidales > Bacteroidaceae > Bacteroides > uncultured Bacteroides sp. Next base: position 208,700 of record NZ_OY782185.1, read on the forward strand.
ACATCGAATCCACAGTCAGCATATCCTGTTGCAACAACTTTAGCACCACGGTCGTGACCGTCTTGTCCCATCTTCGCAATCATAATACGAGGCTGACGCCCCTCTTTCTTAGCAAACTTCTCGGTCAATTCACATGCACGTTTGAAGTCTGAATCATTTTTACTTTCTGATGAATACACGCCTGATATAGTTCTGATTATTGCTTTATAACGTCCTACGATTTTCTCGCAAGCATAAGATATTTCACCTAAAGTGGCACGTACACGAGCTGCTTCTACTGCCAACTCCAAAAGATTTCCTTTTTTAGTTTCTACACATTTAGTAATAGCCTCTAAAGCAGCTTGAACTTTAGCCTCATCACGTCCTTCTTTAAGCTCTTTCAAACGTTCTATCTGCTCCTTACGAACAGCAGTATTGTCAATTTCAAGAATATCGATAGGAGCTTCTTTCTCTAAACGGTATTTATTCACACCCACAATTGTTTGTGAACCTGAATCAATACGAGCCTGAGCACGAGCTGCAGCTTCTTCTATACGCATTTTAGGAATACCAGTTTCAATAGCCTTAGCCATACCACCAAGTTTTTCGACTTCTTCAATACGCTCCCATGCTTTGTGAGCTAGCTCATTAGTTAAACTCTCTACATAATATGAACCACCCCATGGATCAACATTCTTGCAAACATAAGTTTCTTCCTGAATATAAATCTGAGTATTACGGGCAATACGTGCTGAGAAATCAGTAGGTAAAGCAATGGCTTCATCAAGTGCATTAGTATGCAAGGACTGTGTATGCCCTAAAGCAGCAGCCATAGCTTCGATACAAGTACGTCCCACATTATTAAATGGATCTTGTTCAGTAAGAGACCATCCAGATGTTTGTGAGTGTGTACGCAAAGCCAAAGACTTAGGATTCTTTGGATTGAATTGCTTTACAATCTTAGCCCACAACATACGTGCTGCACGCATCTTAGCTATTTCCATAAAATGGTTTGTACCTATAGCCCAGAAGAAAGATAAACGAGGGGCAAATGCATCAATATCGATGCCTGCCGCAACACCTGCGCGAAGATACTCTAAACCATCAGCCAGTGTATAAGCCAATTCAATATCAGCAGTAGCACCAGCTTCTTGCATATGGTAGCCAGAGATAGAAATAGAATTGAACTTAGGCATTTTCTGAGAAGTATATTCAAAAATATCAGAGATAATCTTCATAGAAAAAGCAGGTGGGTAAATATAGGTATTACGAACCATGAATTCTTTCAAAATATCATTTTGAATAGTTCCGGCCATTTCTTCTAGTTTAGCACCTTGCTCTAAGCCGGCATTGATATAAAATGCCAAAATAGGAAGCACGGCACCATTCATAGTCATGGAGACAGACATCTTATTCAAAGGAATACCATCGAACAAAACTTTCATATTTTCCAAAGAACAAATAGAAACACCTGCTTTACCAACATCACCTACTACACGTTCATGATCAGGATCATAGCCACGGTGTGTAGCAAGGTCAAATGCAACAGAAAGTCCTTTCTGACCAGAAGCCAGGTTACGACGATAAAAAGCATTTGATTCTTCTGCCGTAGAGAAACCTGCATACTGACGGATGGTCCAGGGACGAAACGTATACATCACAGAATACGGTCCACGTAAATAAGGAGGAAGGCCGGCAGCAAAGTCCAAATGCTCCATTCCTTCAATATCTTCTTTTGTATAAACAGGCTTTACTTCAATGTGCTCTGGAGTTTTCCAGTCAGCTGTAATGCCGTTAGCTTTTTGCCATTCCATACCGTCTGACGGTTGAAATGCTGCATATATATCTAAATTTTTAAAATTTGGTCGCATGTTCTTATTCCTTTTTATTTCAACAGCTTGGCGTTATATTCTCTCAAAGTTTCGAGTGCGTTGACACGAACGTGTATAAAGTTCTCGATGCCTTCAGCTTTTAGTTCATTCATACAAGCCGGAGCACCTGCTACAATAAACATAGCACGTCCATTCAACGCTTTATATGCAGGAAGAGCATACTCTACGTATTCATCATCACTTGAACAAAGAACAACAATATCAGCTTTTGCAGCCATAGCCGCTTCAACACCTTCTTCTACAGATTTAAAGCCTAAGTTATCAACTACTTCATAACCGGCACATCCTAAGAAGTTACAAGAGAACTGTGCACGTGCCTGACGCATAGCCAAGTTACCAATTGTTAGCATAAATGCTTTAGGACGCTTTGTTGCAGCTTCCGTTTGAAAACGCAATGCTTCAAATTCACTTGCTGCACGCTCTAATTTTAAAGTAGCCACATCGGTATGAGGAGCTTCACCACAACCACAAGCAGTACTTAAATCCAAAGGAGCTTTGTTTCCTGCCTTTTCTGAGAAATTAGGATATTGGTTAGTACCAAGTAATACCTCTCTACGCTGAGCTACTGATTTATGACGAGCCTTACCTGTCTCATTAATAGCCGTTTGTACACTTCCAGCTTTCACGGCAGCATAAAAACCACCTTCATCTTCAACTTGAAGGAAAAGATCCCACGCTTGTTTAGCGATAGAAACCGTTAGGTTCTCAACATAATAAGAACCCGCAGCAGGGTCAACAACTTTATCAAAGTGAGATTCTTCCTTTAACAACAACTGTTGATTACGAGCCAATCGTTCTGAAAGTTCATCAGGAGTTGCATACACTTTATCAAACGGAGTAACGGTCATAGAATCAACCCCCGCCAATGCAGCACTCATTGCCTCCGTTTGAGTACGAAGTAAGTTAGCGTGTGCGTCAAATAAAGTAAGATTAAACGAAGTTGTCTCAGCATGAATTTTCATTTTAGCTGCGCAACGGCATTCGTCGTTTTGCCCTTTATTTTCACAATCACGTAAACATTCTGGGCTATAAGATGCAACAATATTAGCCCACAACATACGAGCTGCTCGGAATTTAGCTATTTCAAGAAAATAATTAGAACTAATACCAAAATTAAATTTAATCTTTTTAGCAATAACGGTAGCTGGAATTCCTGCTTCCGTAAGTTGGCTTAAATAAGCATTCCCCCAAGCTAAAGCATAACCCAATTCTTGTGAGATATAAGCGCCAGCATTATTAAGTGAAAGAGCATTTACATTCAAAAGACGATAAGAAGAAAGAGGTTGCATCGTCTCAATTAACCTTTTAGCAGTTTGTATTAAATCGCCTTTTTCCTTTCCATCAACTAACATCTTATTAAAGAAATCATAATTGATAGAGCCTTGCAATTTAGCCAAATCGTAATCTTTCTTTTGGAAGTATGCAACTAACAACTCGGCCAAGTCAACAACTTGTCCTTGACAAGTAGAAAAGTTTAGTTCAACACTCTCAGCACAAACATCCTTCAAAAGCAATTCTATTGTCTCTACAGTAAGGTCTTTTGAATCAATGTTAAAAGAGAGGGAGTCAATCCCTTTCATAAGAATATCCAAAGCTTTTTTATTTGCTTCTTTCGGATCATCAACTTTGATTTCTTGGCGTACCAACCATACATTGTTCTTCTTGGTTCCTCTTAAATAAGGAAATTCACCAGGGAGTGCATTTGTCGTCTTTAAACCTTCAAGATCCTCCATTCGATAGAAAGGTTTTACCTTAAAACCTTCATTCGTCTTCCAAACAAGTTTCTTCTCAAAATCAGCCCCTTTCAAATCGGCTGTTACTTTCTCCATCCACTTTTCTGTAGAAACGGGAGAAAATCAGAGAAGAGTTTTTCTTTACTGTCTGCCATAGTTTATTTAAAATTTAAATATAATAATAGTATATTTATTCTTTTATATCCTCTTCTAATGTCTTTTATAAGACCTGCAAATATACAGAATTACTTAAAACGAGCCCTCCTTTTTAGCGAAATTTCGCAGTTAAAAGGGAGTATAATCTCCTAATTATACATAATAGAAGAAAATAATTCAGTATAAATCTGCTACCAAGGATATCACAGCTCCAAGATACAAGGAGACGCATAAATGATAATAAAACAGCAGAATCTAAAAAAGAATAGTCATTTCATGACTATGAACATATATTAATAAATTTACATCACAGCAATGAAAGTACTTGAAAATAAAAAGATAGAGGAGTATTATAAATTAAATTTCATACGGACAAAATTTTCAATAAAATCAACTGTAGCATTGAGGCCTAAAAGAGATGAATCAATACAGAGATGATAAGTAGAAGCTGCTCCCCAGGTTTTATAGCTATAATAGTTATAATACTCTGAACGTTTTTTATCTGTCTTACCA
>NZ_OY782187.1 GCF_963677685.1 uncultured Bacteroides sp.
TTTTCTGTTATACGCCAAATGTCGTATGAGAGAAAATTCCATAAAAACTTAATTTTTTTATTCATCGATGTTTCTTGTTTTATAAAGGTGAAAGTATGCTACAGAATTAACAAACGAGAGCAGTCGAAGTTTAAATCCGGAGAATCATTTTGTCTATCAAAGAACACTACTCGTGTTTTAAATAAAAAAGCAGTCAGCCTATAAGCCGGGTTCTGTACCCTAATAGATAGGGCGTCTGTCATTTATCTGAATGATGTGTCACCACATCACTTTAGCGGTCTACCCTCCAACATTGAGCGAGCAACTCTCATAGCGTCGGTATACATGACCTTGCAACTCCTAAGATGCACAGCCCGCATGTCGCCATACGGCTGGTAAGCTTTTACCTCACCTTCTCACCCTTACCCTTTCCCGACGGAAAAAGGCGGTTCTTTTCTTCTGCATTACTCTACCCTCGCGGACAGCTTTCTGTTAGGAAGTAGGATGCTCTGTGTTGCCCGGACTTTCCTCTTGCGAAATGCAAGCGACAAACCAGCCAACTGCTTTATGCTACAAAAGTAAACAAATTTTCCGATATAGTATTGTGGTTCTTTTTGGATTTTGTTATTGTGTGTTCTTATTTGTCTGTTTGTACAAAATCTTTTTGCTATCAAATAGCTAAATAAACTGAAAATATGTATCGTAAATAGAATAATTTTCTATCTTTGCTTGCAATAACCCCCAAATATTTTTTTAATGAAGAAGTCTATTTCTCTCTTAATGTTGCTTCTCGCAATATCAGCTTGTGTAGGTAATAAGAACAAAATTCCTCTTGAAGTAACTGATTTATCAGATAGTATTTGTCACCAATTCGTTCCAGATAGAAGAGTTGGTGTATTCGATGTTGCTTATGATGTCTCAGGTAAGCAATTATTTGTAAAAGGTGAAACAACCTCTTACAAAGCTAAGGCTGCTCTCTTCTCAGAACTGAAAAAACTCAATTATACAGTTGTTGATAGTCTATTATGCTTACCTGATAGTGTAGCTCTTGGTGATCAGACTTATGGCATTGTGAATCTGTCTGTTTGTAATCTACGTACAGCTCCTGACTTTTCTTCGGAGATGACAACTCAGGCCTTACTTGGTATGCCGGTTAGAGTTCTGCAGCATGATGGATGGTATCGCATTCAAACGCCTGATAATTATATAACATGGGTACACCGCATGGGAATTTGCTTGATGAATAGGGCAGAATATACAGCATGGAATCATGCAGATAAAATAATAGTCACCTCGCATTACGGCTTTACCTATCAAAAGCCCGATGCTGCCTCTCAGTCCGTTTCAGATGTAGTGGCTGGTAATCGTTTGAAGTTGGAAGGAACTTCAGGAGCATACTATAAGGTTTCCTATCCGGATGGGCGGCAAGCATATATTGCTAAATCAATTTCTATGCCTGAGAAAGAATGGAAAGCCTCAGTCAAACAAGATGCGCCAAGTATCATACGTACGGCTTATACTTTGATGGGAGTCCCTTATCTTTGGGCGGGGATGTCCTCTAAGGGCGTTGATTGTAGTGGTTTTGTGCGTACTGTTTTGTATATGCACAACTTAATAATTCCTCGAGATGCCTCTCAACAGGCTTATATCGGCCAGCATATTGATATTGCGGCAGATTTTAGTAATTTGCAACCTGGAGATTTAATATTTTTCGGTCGTAAGGCTACGCAAGAGAAGAAAGAGAGAGTTTCGCATGTTGCAATCTATGTAGGCAATAAAAGATTTATTCATTCTCTAGGGTATGTGCATGTTGGTAGCTTTGATCCTGCAGACAGTCTTTTTGATGAATATGACTTAAATCGGCTGCTTTTTGCTGTTCGTATATTAAATGGCATTGGTACAACTGGAATCACTACTACAGATACAAATCCTTATTATAATTAACACCCCGCTTAAAATAAATATTATGGCTCAAAATAGAAGAGATTTTCTTAAGACAGCAGCCTTTGCAACTATTGGTTCAGGTTTGGCTGTAAATACCCTGTTTGCCTCTACTACATCCTCTCCTTTTTCTATTAATAAACTAGGGAAGGGGGGTAAAATGAAATTGACTTTCAAAGCTTATGATTTAAAATTGAAGCACGTTTTTACCGTAGCTTCTTTTTCGCGTACAACAACTCCTGATGTGCAAGTTGAAATTGAGTACGAAGGGATTATCGGTTATGGGGAAGCTTCTATGCCTCCTTATTTAGGTGAATCTGTAGAGTCGGTTCTTACTTTTTTGAAGAAAGTGAATCTTGAACAATTTAATGATCCTTTTCAGCTAGAAGATATCCTGGCTTATATAGATGGGATTATGCCGGGAAATACTGCGGCCAAAGCTTCTGTTGATATTGCTTTGCATGATTTGGTCGGTAAATTATTAGGTGCTCCCTGGTATAAAATATGGGGGTTAGATAAGGCAAAAGCTCCTTCTACTACTTTTACCATTGGCATTGATACACCTGATGTGGTGCGTCAAAAAACGTTGGAGGTTGCCGGGCAGTTCAATATCTTAAAGGTAAAGCTTGGTCGTGATAATGATAAAGAGATGATTGAGACCATTCGTTCCGTTACTAAATTGCCTATTGCGGTTGATATTAATCAAGGATGGAAGGATAAACATCACGCTTTAGATATGATCCATTGGTTGAAGGAACAGGGAATCGTTATGGTAGAGCAACCTATGCCTAAAACGCAGCTTGATGATATCGCTTGGGTTACCCAACAAAGTCCGTTGCCTATTTTCGCTGATGAATCATTGCAGCGGCTAGATGATGTTGTGAAGTTGAAGGGTGCTTTTACGGGTATTAACATAAAGCTGATGAAATGTACAGGCATGCGTGAAGCTTGGAAAATGTTGACGTTAGGTCGTGCTCTTGGCATGCGTGTGATGGTTGGCTGCATGACTGAAACCTCTTGTGCTGTGTCTGCTGCTGCACAATTGTCACCGGCTGTCGATTTTGCTGATTTAGACGGCAATTTGCTTATTGCTAATGATCGTTTTAAAGGAATGGAAGTAGTAAAAGGTAAGATAACCCTTAATGATTTGCCAGGAATAGGTCTTACAAAATTATAAAAGTTTAGCCACAAAAATAAAACTATGAAACAACTCGTCTATTTGGCTGCCTTGCTGTTCTTTATCGGATGTGCTCCTAAACCGAAGGTTACGATGAATGCTTGGGAACAGGAACGTATGAATCGCATCAAACAGGACTTTTGTATATCTGAATCACAAGTGAAAGAGTATATTCGCAAATACATTCCTGACGTTACAGATGCTCAAATGCGCCAATGGGAAAAAAGCAATGCGTTAGAATGCATGGTGATAGATGGTGAAAGACGTTACTTTCGTAATGCCGGTCCCAATTTGTTTCGCATAGATTCTGCTGCTTATTGTGTGAAAGTGGCCACAGAAGGAGTTCAACTTAGTAAGAGTGAAAAAGTTAATAAGGAACATTTGCCGAAAGTTATTGATGCTGTGAAGCAGACGGGAGAATATAGAGTGATGCCTAAGCGTATGCGAGTGACGTATACGCTGACAGTAGAACCTAATGCTGTTCCCGATGGTAATATTATCCGTTGTTGGTTACCTTATCCTCGTACGGATGAGCGGAGACAGCAACAAGTAAAATTGCTTAAAACCAGTGAGGCTAAATATTTATTGGCACCATCCTCTTGTAAGCATAGCACTCTTTATATGGAACAAAAAGCTATAAGGAATGAACCCACTGTGTTTTCAGAATCGTTTGAATATACTTCTTATGCTGAATGGCATCACTTGAAGTCGGCTGACATATTGCCTTATGATACTACAAGTACGCTCTATAAAGAGTACACATCTGAGCGGGCTCCTCATATCCGTTTTTCTCCACGTATCAAGCAATTGTCATCGAGGCTTACTCAGGGTGAAACCAATCCTTTGCTAAAAGCTCAACGAATTTTTGCTTGGATTAATCGTTATTTTCCGTGGGCCTCTGCTCGCGAATATTCTACAATTGAAAATATTCCGGAGTATGTGCTTGATAATCGTCATGGCGACTGCGGACAGGTTAGTTTGCTTTTTATTACCCTTTGTCGCTGCAGTGGTATTCCTGCACATTTTCAGAGTGGCTTTATGATGCATCCGGGAGAATGGAACCTGCATGATTGGGCGGAGATTTATTTTCAAGGAATTGGATGGGTTCCGGTAGACCAATCTTTTGGTATCCCTACTTTTGCTGAAAACATGGATCAACGGATGTTCTTTCTGGGCGGCATTGATTCTTGGAGAATGATAGTGAATGATGATTATTCCATGCCTTTAGTGCCTGCTAAGAAATTCCCCCGCAGTGAAACCGTTGATTTTCAGCGTGGTGAAGTAGAATGGGAAGGAGGAAATCTCTATTTTAATAAGTGGAAATATAATATGGAAATTGAATATTTAAATTAATTCATAATAATCCAAATTCTTTTCTGTATGTATGGTTCTTTCTGATCCAATATCAGCTAAGTTCTTTTTTAGCCTGCCTATAGCCGTAGTCATGCTACTCTTTGATTGATAACTATTGGGCCAGAATTTATTGAGAATATCCTCTTTGCTTACTTGTTGGTTTTCACTTTGCAAAAACATTAACAGTAGTTGATTTTGTTGTTGGGTTAGGCTAATTTCCACGTCTTCTTTATTCATTTTCATGGTAGTAGGATTGATGATGATGTTGTCCATTTTGTAATTACCCTCTTTTGTTCGGATGATCTCTTTTCGCTTTTCTTTCTTTCTTTTTTGTAGCCAGGCGATAAGTATTATACCAGTGAATATTTGTAGGTAAAGGAGGATGCATAGTGCCAATTTAGGCATCAATCTCCAAACTGTGCTAAATGATTCTTCAACGTAAGCATGATAGCTAATGTTTTCAAATGCTCCTAATTTGTTAATAGATGTGCGATAGTCTACAGACATTTGTGTTGTGTCACCTGCCCATTCGTTTTGCTCTTTATAGAATGTAGATATAATACCAATCGCAGATTTAGCTATTATGTTTTTTTGTATGGCTAGGCTGTCGAATATAACCTTTACATCTTGAGGGTGTAACTTGTTTGTTATTTGCAAGTAAGTTTGTTTACCCCTATCTATTTTTTCTTCCCAAGTAACTATTTTTGAACGATATGTAAAAGTCGTGTCTTGGCTACGAAAAATCTCTTCTTTATACGTTCCTAAATTTTTGTCGTGAGGATCATTTTTGTGCTCAGGAGTATAAGTGAATTCTTTTTTTATTTTTTTTGAGATATTTGTTTTCATTGCTATCTCTAGTATAGAAGGTATCTCGTTGCAGATTTGCCATTTTGTCTCTTCGTAATATGTCTGAAATACAGTTAATTGAATTACTGTGATAGATATAAATATGACTAATAATAGATTGCTTATGTTGTGTTTTTTTATGCTCATAATAGTTTGATATCCAGTTGCTTATGTCTTGTGACTAAAATGTGACGCAAATGTGACGATCAATTTTAGCCATTAATAACATTAAATTCTATGTTTGCAAAGTTATAAAAAAAATGAATGCTATGAAGACTACTATGAAATTATTCTGCTTGTTTGTTCTAGTTTTTTTTCTTGTACATTTATGTAAGAAAAGGGGAAGTGTTGAGGCTGAATTGTTTTTGTCTAATGTAGAAGCATTGGCTAGTGGAGAAAATGCTGATAGATCATGTTTCGGTGTAGGGAGTCTTGATTGTCCTCAAGATCATAGTAAGGTTTATTATATTTGGTAATCTATGAAAATCTTATTATTAATTCTTTTCTTTTTTGATGCTTGTACCTCCCTTCACTCTGTTGGAGGGAAAAAGATAAATTATGATGTTTTTCCAGAAGAAAAGGAGCTTACATCATTAACAATAGAATTAGATACTGCTATTTTTCGATACCCTTTTCGCATTCGTATTTGTGGAAACAAAGCTGTGGTGATGGATTTGCATAATACTGATTATTATTATCATATGTTTACTTATCCTGAATTTACTTATCTCAGCTCGTTTGGTAAAAAAGGAGAGGCACCATCGGAAATGCTTTCAGCAGACAATATAAGATTTTCGAATCAACATGAAGCATGGACACTTGATGCGAACAAAACTCAATTGGTTAGGTTAGGTTTCTCTTTGTCAGGATCTGGCGACTCACTTCTTTCTCGTGAAGTGGTGTCGCTGGATAATGACATTCTTCGTGCCTTGGACTTCTCTATATATAATGATTCAACGTTTATCATTCCCGATTATTCAGGTAAAAACCGTTTCTGTTGGGTTAACCGTCATGGTCACTTAATTAATAGAATAGGTTCCATTCCTACTTTTAATAAAGACGCACTTAAATATTCTGCTCCGGCATTAGCTCAAGCTTGGCGCAGTTTTATTGATTATAATCCTTGTAAAGATGTGTTAGCTGTAGTTACTCAGTTGGGAGAAGTACTAGAGATCTATAATTTGAAGGATACGACTCATACCGTTTGTGTAGGCCCTCATGGTGAACCTGAATTCAGACAATCGAAAGGGTATGCTGTGCCTACAGGTATTATGGGTTTTAGCGATATTCAAGTTACTGACCATTACATCTATACAGTGTTTCATGGACGGACTTTCAAGGAATTGGGGCGACAGAAAGGTCATGTAATAGATGGAGGTCGCTATATCTACGTCTTTAGTTTGAAAGGAGAACCCGTCTGTAAATATAACCTCGATCGCTATATCTATGGTATTTATGTGGATGAATCACGAGGTGTTATTATTGCAACAGATGTGAATAGTGATCAACCGTTAGTTGAATTTAGGATGGCTCATTCTGAAATATAGTAAGTCTTTTGGAAGTAAGGACATTTCTGCCTATTGTTTTAAGTAGTAATTTCTTTAAAAAGGAAAGAAGGATGTTTTCCAATGCAAATAGACTAGTCTTTTTTTATATTTATTGGAAGATATTTAATTTCTTAAATTTGAAATATTATGAGAACGTTTTTTTCTATAATGGCTATCACTTTTATTCTTGTTCTTGCAGGGATTAATGTTTGTGTATTGAAAACAATGATAAATTATCTGATTTGGCTTTAAATATTGTTGAAGCACTTGCCTTTGAACCTGGATGGGAAAGTACATCTTAACCTTGTAGTCGGTGTATACCAAAATTGTGTACTTGGGCGCAACGCATAGGAGCTCAACTGTATTAAGTGACTGAAAAGTATATGAAATACACTGATTAATTAAGGCGTCATTACATTAGGTGATAATATAATGACGTACCTTTAATGTTTACATAAAATATATTTTGTAATGAAACAGATAATTCTTTTTTTTATACTTTTATTTTGCATTTCTTGTTCATTAAAAAAAGGGAATTCGGCAAGCGACAAAATTCAGAATGAAAAGATAGATAGAGATATAGCTCCTATCTACTTAAAAGGAGAGCCACTCTCTTGTGACTCAACTTTATGGGGGACGAGTTTTACTGAGATGATAGGTTCTTATTTCATCATGCAATCTAACTATAATAATCCTATTTTCTTTGTCTATGAGCTCGTAGATAATAAACTAATAGAGAAAGGTCGTTTTTTGAATCGAGGAGATGGCCCTTTTGAGATGCTTCAGCCCTATTCATTCTATGACTTACAGTCAAATCAATTTTATTTGTACGACTTTGTTGGAATCTTGAAATCGATGTATAGGATAGATTTGAGGAAGATGGCTAATTTATTCGACCCTACTGCATGGAATAAAATACCAGTACCTGAGACTAGTGCATTTTATATGGGATGTTCTATGATAAAAATGAATGATAGTACTTTGTTAACACTGGGATCTCGTTTCAACAGTTCTAACCTGTTTTCTACTCTTAATTTGAATGCAGTTACCTTTCATGAATTAAATTTTCCTTATCCTCTTAAGGACGGGACTTTCAATATGGAATCTGTAGTGAAACAATCTGTTTATATGGATGCTACAATCGTTAAACACCCTACTTTGAATAAATTTGTCTATGCTTGTGGTTCGGGTAAATATGCTAATATAATTGCTATTGAAGGTGAGACTTTGAAAGAAGAGAAAACTTTCTTGAATGTGTATCCTAAATATAGAACGAAAGATGGAGCAAATAGATCATATGAAAATAATTGCTTGAGAGGCATGCAGGTACGAGTGACGAGTAGATATATTTATATTCAGCTGACTCCACTGACAAAAGGCGATGTGAGGAAGCGGGTATTATATAAAGAATATCCTAATTATTGTAACGATGAACTACTTGTCTTCAATTGGGATGGAGTTTTGATAAAGAAATATACATTGGACGTTCCTATTTATTCTTATGTTGTTGATTCGAAAGACCAATATTTATACGGAATAAGTGTTGATTTGAAGAGCGATAATCCTATTCTTAAATGCTACCAGTTGAGGTGATTCTAATTTACTAGTTAATAATATTATACTATTGTCATGTTAGAAAAAAAGATAAAATGGTTATGTAAAACAGGTGATAAAGTATTAACTATTTTATTTTGGACTTGTATGGCAGCTACCTTGTGGATTTTGCTTCAGGTTTTTTGCTTCACCTCTTTTAAAATTCCTACTGACTCAATGGAACCTGTTTTATTGCCGGGAGATAATATCATTGTTAATAAATTACTTTTTGGAGGACGCTTGTTTAATCTGGTTGATGCAGCAGAGAATGAGCCTATTCAGATTCATAGAATGCCCGGGATCCAAAATATTAAGCGCAATGATGTTTTGGTATTCAACTTTCCTTATTCTAATAGATGGGACAGCATTACATTTGATGTGATGAAATATTATATAAAACGTTGTGTGGCTCTACCCGGAGATACTTTCTCGATAGTAGATGCACATTACTATGTAAAAGGCTGTTCGGATGTTTTGGGTAATGTGGAATCTCAAAACAACCTATTGGCTTTGTTGAATGAAGGAACACATAAGGAAATATATCTCAAAGGATACCCTCATGATTCCTTGTTTGACTGGGATATACGCAACTTCGGTCCTCTTTATGTCCCGGCTAAAGGTAGCATCGTTATAATGAACAAGGCTAATGCCATTCTTTATAAGCAGCTTATCGAGTATGAACAAAAAATGAAAATACACATTTCAGGAGATACTGTTCTACTTAATAATCACCCGATAAAATGGTATCGGTTTCGGCAAAACTATTACTTTATGGCTGGTGATAAAACTCGTGATTCACAAGATTCTCGCTATTGGGGATTGTTGCCCGAAGATTTCATTGTGGGTAAAGCTACTATGATTTGGAAGTCAGTAAGCCCAGCATCCAATAAATGGAGATGGAATAGAATTTTTAAAGGAATTGACTGAATTTGATATGTGAATCCAAAATAGAACTATTATGAAATACTTTTATTATTTATTGTTTGCATTATTGCTTTGTGGTTGTCAAGAGACAAAGAAAGAAAAAATAAGTCGTTTAGTTAATGAGTGGGAAAATAAAGAAATACTTTTTCCCAAAAACTCATTTTTTACAATTTTTGCAAAAGATACCATTGCATTTGATACCGTTGATTGTGACTATAAGGTATTTACTTATATTGATTCTACAGGTTGTACTAGTTGTAAGTTGCAATTGTTGAAATGGAAAGGAGTAATAGCAAAATTTGATTCTTTAACTCATAATAATACGGCTTTCTTATTTTATTTTCATCCGAAGAGTGCAAAAGAAATAGCTTATATCTTGAAGCGGGATAATTTTAATTATCCGGTGTGTATTGATGATGCAGATAGTATCAACAAATTGAATCAATTTTCCGATGAAATGATGTTTCAAACTTTTCTTTTAGATAAAGAGAATAAAGTTCTTGCCATCGGAAATCCGGTTCATAACCCAAAGATTGAGAAACTATACCTGAAATTAGCTATGGGAGAGTCATATACAGACAAGCCTATTCTTTCTCAAACAAAAATATCTGTCGATAAAGAGATGATCAATTTGGGAACTTTTGATTGGCAAAAAAAACAACAGGTCGCTTTCACAATACGTAATGAAGGAGATCAGCTTTTGGTAATTAATGGAGTGACTACCTCTTGCGGTTGTGTTTCGACAGAATATAACCATGAGCCTGTCCAAAAAGGAAAAAACTTAAAAATTCAAGTTTCGTATAAAGCGGATCATGCAGAACATTTTGATAAGACTATTACGATTTATTGCAATGTTCCCTCTTCACCTGTGAAGCTTAGAATAAAAGGGGATGCTCGTAAATAAAAAAAGCTTGGAACTTCTACACCATTAACTAGGGAAATATTCTCTATTGGGGAAATGTGACACAAATGTGACGATGAATATTTATTTGCATCGTACTTAAATCTTATGTTTGAGAGTCATTATACTAACAAGGAGCGAATGATGAATATTCTCTAAAGATTTTCTCATTCATAGGAGGTCGTGGCAAAGAAAGATAGCAGATAAATTGTGAAAACGCAATATGCTTGCGTTTTCCGTTGAAATGATAGATACGGAAAGAAATAAAAACGGATTATTAAATTCATAAAAAAGAGAATAAATAAAAAAGAAAATTTTTGCGATTTTGATAGTCGTCGTAATTGCAACATTTGCAGGCTACAATATTTATCAGTCACAGAGAGCGGAAACAATATCTGATTTGATGCTGGCTAATGTGGAGGCATTGGCTCGTTATGAAGTGAATCCAGATTGTCGGAATGGATGTCTTTCATATTGTTATTGCTTCAAAATATATTCTAATATGAGAGAAGTACATTGGCAATAGTATCTCTAATCTTTGAATAACAAGGATTAAACCTACTACTAGTGTTGTATTATCGCATTTTTAGAATGTTAACTCTGTAATGTGTAAAGGTAGAAAGTGGCATTCTCGAAGATACACCTCTACCTTTCTTTTTCATTGTATCTTATGTAATTTATATATTTTTATTATGAAGCATATATTACTTTTGGTATTAATCAGTGTTTTCTGGGGATGTTCTCATCGTTCAGGCGTTGATAAGCATTTAAACCATTCTGGCAATGTAATGGATGTAACAGAATTGGTGAAAGAGATTGTAATAGATTCACCATTTGTAGGAGGATTGGCGAGGCCTTATGTTATGGATAAATATTTCATACTAACTGACCCACAATCAGAAAAGAATCAAATTCTTTTTTTTGATAAAGAGAACTTTTCATATATCACGGGGATGGGGCTTTCTGGAGAAGGACCTAATGAAATAACTAGTTTAGGGGAACTTACACCTGATGAAAAACAGCGTTGTTTATATGTTGCAGATTATGGGAAAATGCAAATATCGGGTTATGATTTGGATAGTATTTTATTGAATCCGAATTGTTTGCCTAAGTACAAGTTTGATATAAATAAAACTACTACACCGGTTATGTCTTCTTATGTCAATGATACTCTTTGCTATGCATGTTGCATGACAGCAAAACCGGGTGAGTTTTTTCAAGAATGTTTGGTTAAGTGGAATGTGCAAACAGGAGATATACATCCATTGATTAGTGGACATCCGGATATTGAGAGAAAAAGATTTCATTATGCTACATCTATAGATAATAATTTGATTGCGATGAGCTATGACCATCATGACTTGTTGGCTACTTATGATCTTCAAGGAAATTTGAAGCATTATATTTATGGACCGAATTGGGATGATGCAACGAGCAATGCTATGATTTATTATTATGGGAATATTATAATCTGTAATAATCGGATTATAGTAGGTTATTCTGGTAAAAGAAATCCTGATGTAGGTCAAGTACATGTAACTAGTCTCATTGTCTATGATTTGGATGGTAATTATATAAAGACATTAAAGGTGGGCTATAGTGTTGTTTTATTTTGTTATGATTCTGAATATAATCGTATAATTATGATTTTAGATGATGAAATTCAGTTTGCTTATTTGGAGTTGGATGGTCTTTTAGGGTAAATCAGTGAAGGTTGTAACTGATAAAAAGCATAATAAAGAGCGATTCGAAAAGATAAAACATTCTATTAGTATGAAAATTAGATCTTTAATACATTGTCAATAAGTATCATTGAGCATCTCATTGACTGATGAAACTCATCTGAGAGATCTCTTTGATAAAACAAAATTTCAAAATGATAAAGAACGATTCGGACCAAATGGATCAAGTTTATTTAATTTTTAATTTGTCCCAGTTTTAATGGGACACTAGTGTAACTAAATATAAAATTTATCAATGTAATGAAGAATATAATTCTTTTTTCAATCTGCATCTTATGCTGCTTTAGTTGTACCAAATCACGAGTGAAATTGGCGAATATTCAAACAATAGAAGTACCGATAACAAGAAATGATAAGCCTGCAACGTTTGATTCTCTTTTTGAAATAGATAAATATATTGTACTTGAAACAACTTCTGAGTCTATCATTCGAAAGATAGGTAAGGTTTCATTCTATAAAGACAATATCTATATACTAGATAAGGAGGAGAAAACTATACTCGTTTTTAGTAATAGAGGTGATTTCCTTATGAAATATAATCATTTGGGGCAAGGGCCGGGTGAATATATTGAATTGACTGATTTTTCTATAAAGAGAGATAGCATCTATATGCTAGATGGGATTAGAGGAGAATTGCTTGTTTATAACTTAAAAGATAGTTTGTTATCTGCCGATAAAGTTATGAAAGCGAAAGGAATAGAAATATTAAATGATGGGAAATATGCGCTTAATATGGAGCTAGGACACGCAGATAAACAAAACGATATGGGGGGATATTATAGTTATTCTTGTCTGAAGAATAATCGGTTACTACATAGGGCTATTCCTTATAATAAAGAATTATGCGGTCTTTCTTTTTCGCAGGCAGAAGGAGGGGATGCCTTTTATCATTATCTAGACTCTACGTTCACTCTTTTCCCTTATAATGATACAATATATTACGTTAATAAACATGATGGAGGATTGTTTCCCTATCGCAGAGTAAAGGTTGGAGATGAGAAAATAGAAATGAATACAGATAAAGCAACTATTAAAGAGTTACGGAAAAAAGGAATTGTGTCTTCTGTCTTTTCATTCTATAAAATGCGGGGGAAAATAATGTTTTCATACTATTATAATAATGAGAATAGGAAATATACGATTGCAGATGAGGGAGGAAATATTTTGTTTAATGGAGCCTTCGGTTTAGATATGAATAAACTTCCAGTTCGTATGCTTGCTTTTGATTCAGATGAAAAGGATGAGCGGATTTTGAGTTTAGTACATTCATTTGAGTTGATTGGTCTGGCGAAGCATTATACTGATAAAAGCCTTCTCTTAAATCAGATAGTTGCAAACATATCTGCTGAAGATAATTCAGTATTGATTTTTTATAAATTGAAATAAATCAATACTGTTAGATAGTTGCTGTATTGCTTTTTATAAGAAGATATGAAAAAAAATATTGTTTTATTTATTGTATTGGCTGTAATGTCGTGTAAAAACAAGAGTGTAGAAGAGTGTGGGCTTGCTTCCATCGATATTGATTCTTTAGCAAGTGAAATACCAGCCATAAAGAATCTTGTTTATATTCCTTTGGAAACGACTGAACTCTCCTTGATTGGTGATATAAATAAGGTGTTATATCGGAATCATATGTTTTTTATTTTTGATAAGCTTGCTAAAAAAGTCTTTGTCTTTGATGATAAGGGAGTGTTTTTATATGCTATTAATCATTTAGGAGAAGGGTCCGGAGAATATGTTTTACCTGCAGATATGGATGTTGATGAGTTAGGTAATGTCTATATCTCTGATTATTCAACTAAGAGAATCATTCGATATAATGCCGGGGGGAGTCATGACTTTCAAGTTATTAAAATAGATGACTATTTTTTTGATTTTGCTGTTTTTGATCAAAAGACAATTTTTCTTGGTGATGTAGTTCGTGACGGTAAATTTAGCATTAATTTGGCCAAGTATGATACTAAAACAGGGAAAGTACTTATTCTAGATGAAACAGATATAGGGATAAGAAAGCTCATTACTAGGTGCTCGGCACATTACTTTTTTCGATCAGGGAATACTTTGAACTATTATAAGCGCTTTTATCCTTTCATATTTTCGTTAGGAGATAAAGACATTATATCTAAACGGGTGGAGATAAAATCTGAAAGATTACCTTCTGCTGGTATTATTTCGAAGTGGGAGAAAGCTGGTTCAAAAATGTCTATTCTAACAGATGAGAAATACATCCATGATGTTTCTTCCTTCTATGAGATTGATGATTATTTTTTTGTGACTTTTCAAGCGATACCGTTGGGCTATTCATTAATAAATAAGCATAGCGGAGAAGTATATAATTTTACATCTTTCTCCTCTCTTATTAAGGACCTTAATAGTTTTTCAGGTATCTTTGCATCAGACGGACATTCTTTTGTGTCTTATTGTTATCCGACAATTGAGAATGTTCATAATATATTAAAGAGTAATAGTGCAATGACAGAAGAGACAAAGAAAAGAATGTATAATTTAGCTGAAGATTCAAATCCGATAATGATCGTTTTTGATTTTAACAGAGCGCTTAGATAGGGAATGATAATCGATATGTTCTATTTATGTATTTAATTAGTTTTATGAAAATCTATGTGTTTTTCGTTTTTTTGTTCCTGTTAGGTTGCTCGAAAAAGGCAGAAGATAAAGCCAAATTTACTGATGCTGAGGTTGCAGAATTAATGCTTGATTCAACTCAAATGGCTCGTATTAGGATGGATTCTATAAAAGAAATAGACTTAAATGGTTTTTTAAAGAGACAAGGATTTAATTTTTGCGACATATTGAAAAATATTAATTTTATTCCTTTAGAAACGACTGAAAATAGTCTTATCTCGGATGTAAAGGATGTCCTTGTGACCGATTCAAATATATATATATGTGATTCGTATCAAGGAGGGAGTATTCCTATCTTCGATAATTACGGGCATTTCATTAAAAGACTAAAGAAGGGGCAAGGACCAGATGAAATTTTAAAACTGAAGAACATTGCTTTTGATAAAGAAAATAATGAATTAATAGTGTTTCATAGTCATTTCTTTTCTTACTTTACTCCTAACGGAGTATTTAAGCGAAGAGTGAAAATACCTCTGAACGCTTATTCTTTTGCAGTTACACCCTCGGGATATTTGTTCTATTCGATAAATGGGATGGATAATAAGCACCTAAACTTATCCGTAGAATATCAATTGCTAATTACTGATAAATCTTTTAAGTTAGAATCTATAGCTTTACCATATCTCTATAATCAAGATCTAAGATTAGAAGGGAATACTCGTTATTTAGCCTTGAATAATGGCATGATTAATATCACGTCTAAATTTAATGATACTATATATCAGTATGCTGGTAACAATGTGATACAAGCGAAAAAAGCTTTAAATATAAGTCAGCATGAAATTCCAACTCAGTACTTGAAAGGAAGCTATGAAAACTTAATGCCTAATCTATATCATAATAATTACTTTTTCTTTTTAGGTGAATATGCTACTAATGAGGTACATGATTACTTTAGAATATCGAATTTTTATACTAAAATATATGTTGAAATCTTTAGAGATAAAAAGACAGGAAATTGTATTGGAGGAACAGATATCTCTATTGATCGGAGCTTAATTCCGTCTTTGGGTTTTCCTATATCGTCTCAAGGGTCTTTCTTTATTTCATATTTTTTGCCGGGAAATGATGATATGAAACTATTGACAGATAAAATGATTCCGCAAAAGATGGTCGAGAAATTAAAGAAGCTAACGACGGATGATAATCCGGTTCTTATCTTCTATGAGTTAAAGGACTTTGATTAGAAATTAGATTACATCTTTATCTTAAGAAAATATATTTTTGGTCAATAGCCTCTCTCTCTTAACTAGGTGCGTAACTTTTTGAATACTTTTTTTCTTGTAAAAAGCTAAATCTCATGAAATATATATGTATTATATTACTGTTCTTTTTCTTTTATTCATGTCGATCACATGAGTATAGAACTAAAGTTGATGTTTCCAACTTAGAAGAAATTACTATTGATCCACAGATGGGAGCTACTTTGCCGATGGATTCTCTTATAGAGAATATTGATTTTATAAAACTTGAAACAAAAGCTGATCATTTAATAGGGAAAATATCCCAGATTTTGTTCGCCAAGGACCTTTTATTTGTGGTAGATAGCGAAATTTCGAAATCAATAAATGTCTTTGATCTAGAGGGACACTTTAAATATATGATATCTCATTTAGGAACTGGCCCTGGCGAGTATGTCGAAGTTTCAAATGTTTGCATAGTTCCCGGAAAGGAACAAATAGCAATATTAGATAGGTCTCAGGGACGAATTATTTATTATAAATATAATGGGCAATATGTTTCAATGGAACAAGTTCCTTTTATGAATGACTATTTTGAATATCTAAACTCAGGTAATAGGGCTTATGAAATATATGGAATGCATGATCCAAAGTTGGGAAATAATAATCAAAATTCATTGATTGTAGCGGATTCTACAGGCAATCTTATTTTTAGTTTTTTCAAGGATATATATAGAAAGGATTTTCATTATACTAAGAATAGAACTTTACGTAAATTTGAGGGAAGCGTCTATTATAGCCCTAATATAAGCGATACGATCTATTTAGTGAAAGATTCTGTTGTAGAGGCCAAATACTATATTAACATTACGCAAAAGAATGTCACTAATATGGGGTTTGAGACAAGAGAGCAATTTTATAGTTTGCTAAATGATGGATATTTCTTCAATGGAGATTTTATAGAGTTGAAAGATTTCACCTATATTAATATAATGGCTCCTTGGGGATACCCTAGTGTAGTGTATGTTCATTCAACGAAAAAAGCATTTTTAAATTCGGGTGTCGGTAGCCATCCTTTCTTTAGCTTTCTAATGGGTTCACCTAAAGCTCGATATAAGGAAAATTGTATTGTGTGTGATGTTCCATCTTACATCGTTTTAGCATCAAAGACTAAATTATATGGTATTAAAAAATCTGACCCATTACTGGATCCTTTATTCGATGATCTAACGGAAGATTCAAATCCTATACTTTTCTTCTTTCATTTGAATAAGAATCTGAAATAAATTATTGTTATATTCAATAAAAATCACATTTAATTACTTATATTTGATATTATGAAAACAATTCTTATTACAGCATTTGCGTTTTTTGTAGGTTGTGTGACGCATAATGATTCTCAGTTTAAAAAAGTAGAGCACTTTCCCTTAGAAAAGAGAGTTAAACTTGATAGCTTTAAAGTTAAGTCTGATTTGTTTTTTGTTTCAGATATGGCTATTTTGGATGATAAATTAGTGACTCTGGATACTAAAAATGATGTTTTTTTTCAGTTTTTTGATTTACCTAAATTAGAATATATTGGTTCTCAAATTCATAAAGGGGATGGTCCTACAGAAGAAGTTTTAATTTTCCCATTTATAGAAAATGTAGGGGATAAGGCATTTGCTTATCGTACTATTGATAAGATAAAAATAGTGTCTTATGATTTGGTAAATAGAAAGCTTTTTCTACTCAAATCTTATGCCGTTCCGCAAGAATTAGAAATATTAAATTATTGTTTATTGAATAATAGTTTATGTGGATATGATATGTTTAAAAAAGCGGAGAAAGAATTTGTAAAATATGATTTTAGCACGCATAAAATTAAAAACTTTGGCCCTTCCCTTCCCTCTGTCAGCTTTGCTGTTAGCGATGATAAAAAAAACATGCTATTTACCAAGGTGATGGTAAGTAAGGCAGATGGAACTCGTTTTGCTGCATTATATGATAAATTTCCATTGCTACGAATCTATGATAATAACGGAGAGTTGGTGTCTGAAACTGAATATTTAAATCGTCAACAGGCACCTATCGGGTATACAAATAAAAACATGTCAATATCTGATATAAAAAGCACTACAATAAATTATATGCGAGTGAAGGCTACTCAAAAATATATATATGGATTGTACTCTGGTAAAACTCATAAAGATTTAGCTGATTTGGGAATTGATGGGACTAGCTGCTGTTATGAAATACATATTTGGGATTGGAACGGAAATCCTGTTGCAAGGCTCATGCTCGATAAGAATGTGACTTGTTTTGCTGTATCACAAGATGATTCATGCATTGTGCTATATTCTTCTTTAAATGAAAATACTTTGTATAAGATGAATATTCCTCTCTTTTGATATAAGAGCAAAAAAACTTGCAACTTTTATACTATTAGTTTAGATAGTAATTATTTTGGGGGGATGTGACGTAAATGTGACGATAAGTATTTACTTAATTGGAAATTAATCTTTATGTTTGAGAGCTTTTTTTGTAATAAAGCAATGAATGTTAGGCATTTCTTTTTTTTTAACTATTTTCATTGTTATAATAGATAAAGTATGACTTTTTCTTGTGTTTTTCATTTAATGTCTCGTACTCTAATTGTACTTTGTTTATTTCTGTTGTTTTCTTGCTCTAGCAATAATAACAGCAAAGCTTTTGATGATATTTTTGAAGAAGCTGACAGTTTAAACTATAGTGAGATGCTTTTCAAAGATTATCTTTGGGGAACCCCTATGGATATGATGTATCTTGATTCGAGTCTTTTCGTTTTTGATGAGAGAAATGAATCAGGGTTATTTCATGTGATTGAGCTAGATAGATTAGATTCCATTCATAGTTTTGGAGAAAAGGGGCAAGGAGACAATGAATTTGTGATGCCCTTTGATTTTCAACTAATAAATAATACTGTTGTTGGCGTTTTTGATTTGGCGAATAAATCGTTGTATCCTGTTGATTTGAGGGAAGTAAAAAGACATTTATATAAATATCCTATTTATGCAAAAGACACTATAGCCAATACGATAAAACTAATTCCCACTATTTACAATACGTTTGTAGCGCAAGGCTTTTATGATGATTGTGTTTTTAAATTATGGGGGAGTGGTATGAATGAAATTAGGTCTTATGGAGAATACCCTTATAAAGATGCTGATGAAAAAAGTATTGAGAATCGCTTAAGAGGAATGGCTTATCAAGGAATGATTCGCTCTAATCCTTCTAGAAATAAATTTGTTTATGCGGTTAAATCAGCCAATATTATTTATTTTTATGAGATAAATCCAAAAGATCTCGTCTTAGTGAAAAAATATGAATATAACTATCCTAAATATATTACGAAAGTTCAAGGTGATGCTAGATCTGCGCCTATGGCTCCTGATAATAATAAGACATTTATAAGCTTATGTACTTCTGAAAGATATGTATATGCTCTTTATTCAGGTAAAAACTTTAAGTCAAATGGTTTAGAGGCTTTCTCCGGCAATATTATGTATGTTTTTGATTGGTCTGGTAAACCAATTAAAAAGTTTGTATTAAATGCTTCACTAACTCAAATATGTGTGAATAGAAATGATCGTGAGCTTTTTGGCTTTTCGAATATGCGAGAACCTGTTATTCTTAAATTTAGATTGAATAAATTTTAGTATAATCCAGAGAATCATAGGTGCATTTATGAAAGTAATTCACTTTTATTAATTGCTAAAGACTATTGAAGTAGTAACAAAACGTACCCTTTGATTATAATTATCTTATGAAAAAAATTATTTATTTATCATTGCTTTTATTTATTTCATGTTCATCAAAGGACAACAAGCTAATAGATAAGCAACATCTCACTTTTAAGCAAATAAATTCTAATCTGATTTTAGGAAGAACAGATGCATTAATGAAAAAGGACTCTCTTTTATTTTTAGCTAGTCATGGAACCGATTCTCTTCTTTTTGTTGTAAATTTAATCGATGGTTCTTTTGTAGAAAAATGTCAAAAAGGGCAAGGACCTAATGAATATTTATCTATTGATAATTTTGGGAATGTTAGTAATTTACTAGGATTTTATGACCGACACTTAAGATCATATAACAATATCTTGTTTGATGATAAAACAAAAGATATCACCTTTAAAAAAAGCATTAAGCTTGATTCTGCTTATTACCATGTTGTTCCAACAGCTTTTGATTATTTTGTTGGAATAGGTCCTTATAGAAAAGGCTTATTTAAAACTATAAATTTGAATGGGAAAGTTATGGGGACTTTTTTTGAACAACCATATAGAGATGCTGATGAGCGGAAAACTCCTGAATTGGCTCGAGCGATGGCTTATCAAGGGCGGCTAACAACATCTCCAGATGGTAAACGAATGGCACATGCTATTTTCATGTCTCAAATTATTTCATTTTACAAATTAGCTCCACATGATGTAGATTTAATAAAATCATGTGCGGATGATTATCCGGAATATCAACCAGAATTGGGGCAAGACTCATACGCATCAGCCATGAAAAGGAGTAATAAATTGGGTTATATGGATGTATTTGCTACAAAACAATATGTTTATGCATTGCTTTCTGGTCGTTCTACAGAGGAATATGCTTTATCGGCATTCTTGGGAAATAGAATATTGGTTTATACTTGGGAAGGTGAATTGGTGAAAGAACTTGTCTCAGATATTGACTTACAGGCGATCTGCGTTTCTTCTGATGATAAGACGCTTTATGCGGTTGGTTTGTTTGATAATTATGAGCTTGTTATAGCTGATCTTTGAGCTTAGCCATACAGGGCTTATGGAATGAATATATTTAAATATCTGGAATTATGAATAAATTCATGGTGCCTTTTGCTTATTGTGATCTTTTGTAGCTGTACAAGTAACTCTAAAACAGAGAAATACCAGAAGCAGCGTAATAAGGTTATTAATGTCCGAGATCAAGTGAAGGAAATAGAAATAAAAGATGTCTTGATTGGTTCAATTGCTCGGTTATATTTACTAAAGAATTATTTAATTATTGGTGATTATAAAACTCAAGATAAGCTTATTCATATATTTAATAAGAATAACTTTAATTATTTAACTAGTACGGCCTATTTAGGGCAAGCTCCTGGAGAAATTGCAAATATGGGATATATAGAAACTGATGAGGCTCATGATCTTTTTTATGTGTCAGACCATGGTAAACAAAAGATCTTTAGTTATGATTTAGATAGTGTTCTAACGACCCCATTATATATGCCAAAGGTTAAAATGGAGATGAATGCACGATCGTTTCCTAGTAAATATCAGTATATAAATGATACTTTATGTATAGGCTTGATTATAAAACCTACTGGCAATTCGGGATATAAACAGTCTGTTGCTAAATGGAATATGACTACAAGCGAAATAACCCCCATGAAATATGAACATCCTGAAATTGAGAAAAAGCGTATTAGTTTTGCAGCGTCAGTAAAACATGGAATTTATGTTGAGTGTTATTCTTACCATGATTTAATGACAATTTGCAGCCTTAATGGAGATCTAAAATGTAATATATATGGTCCGAATTGGGATAATCGAACAACAAATAAGGTTAACTATTATGGGACTGTTAGATTTTGCGGAGATAAGATCTTTGTACTTTATTCAGGAGAAGATACTTTCTATGAAGATAAAAATAAGGGAACAAGAACAAAATTACCTACTAAATTTCTAGTTTTTGATATCAATGGAAATTATCTTCAAACTTTAGAAACTGGTTATCAAATATCCGACTTTTGTTATGATATGGATAACCACAGGATCATACTAAGTTTGGATGATGTGATACAATTTGCTTATTTGGATGTTGATGGATTTGTCTAAATATTCCGCTGTTTGAAATATAGAAGTTATAGATTGCTATTATTTTGTGGTATTCTATGATAGCTAGTTTATAGCATTAAATTTGAAAAATAGAATTTGTTTGATAAATGTGATGATGAATATTTACTTGTAAAGGATTTAAGTATTATATTTGGATGAATTATACTATTATAAAATGAAAATACATCAATTAGTTAGCTATTTAATTTGTATGATATTTTTTTCTTGTGCGAAAGAAGGAGATTATCAGAAATCGCATTTGATCAATTACAAAGATTTTAAATCTACACAAAAGATAAAAGGTTCAAATTTGCAATTTGATTCTGTCTCTTTGAGACCTACCAGTATACAAGTATTTGATTCTTTACTGTTTACCGTTAATAGGAAAGATGAAAAATTAATCCATGTATTTAACTTAAACACGAAAAAGAAAATAGGCGAACGTATTGCTATGGGAGGAGGACCTGGTGAAATGCTTCAGCCATATTTTGTGAGTGTTGATAGTCAATGGGTTCAATTGTTTGATATGTCTACATTTACTTTATATGTGTATGATACACGGGACTTTGTTATAAATCCATCGCCTGCAGTAAATCGGAAAATTAAGTTGAGTGAGCCCGTTTTGGGAGACGCTAGATTGTTGGGTAGTAATATTATTACTTCTTCCTATAATCCTAATAACCAATTTTCACTCTTTGACTCAAACGGAAATAGTCCGTTGAAATTTGGTACTTATCCTATCTCTAATGTTCCTTTTTCTGATAAGGAAAAACTCGAAGCATATCGATTCTCTTTTACAACAAATCAAAAAGATAAAGTTGCTGTGTGCTATAACTGGACCGATCTGATTGATATACTTGATAAAGAAGGGCATTTGCTAAAACGAATTTATGGACCACAGCACTTTATTTCTATATTTAAAGAATCTCATGATGGGAATGTCGTTTCTGCTGCCCCTGTACAAGGGAAAACTCGGGATGCTTACTTTTCTCCGGTAAATGCTGGGGACGATTTCTTTGTTTTATTTAGTGGAAAAGCGGAAGGAGAAGAGAATTATGACATATTGGCTAATCAAATATTTATTTTTGATTGGAATGGAGAACCTAAGAAAATATTGTCTCTAGATCAAGGCGTTTTTTGTATCACTGTTGATCCTAAGAATAAACGAATATATGGCATTAGTGATCAGCCGGAATTTCATATTGTGGCATTTTCGTATAACTAATTCAATTTATTATTTCAGTTGTATTTTTATATTATTATAATGAAAAATAAATTATTAATACTCGCTTGTAGTGCACTTCTATTTACTTGCACTTCAGTAAAGAGAGAAGTTAGACGCATAGATAATGTGAAGTTTACTGTTTTATCCGATAGTATCTATACTCATATGCCCGGAGAATTATATTGTACTAATGATTATATCGTATGGGTAGATCCTTTTTCTGCAAGTGGACTGATACATTTCTTAGATGCCAAAACGGGTAAGGAATTAATGACTTGGGGCAATATTGGTAACGGTCCGAAGGAATTTACGGCAATAAAGGCGGCTCTGTCATATCCACCTTTCTTATATGTCTTTGATTTGAATAAGAAATTGCAGGCTTTATTGAATTTAAAGACTTTGTCGGTTGAAAATCCAGATAAATCGATAAAGTGGAGGAATGATTCGTTAATGGACTTTACGAAAAGGCTACAGTTGTCAGAAAATACTTTTGTTTCTTTGTCTCCGGGTGGGACATATCCTTTTGTTCTTGATAATAATGATGTCGTTGATTCAGTAGGGCACTTTCCTATTTCGGATAAAATATCAAATGGCTTTGATGTATTTCAGGGAAATATCCTTTATAATGCAGAAAGAAAATGTTTGGTGTATTCTACCACATTATTCCCCTATACAGCGATGTATCGTTTCGATAAAGGGCAGTTAAGTTTAGAGTGGGAGAAATTGGATAAAATAGTCTATGAAGTGAATAAAGATTTGTTCGTTTTAGACAAAACAAATAAGCATGGCTTTCATGCTACAGCTTTGACTAAAAATTATATTGTAGGAAGTTGCCGTGATGAAGAAGTTGAAGGTACATTACCTAAAGGTCTTCCCGGCAGAGATTTAAAGCGATTACCGCATTCTTTATTTGTATATGATTACAAATTTAACTTATGTAAGATTATAAATTTAAAGCTTCCGATCCTAAGACTTGCGGGTAATGTTGCTTCGGATGATTTATGTGCTATTGTAGCGAACCCTGAATTTGAAATTATAAAGTTGTCACTATAAAAATATGAATTAGCTTACTGATGTATACGATGCCTCATTTCATTGATTCTGAAAAACTATTTTTAAGCTTTATCTTTATAGCGGGCTTTCTTGTTGGTTGTACTGCTAGCCCTATTATAACTGATTCTCCATTAAAAGATTTTTCGAATAAAAAAACAGAGAAAATAAATGTTTCAAAATCTTTGGTTTTGGAGCAATATGAAATTTATAAACCCTGCTCGGTTATAAAAGATGGAGGTTGCTACTTAGTAGAAAATCAAACAAATGAGAACCTTATTAATATTATTGATATAAGAAAGAATAAGGTTATTCATGGTATAAATATAGGAGAGGGGCCAAATGAATTGATCTCTCCTTCTAGTTTTCAAAGAAGAGGAAATGACTTCTTTATTTATGATATTGCTCGCAAGACTGTCTATAAAATATGTAAAGGAGAGGATTCTATCTCAATAAATAAATTTAATCAAATTATCACGAATGAACGATTGCTTCAAGTTTATCTTCTTCCTAAAGGCTTTTTTGGGTTAGGTTTGATGGGTGATTCTTGGGTTACTTATTACAATAATCTATTGACTTCATCTCTTGATTTTCCGGATTTTAATAATACTCGTAACTTTACTAATATTGAAAAGGGCTCATTGTACATGAGCTCTACAATAACAGTGAAGCCTGATGGGGCAAAAATGGTGTGTGCCGCTCAAAATGCTGGTGTAATCTCATTTTGCAATTTACAATCTGAAAAGATGCTTGAATATAAGCGATTAAAATATCATGAACCTTTAGTTTCGCCTCCGAGAACTGCCGGATCTTCTTCTATAGCTTTCGACAGAAATAATAAAATTGCTTTCTGTAGTTCTGCGAGTGATAATAATTATGTTTTTCTTCTTTATTCCGGCCGCACTTTCAATTCTCATGGAATGTCTTCTCATCATTGTGAGCACGTATTAATATACGATTGGGCTGGAAAGCCATTAAAACATTTAATTCTTGAGAAGCCTATATATGGAAATTTGAACTATGATAGTGGCACTCATACTTTATATGGAATAGGATACGATCCTGAAGGAGTGATTTTAGAATATGATTTAAGTCGTATCGAGTTATGAAAGCTTTATTTTTCTTCTAAACTGTCTATACTTAAAAATATCGCGTATGAAATTTCTTTATTTGATTATTCTTTTGTCTTGTACCCTGAGTTCATGCAAAAGAACAGTGCCCAACTCCCCTGTTGATTTATTTTCTATTACGCATAAGTTATCTGAGTTAAAATCTAATATTAGTGACGATTCAATTGGGGTAATTGAAGGGATGCAATGTGATGACTCTGTTTTGCTCCTACTTGATTACCATCTAGGTAAAAGTTTTACGTTATTTGATTCTCGTCAAGAAAAATATATCGGGCGTTTTGGGCTGATAGGTCAAGGTCCCGGAGAGATTCCCTTAGGTTGTAATGGGAATATAGCAAAAAGGAAGTTTGATATATTCTATGATCAAACAGGCTTAATTGCAGCGTATAATATAGACTCTCTCATTCTAAACATAGATGCTAAGCCCGAGGTTTTGATGAAATATAGGATACCAGAAGCTTTATTTTCCAAAGTGATTGCAGTTAATGATACTCTTTTTCTAGGAGCTGGGACTTATAAATCTAAATATCAATTTGTGCTTTTCGATCGAAATAGTAAAGTTCTTGATTACGGAGTTGAAATCTTTAATTCTCAAGATGATGATAATATGTATCACAAGTATCTGTCTAATCAAGGAACTTTGAGAAAATCTTCCATTCGAAATCAATATGTTTACTCTATTAATAATTCTTCTAATATTGATTTCATAAATATAACAAGTGATAATCAGATAGAATTGGTGAAGTCTATTCGTTTAAAAAATCCCCAATATAAAGTAATTACTAAGGGCGGTTTACATGCTGTTATTCCTGATGAAAATAATGGGATTGGATACATTGACCTTGCAGTAAGTGATAAGTATGTGTATGCTTTGTATACTGATCATACAATAGTCGATAAGAAAACAGATAAGAGTAATGCTATAAGCTCAAACCTTGTACTTGTGTTTGATTGGGAAGGTAATCCTGTGAAAAGTTATGTTTTGAGTAAAGCTGTTTATTTTATAGCTTTGGATGAATGCTCTAATAAATTATATGGAGCCACCATTAAAGAAGATGGAGGATGGAGTGTTATTTCTTATGCCATATGAATCTGCCCTTTTAAGATTGACACGAGATATGTATAGCTATTATAATAGCTCCTTTATTGATTGAATAATCCTTGTTTCGCAAATGTGACGCAAATGTGACGATTAATATTTGTCTACAGACTATTTGTATCCTATGTTTGATAATAATTATACTAACATGCTACTTTTAGTAAGAGTCTGTATGAGAGGTTATCCCCTAATTTGTAAAATCATATGCGAAAAAGAATATTTATCCCATTTATAATACTTGGATGCTTAATTTATAGCTGTGCCAATTCTGAAAATAAGGATATATCTTTATTACAAGAAGAAATTAAAATCAATTCTCAGTTCTTGAAAATAGATACGATTGCAATTCCAGAAAATTTGATATATGCACGTGAGTTTCTCGTATATCATGATAGCGTGTTGATTGTTCTGAATAAAAGATATGATGACGTATCATTTATTGAAATATATAATCTAAGAGAGAAGAAGTTAATTAATAAATACTTTAGGCTTGGGAATGCACCAGATGAGTTGTTGAGTGCTTTCGCTTCATTAAATGGTAATCTTTTGACAGTTAATGATTATGTTAAGAATCAAGTCGCATTTTTGAATATTGATTCGGTATTAACAAATCCTCTATATCACCCAACCCCAATAAGACATTATACGCAGTCTCCTGTGGCTGCTCAACATCTTATTGATAATCAATTAATTATTGAAAACCCGAACTATTTTGTAGATGATAATTTAGGAATTAATACTCATAACGCTCGATTGATCGTTTTAGATAAGAAGAGTATGCCTAAAGAGGATGAAAGGTATGAATATTATGTAAGGAATGTAACCTCCGATGGGCATATCATTGTAAATTATAAACTGAAGAAGATTGTTTATGCTTATATGGATAAGACTATTATAGAATTATATGATAAATCTTTGAAACTAACAAAATGTATCTCAGGCCCGGATAAGCTTCCTGCAAAATATAAAATAATTGATAAAGAAGTCCTTTTTGATGAATATATACCTTACTCTTATTTGGCTTTTTGCACGGATGAAACCTGTTTTTATTTAACCTATATGGGCGCAAATCTTGTTGATGGGAAAAATATGGAAGATTATCCATTATGGATTTTTAAATTTGATTGGAGCGGTAATTTCATTGAAAGCTATAATGTTGGGCGATACATTTCTTCAATATCTATCAGTAGTGATAGTAAAAGCTTTTATGGTACAGGGATTGATGAAGAGAAAAATCCAATTTTATTAAAATTATCAGCAAGATGAAAGCTCTGTTTTTATTGATGTTGTTCTGTTTAATGATTGGTTGTGACTCCTCTCTTGTTTTAAAGGGATGATGTCTTCGATAAACCCAATATGACAGCGCAAAATGACAAAAAAATATTTTATGAATAAAATAATTACTATAATATGTATAATATTTGTTAGTGCATGTTCTTCTGATAAATTTCAAAAAAATGATGGTATTGAAACAATATCAGTTGATGTGCATAATACTTCTCCTGATGCCTCAATATTTATTGAAAAAATAGAGGTACTTCCCTTAGAAACAAATGATTCATCTTTGATAAATGTTTATAAAAAAATAGAGTATGACAAGGATATGGATGTATACGCTATATATGATAAAGAACAAATAGTACATACTTTTCGAGGTGACGGAACTTATATTGCAAATTCAAGAAAGATGAAAGGTAAAGGTCCAGAAGAATATTATATGGCGGTAGATATGAAATTTAATCCCTATCTCCAAGGAATAGATTTATTAAATCCTTATGGGACAATTAATACTTATACTTTGACTTTTGATTTTATCTCTAAAAAGGAGATAAAACCTGAATTCTTTTTTAATGCATTAATGGCTTTGGATAATAATGATTATATTTTTACAACGCCTTCTATATGGGCAAATCAAGAAATGAGTTTTGTTAATTTAGAAACAAAACAGCAAAATATAGCCAAATATGATGGAACTATTTCTTCAGGGAATACGATGGATAAGGAATGTTTTTATAAAGATGGGAATAGTATATATTTTGTTCCTAATGGCATTAATTATTACTTTTACAGAGTAGACCCCAAGAATTATAAACTCATACCGATTATTTATCTTGATTTTGGTGATGCTGAAATATGTGAAGATGATCTTCCCGCTGTTGCTGTTGGTGAAAGAACAAATAAAGAGGGGGTAAAACCTGATAAAAAGAGAGATGATCTATTAAAAGGAATGCAAGAACGGAGTCAATACATACGTGACAATGATTTTATAGTTCCTTTGATTAAATTTTTTAATGATGATTATGTATATATATATTTTGCTAAAGGTAGAAAAGGCTTTGGAGGGCATTATATATATAATAGAAAAAGCAAGAAAGGATTTTTGCTGAATGAAGGGAAGCCTTTAATTATGCAACCGTGTTTTGGAATTACTGACAATGTTTTGATGGCTATTTGTGATGCCTATTATGCTCCGAGATTGCTAGATACAACTTTAATGTCACAGGTTGAGCGGGAAAAACTGGAACAGCTGAAAGAAGAAGATAATCCTGTAATCCTAAAATACTATCTACGCAAATGAATTTTTTAATTTATATATTGATGTCCTTTTTTGCTTTTCTCATGTGAATATTCTGAGAACAAGAAAATTGCGCGTATGGTTTCATATTGGCAAAATCATGAGATTATCTACCCTAAAGATAGATGTATCTCCAGAAAGGGAATTATACATGTAGTAGATTTTATATCACAAGGCACTGTTCCTTTTTTTGTTTTTCAATCAAAAAAAAGTAATGATTTAATTCATTTTTTGGATAAAAACAGGGCTTTATTATCTCTTGTTTATTGATTGAATAATCCTTGTTTTGCAAATGTGATGCAAATGTGACGATTAATTTTTGCCTACAGACTATTTTTAACCTATGTTTGATAATAATTGTAAAGAGTCTGTGTGAGAGAGGTTATTCCTCTTACTAAATTATTGACGTATGAATAAAACAGTTTGTTTGCTATTTTATAGTTTAATTTTATTCTCTTGTGGGGGTGGGCAAAAAGTATCTAATGATATGTATTCGTTGCAACCAACAGATAGTTATTTAAAATTCTCTATCGATCGAAAGACTCGTTTTCCTAGATTTTGCTTATGGACGTTTGAAGAAAAGGGGAAAGAGTATATGTGTTTCCCTAATGAAGGGCGTGAGATTTTATTTTATAATATTGAAAACCAACAATTGGTGAAAAAGGTAGAATACGAGGCTGAAGGTGATAATGGAGTAGGCACGGTATATAGCTTCTATGCAACTGACTTTAACCATATTTATATTCCTGATTTATCATCGCCTGCTCTTTTTGTTACTGACTCTACAGGGCATGTACTTTCCAAAATAGAGTATAATCAGACCGATGATGGAATACCCTTGATGCCTACTTTTGCTCACACTATAACCTATTCTCCTATATGCTTTTTAGGGGATAGTATATATTTACCTCAAGAGACTAATGGTCAGTTCGGAGATCATTTTGTTTCAAAAAGTCCTTTTGGGGTAATGATTGACAGAGCTACCGGTCGAATAAAAGTCACTCCTTTAAAATACTCTTTGTCAATTGGAGATGAAAGGGATATTCCCTATTCAACAGGAGGAGGAAAACTGAGTGTCTGTTATGATGGCAAGAACTTTGTTTATTCTGAGGAATTGAAAGACTCTATTATCTGTTTGTCTCGTGATTTTAGCAAGATAACAAAACATCTTGCTAAAAGCCGTTTCATAAAGCATGCTAAAGTAGAAGTGTTGCCATCTGATGTAAATCTTGACCAACTGATAAAGCGTAAATGTGAATTACCTTCATACGGCAATTTGATTTATGACAAATATCGTGAGATGTACTATCGTTTTGCCTTCCCTGAGGTAAAAATGGATAAAGAAAGGAGTTTTATGGATATTTATCATAATGGGCGTAAGCAGTTTTCTATTATTATAATGGATAAGGATATGAATGTAGTTGGTGAAAAACTTTTCCCGGAATATCAATACAATGCATATCTGCTTTTTATTAGAAAGGATGGGCTGTATATAAGTGTTAGTCATTTTAAACGTCCTGATTTTGATGAAAATGTACTATGCTTTCAGAAAATAGAATTAGTGAAACTCTAATCCCTCTAATTTGTAAGATCGTATGCGAAAAAATCCAATTTTATTAAAATTATCAATTCAATGAAAAAACTAAAATAGAGCTATTAATGCAAGGATTCAGGAATTATCTTTCTCTGCTTATCATGCTGCTAGGTATCGTACTAGTACTTGGCGTAGTTTGTCTGTCGACTCCGGAACTTCCGATAGGAGAGTTTGCAGGCCAGTGGTTATGGTTAGGTAAGGCATCTGTTGTTTTTGCAGTTTGTATGTTGCTTGCTTTTCTTATTCGTCCTAAACAATTTAGATTAGATTTGATTCTATTTAGTCGCATGGTAGTATGGGTATTGATCTTTTTAGGGGGTATGCAGGCTGTGTGGGGATTGAAGCAGATCTATGGCTTCTCTTATTCTAATCATTCATTGTTTGCCGTGACGGGTTCTTTCTTTAATCCGGGACCGTATTCCGGCTATCTGGCAATGATTTTTCCTCTTTGCTTGAGCGAATGGTTGAGACTGAAAGCTAAAAAAAATAAAAGGTGGCTGAACGAAGCGGGGTGCTACATTGCGTTGGCAGCTATGCTTCTTATTGTTTGTGTGCTTCCTTCCGGAATGAGCCGCTCGGCATGGCTTGCTGCCGGAGTGTCAGGGGGATGGGTTTATAGTATACACAACGATTGGGGAAGGAATTTGAAAAATCTTTGGATGAAAAAGAGGAGAAAGGTTGTGTTCTTTTCTTCTTTTAGCTTCGTTGCATTGCTTCTATTCCTTGCTGCTGCATTTTACATGAAGAAAGATTCTGCTAATGGAAGGCTATTTATGTGGAAGATTAGTCTTTCTGCAATTGCAGAGAAGCCTTTGCTCGGTTATGGGATGGGTAATTTCCCGGCAACTTATGGGGCTTTTCAGGAAGCTTACTTTTCTAAAGGTGATTTTACCTCTACAGAGGAACTTATTGCGGGAAGCCCTGAATATGCTTTTAATGAGTATTTGCAAGTCGCACTAGAATGGGGAATACCTGTTCTGTTATGTGTCTTACTGATTATTGTCAGTTGCTTGCTTATTGGGGTGAAGAATGGAAATATAAGTCCCTGTGGAGGCATTATTTCTTTTCTTGTTTTTGCTTTTTCGTCTTATCCATTACAATATCCTGCTTTTATCATTTCTTTGCCTTTTCTCTTGGTTACTTGTGTTGCTTCGCGCAAAAATGGTTGGCTTTCATTGTTGTTTGCTACTGTCTTGGGACTTTGGGGAGCTATTTGGTGGCAAAATGATCAATCAGAAGCGTGTAAGGAATGGGCTACAGCCCGACTCTTTTATTTGTCAGGATCTCAACAAATGGCGGAAAAAGATTATAAGAAACTTTATCCGGTACTACACAATAGAGCTACGTTTTTATTTGAGTATGGGCATTGCCTACATAAGCAGAAGAAATATAAAGCCTCAAATTTGATTCTTAAGGAGGCCACCAAGCATAGCTGTGATCCGATGATCTTGAATATAATAGGGAAAAACTATCAGCAAATGGGAGAATATGTTGAGGCTGAAAAATGTCTGATACGTTCTACGCATCTACTTCCAGGGAGAATTTATCCTTATTATCTTCTTTCTAAATTATATGCAGATCCAAAATTTTATCATCCTGATAAGTTGCAAGAATCTGTTGAACTTGTGCTTTCTAAAGAACCTAAAGTGCAATCTACTGCTATAAGACAGATGAGAGAAGAGGTGCGGAAGTTGGTTAATCAATAGGAGAAATTGAACTTAATGTAACAAGATCGATAGGAGTGATTTAAAAAGAATGGGAGAAGGAGTAGATATGGCAAATCTGTTTTTGCTCTATTGACAAGGTGTAGTATAAAAGATTTCTATTGTTAAATTTAAAATAAGAACTTATGAAAAACAAATTAATGAAAGCTATTCTAATAGCGATGTTTGCTCTGTTTGCAGGCTATAATGTTTATACATCTCAAAGAGGTGTTGATTTGTCAGCTTTGGCATTGGATAATGTGGAAGCATTGGCTGGTGAGTGGGAGAATAATGATTGTCATATGAATAATAGTACATGGATCTGTTGTCCCTGGTCACTTGGAGTTGCATGCTATTGCTATATGTAGAGGTACTTTATATTAAATTAATTATGTACATATTGAAAAACTTGCTGTTACTATTTGTTGGCTTCTTTATTTTGATTTCATGTGGTCCCTCAACAGATAAAAAGGAGGGAACTTATGAATTAAAAGCATGCGATAAATATTTGAAATTTGCTGTAAATTCAAAAACTTCATTGTTAATAAAAGCCATATATCCTTTTATAGATAAGGATGGAACAGAGTATCTTACATTTCAGAATAATATGAAACCAGAGATACTTGTTTATAATATGAAGACACAGGCTTATGTAAAGACCATCTCTATTGATAGAGATGGTCCTAATGGAGCTGGATGGTTTGGAGGCTATTACATAAAGGCCTGGAATGAAATCTACTTGCCCGGAATGATGAGACCGGAGATTAGCATTGTTGATAGTGGTGGAAATTTATTAAGGCGCATTTCTTATGAGGAGGAAATGCAGGGAAAGAGAGCTATACCATTTACTGCATTAACTTCTGCATATACGCCTATGATATTTGTTGATCAGCATCTGTATATCCCTCAAACGGTTAATCTTATGTATGGTAATAGAGCGCTTGAAGACAGTCCGGTGTCTGTTGTGCTTGATACCCTGACCCATCAGCTGGAAGAACTACCTTTCCGATTTCCTAAAATAATAAGTTTGGAAGATATTAGAAATAAGTCTTTGGGATCTGAATATTCATATAGTCGTTGTTTTGATGGGAAGAAATTTGTTTATTCTTTCTTTTTTGATGAGAACATATATGTTGCTTCTTTAGATCATAAGAAAATAGATAGAATAGCTGTAAAAAGCCGCTATATTGATAAGTTACAATTTGTATCCAAAACTCCTGACAATCTAAACTTAGTGGCCAAAATGCTTTCGGAACTTCCTTTTTACTCAAATTTGATTTATGATAAATATCGGAATGTATATTATCGTTTTGCGTTTCCAAAAGTCGAACTTCCGGCAACTGAAAAGGACTATACCGAGATATGGCAAATGGGACGGACAAAATTCTCAATAATTATTCTTAATGATAAGTTTGAAGTGATAGGTGAAACGTTATTCCCTGAAAATGTTTATGCCTCTACACAATATTTTATTCGTAAAGATGGGTTATATCTTAGCACCAGTTTTCTGAAGAACCCCAATTTTGATGAAGATACGCTTTCTTTTCAAAAAATGGAACTAGTAAAGTTGTAGAAAGGTTGTTTGTTAATATTTAAGCTATAAAATAAATGCGATTAACTTCATCTCACTTTATAAAATATGGTATAGTTCTATCTTCTTTTTTGTTACTGTTCTTTTTTTTAATGTGCCATGATTTTAGGTCTTATCCTAAATCATTGTCTACGATCTTTGCAAAAGCAGGAAAAAATGAATCGGAACTTAAAAAGGTGATAATGCATTATTCAGCTCAGCCCTCTGATTCTTTAAAGAGGGCTGCAGCAATATTCTTAATTGAGAATATGGACGCGCATTCTTCCTATCAAAGTGATTCGTGGGATAAATGCCAAGTAGAGTTGGATAGTTTATACAAGGAAGAGTGTGATAGAGAGAAATTGATAAAGGCATACGATTCTATTTATCGCAAATATAATCTGCAAGATGTATGTTATGTTTCGGATTTAAAAACAATAAAAGCTGATCTATTGATAAAATGTATTGATTATGCTTTTGATAAGTGGGAAACTCCTTATGCCCGACATCTGAGTTTTGATAAATTCTGTGAATATCTATTGCCGTATAGAGCGGGATTCGAACCTTTGACTACATGGCAGGATATATTTAATGAAAAATATATTTCTGAAAAGTTTTCTTTGATAAATAAGGCTCATGATTCTGTGTCGTCTGTTGATATTTGTAAGGCATTAAGAGTTTGTAACTGCGCACATCTATATACTACACCTCAAGATGTACCGGATTATAATGCTCGTATTTTACCATCAATTCGTTTGGGGACATGTCGGCAATATTGCTTGCAAGCTATCCTGGCAGCACGCTGTATTGGCGTCCCCGTTGTTATTGACTTTACTCCACAATGGGCTACCCGAAGTTTAGGTCATGAATGGAATGCTTTGATAACAAAGGAGGGTAAGCCCTTAAGTTTTGGCATGAGTGACGAATGTGATTTAGGCGAACATGTAGAATTGATCCCTGATAGAATACCACCTAAAGTATATCGCAAAACCTTTGGAAAGCAAAAAGAGAGTTTGGCGATGCTTTGTGGAAAAGAAGAAATTCCGACTCCGCTTATGTCTCCGTGTATGAAAGATGTTACTAAGGATTATTATTCGACTGTAAATGTTCCTGTGGAGTTTCATTTTGAGGCGCCTGCAGGTAATCAATTTGCATATCTTGCAGTCTTTAATAATCATGATTGGGTGCCTATAGCTTGGGCTAGAGTACATAATAAAAAAGCTGTTTTTAAAGATTTACATAAGTCTGTTCTGTGTTTGCCTGGATATTATCATGAAAAACATTTTATTCCTTCTGCTGACCCTGTTATTGTAAATGATTCGGGAGAGATATGCTCTATTAAGCCTCGGTTGGATGAAAAACAAACACTTATCTTGAAGCGAAAGTACCAAACTAAATTAGTCGAAAGCTATTGTGAAGAGATGGTAGGGGGGCGATTCCAAGTTGCAAATACCCCTACTTTTATTGATGCAGTCGATTTATTTACCGTTAAGGTGAAGCCGGAATGTTGCTATCATATTTTGAATGTGAATTCTTCACGAGCTTATAAGTATTTTAGATACCTCTCTCCTAAAAAATCTCTTGGGGATATTGCAGAATTGGAAGTTTATGAACCTGGATCTAATATAAAACTTTCAGGGAAGATTATAGGTACTCCGCAATCTTCTCCTGAACTTTGTCAGGCGAATGCTTTTGATGGAGACCCTCTTACTTATTTTCGTATCTATGGTCAGGATAACCTTTGGGTCGGCCTTGAATTTGATACCCCAAAAAAGATAGGGAAGATTGTTTATATACAGAAAAATGATGATAATTGTATTCGTGATGGTGAATTATACGAGCTTTTTTATTGGGATAATAAATGGGTTTCGCTAGGCAGACAGATAGGATCAAGCGAAACTTATGAATTGACCTATGATAATGCGCCGATGGATGCTCTCTTTCTACTTCGTAATCTAACAAAAGGAAAAGAAGAACGCATTTTTACGTATGAAGATGGTAAACAAGTATGGTGGTAGATATTGTTGCTTAATACTTTGCTTATTATCATTCATTCTATTCTTTATGTTTAGGATATTAAATAAACCGATTAACAACATCCGGATGTTGTGTGCTTAAACATGGGGATGTTTTATACAATAACATCCTCATGTTGTTAGATATAACATCCGGACCTTTTGGGAAAGGTTACGTCTTATTTGAATTAAGAACTAATGTTATTATATTTAATGTAATATGATCTTTATAGTGAGTGCTCATATTCTTATTAAACCTTTGATTTTTTCAATGTGACACAAATGTGACGATGAATATTTGTAAGTAAAATCTTAAAAGCTCATATTTGAGAGAAAATCAAGAGATAACTAATAATGTCTGATAATCCGGTTCTCTTTTTATTTCAATTAAAATAATTCGATAAATGAAAAATATGAGGCGATTGGTTGTTTTGAGATTTTTAATTTTCTTGGGCGTTTTATCCCTTCTTCTAGGGTGTAATGAAACGACATCAAATTTTGCTAATACAATAGATGTAGCGCAGTTGGAGGTTCAAAATTTGTTTTCGTTTAAACGGCCTATTGACAACTGTCGGTTCGTGGTATTGGAAACAACTAATGAATGTTTAATTGGTGAAATAGATAAAGTTTGTATTGAAAACAATCTTATATTTATAAAAGATGCGAACGAGAATTTGTTTGTTTTTACAATGTCTGGGAAATTTCTAAACAGGATAGGTAGCATAGGGCAAGGTGGTGAAGAATTACTCTCTTTTGTTGATTTCTATATTAACAAGAGTAAAAAGTATGTTGGTATTTATGATGTTTTGAGGTCTAAGATTTTACGATTTACGTTTGATGGTAAATTTATTAGTAGTCATAGTTGTACAAAAAAAATGAGAGAAAGTTATAATATAATTGGTCAATTAGGGCGTAATTTATTGATTGGTATGCGTAATAATAAAGAGAGCAAATACGCATATATAGCTGTTAATGAAAAAGATTACTCTTTTGAGAAAGAATATTTACCGTTTAGTATTATAGGTAATATTTCATGTACCCCTATGAGAAGTATAGCTACTTATTCAAAAAATGGTTTTTACACAACAACTTATTTTTCTGATTCAATTTTTGAATTTGCCCAACAAAATATTCCAAGGCCCATCTTGTTGGTTAAGTCGGAACAAAAAATTGCCGATGCAAAAACCTTATCCAGTTTGAATGACATGGAACTTGAGACTGCTTCTGATGCACGTTCAAGTTTACGCAAAAAAGGATTTTCAGAAGGAATAAGCAATATTTATGCAACTGATGATTTTCTTAATATTAATTATCCAATGCCAAATTATCAAGCTTGCAATATCTTCTACTGTGTAGAATCTAAGAAATCATACAAAAGTATAACGAGTGTAGGTGACTTTTTTGGTCAAAGTTGGGGGCCTGCATTAACGACTACTAATCAGGAGATAGTCTACGCTTTACAACCAGAGAGAATACTCGAAATACGGAAAAATCCGAACTTATTTGCGGACAGAAAAGTATTGGAGCCTGTTGAAAATGTTCAAGAGGAAGACAATCCAGTATTAGCATTTTTCTCAAGTGGATACGTCGCTGATAAATAATTTGTAATGTATTTTAGGCATCTTGAAATTAATAAATAAGGTTGTATTTGATCCAAAGAACATATTCAATTATATTTCAGATGAAATACATAAAAAGTTTCTTGTGGATATTTTTAATTCTGCTCTGCTTGTTTGAAAATGGACTGTATGTGTTATGTGCAAGTTTTGGTGATAAATATAAGGTAAATACGATTATTGAATTCAGCCTCATTCCTACAATGGGTATAGATGATATTTATATACTCTCAGGACAAATCTATAACAAGACTTGTGCGACTGAAAAATATATTTTTGCATCAAATAAACTTCGAAATACATTAGAACGTTTTGTGATACCAGAGATATAAGATGCGGCTTTGGAAAATAAACTCTATATATCAATATTTTACCTGTGGAAATAGCTATCAGAAGCAGGCGTTAACCATATCTTGAAAATGAAACAATTTACAGTTATAATTATCATCATTTTTTTTGCCAGTAGTTGCTCTAAGAGTCATGATAATATAAATATAATTCCAGTTAACCCAAGCCACGCAGAAGGTTCATCTGATAACTTCTTTGTAAAGAGGCATTCTATTGCTTTAGAAACCACAGAAGATAATCTTATTGCTAAAATTGATAAGATAGAAATGGTAGATAATAAGCTCTATATACTCGATAAAATCAAAAAGACGATTAGTCTTTTTGATGAAAAAGGTTTCTATTTATCTAAAATAAATAAG
Organism: uncultured Bacteroides sp.; assembly: GCF_963677685.1. Classification (NCBI taxonomy): domain Bacteria; kingdom Pseudomonadati; phylum Bacteroidota; class Bacteroidia; order Bacteroidales; family Bacteroidaceae; genus Bacteroides; species uncultured Bacteroides sp. The sequence continues at coordinate 37,984 of NZ_OY782187.1, forward strand.
ATAGGTCAAGGTCCTGATGAATATATTTCGATTTCAGATTTTGCTGTTAAAGATTCTCTGATTTATATCTTATCAAGAGATAATAAAAAGATTTATATATATAACAATTTGGGTGTATTTGTTCGAACTTATGAGTTGGATGATTATTATGACTATTTTTATTTAAGAGAAAAAGATCTAATTCTATATTCCAACTACTCTAATAATAAACTATATAATGTTATTATAGTACATCTTGGTGATAATGAAATGATACAATCTAATAAATTCCTCCCATTTATTAAAAATCAGAGCTTTCTATATTCCCCAAGTCCTTTTAATGTAAATGAGCAGGGGGATTTATTCTTATGTCAACAATTTGATAATAATATTTATAGTCTTAGCCAAAATGCAATAACTAATGTCTGTAATATAGAGTTCTCCACTAAAGAAAAGATTCCAGTAGATTTCGAGAAAATTGGGTTTGCTAAAATGTGTACTGATTATGCTAATAAATCAGTAGTAAGCAGAATTTCATATGTGGTAAAGAATAACAATTTATTATATCTGCTCTATAAATTTGAATATAATAATTATCTCACAAGAGTAAACGCCAAAACATTAGCTGTAAAAACATTGAAATTGAAGCATAATAAGAATTATCCATTTATTTTTTGTGAACCTTTAGGCTTCTATAGAAATCATCTGGTGGGTTACCTATCGGCAGACAATGTTCTGCTTTTTGATGGGAAGTTCTATTCTGATAAAAATGAGAATAAAATTCTTTCTGTATTTGATAATCCGGTTCTCTTTTTATTTCAATTAAAATAATTCGATAAATGAAAAAGATGAGGAGATTGATTATTTTGAGATTTTTAATTTTATTGGGCGTTTTATCCCTTCTTCTAGGGTGTAATGAAAAGACATCAAACTTTGCTAATACAATAGATGTAGAGCAGTTGGAGGTTAAAAATTTGTTTTCGTTTAAACGCCCTATTGACAACTGCCGGTTCGTGGCATTGGAAACAACTAATGACTGTTTAATTGGTGAAATAGATAAAGTTTGTATTGAAAACAATCTTATATTTATAAAAGATGCGAACGAGAATTTGTTTGTTTTTACAATGTCTGGGAAATTTCTAAACAGGATAGGCAGCATAGGGCAAGGTGCTGAAGAATTACTCTCTTTTGTTGATTTCTATATTAACAAGAGTAAAAAGTATGTTGGCATTTATGATGTTTTGAGGTCTAAGATTTTACGATTTACGTTTGATGGTAAATTTATTAGTAGTCATGGCTGTACAAAAAAAATGAGAGAAAGTTATAATATAATTGGTCAATTAGGGTGTAATTTATTGATTGGTATGCGTAATAATAAAGAGAGCAAATACGCATATATAGCTGTTAATGAAAAAGATTACTCTTTTGAGAAAGAATATTTACCGTTTAGTATTATCGGTAATATTTCATGTACCCCTATGAGAAGTATAGCTACTTATTCAAAAAATGGTTTTTATACAACTACTTTTTTTTCTGATTCGATATTCGAATTTACCCAACAAAATATTCCAAAGCCCATCTTGTTGGTTCAGTCGGAACAAAAAAATGCCGATGCAAAAACCTTATCCAGTTTGAATGACATGGAACTCGAGTGTGCTTTTGATGCAGCTCCAGCTTTACGCAAAAAAGGATTTTCAGAAGGAATAAGCAATATCTATGCAACCGATGATTTTCTTAAGATCGATTATCCAATGCCAAATTATCAAGCTTGCAATATCTTCTACTGTGTAGAATCTAAGAAATCATACAAAAGTATAACGAGTGTAGGTGACTTCTTTGGTCAAAGTTGGGGGCCTGCATTAACGACTACTAATCAGGAAATAGTATATGCTCTACAAGCAGATAGAATACTCGAGATACGGAAAAATCCGAAGTTATTTGCAGACAAAAAAGTATTGAAGTCTGTTGAAAATGTTCAAGAGGAAGATAATCCTGTTCTAGCATTTTTCTCAAGTGGCTATATCACTAAAAAATAACCTTTTATTAATTAGTATATCAAAATGAAAACTTATTATTGTTTATTCTTATTGTTGATCTTTAGTTCTTGCGTTCATAAATCGGATTTAGTTCATTTTGATGAAGTGCAAAAGGTTGAATGTAGCATAGTGTGTAAAAATGCAGAGTTTGGTTTGCCTTTAGAACTTAGGTATGATCGAGATAAGATTTTTATAAATGATTTTTTTGGAGATAGTTTGATTTGGGTTTATGATGTGCCTAAATCAGTTATTGAAACAAAGATAGCACCTAAAGGTCAAAGTCCGGAAGAATTTATAAGTCCTTTAGAGATCTCGGTATCAGATTCGGTGATGTATATTTTTGAAAGATCAGCCTTTACTATGAATAAATTGAACTATACATCAAACTTTAGAAAGATCAAAAAAAGAAAGAAAATACGAATGCCTGCAAGAATAAATGATCTTGCTGTTATTAGTGATAAGATGTATATTGCTTCTGGTGCTTTCGGAGAAAAGCGTTTTGCTGTTATTGACTCCGTTGGCGAAATTGTTGCACAATTTGGTACTTTCCCGGATTTCTGGTCGGAGGAAAAAAATATTCCAAATGAAGCAAAAGCAATGTTTCATCAGAATCGTTTTATTGTGAATAAGGCTAAGCAGCTTTTTGCAAGTGTTAGTTCTAATGTCGTTGAAATATATGATTATTCAACAAAAGATATAAAAATGAAGTGTAGAGTTTTACTTTCACCGTATGAATATACTTATTCAACGGGCAATATTTTATCTGCAAACAGGAAAGACAATATCGCAAGGGGTGCAATTGATGTCAATTGCACGGAAGATCATATTTATGTTGTATATAATCCTAATAGAAAGGAATTAGATAAAGATAGCACGCGAAAAAGATTAAACAATGAAATTTGGGTCTTTGATTGGGAAGGAAAACCTATAAAGTTGCTAAGACCAAACCTTAATGTGACCAATATTTGTATAGATTCACAAGATAAAAAAGCATTTTGCATTGTTGAATCTCCTAATCCGTTGCTTGCAATGATGGATTTATAACAGTTTTTCCTTACTTTTAATTTTTCCATACAACGATGAACATCTCTATGAAAAAACTTTTGTTTGTAATATCTGCTATGCTGCCTGTTGTCTTTTCATGCAGCTCTTCTCAAAAGCAAAACGGAATTGCTTCTGTCGGGGCAAAAAGTATTGATATTGAAATCAACAACTCTTCTACGCTTCGATTTTCAGAAGTTTTTGATCAAATTGATTATACTCCACTAGAAACGACTGATTCTTTTTTAGTTGCTACAGTAGAGAAAATGAGAATCTTTGGTGATAAGATCTGTTTAGTGTGCGATAAATTTCTTTTAATATTCGATAAGAAAACAGGGAAAGGCAACCTGAATATCGCCAGAGTTGGCTCTGCCCCTGGAGAATATAAATCATTGTACGATGTTTCTATTGATCAAAAATCAAATGAGATTGAACTCTTGGATATGAATGGAAAAAGCATACATATCTATGATATGAAGGGTAAGTATAAAAAATCATTGTCTTTGCCTTTTATGTCTTTTTCATTTGCCAAGGCTGATAAATATGATTACTGGTTTTATAATAATCAGCTTCTTTCTGATAAAACAAATTCAAAGCTCGTTTACTTTAATGTACCAGAGGATAAGATTGTGGATGAATCTTTCCCTATAGATAACCATCTTGCGAGCTATTTTTTTGTCGTGGAGGGTACTAATTTTGTTAAGAGGAAGGAGGAAGTACTTTTCTTTTCATGTCCCTCTGATACAATCTATTCCTTAGCTTCTAATTCAGAACCAAATGCAGCTTATATTCTTAATTTTGGGACTCATGCTGTACCCGCTGATTTCTATAAGCACAAGTATGCAGACGTTATGGAGTTTTCTCAAGAAGCGAATAAGCGGCAATATGTCTATTTCGTGAACAACTTTACTGCTAATGAAGATTGTGTATTACTATCTTTTTTGCTGGACCGGAAATGCTTTTGGAGTTTATATCTAGAAAAAAATAAGAAGACATATACCACTACTTCTCTCGAAGATGATATAAATTTTTTGAGCTCTTTTTCTCTTGATTATTGCAACGTACCCTTTGCTATGGATGGCGATAATTTTTATTTTCTGATGTCGGCGGAACAATTTCTATCTTTGAGAGAAGCGAAGGAAGCCGGAAAAGGTTTTGCTGAAGCGTCTTTAGGAGATTTTAAAATTGATGAACAATCTAATCCGATTCTGGTACGATGTAGGTTGAAAAAGAATATTTAAATGACTAAGAATATGATGAGAATTTGTAATTACTTGCTGTGGCTCTTATTGTTGTTTTCCTTTTTCTCTTGTACCGAGAAAAAGCCTCCAAGAAAATCGAAGCTTGTTACTTTATCGATTAAAGATGTTCAGTTAGAATCTTCTGTTCGTCTGTCTGATATTGCATCTTTGGTGGAGTGCATTCCACTTGAAACAAATAATGACCTACTGATTAGTCAAATAACTAAGGTGGTATCAAAGGCGAACTGTTTGTTCTTGACAGACGGAAAGACTTTGTATCAGTTTAGTGAAAAAGGTGAAGCACTTCTTAAATGGCAACATGCTGGTTTAGGTCCCGATGAATACATTAACATTTCTGATTTTCAGATTGATGAAAAGAACAATGTGTGGATATTGAGTCAAAGCAACAAACAATTGTATAAATATAATTTAAAGGGGGCCTTGCAAGAAAAAATACCACTCGACTGTCAAGTGAGTAAAATCTATCTTATGGGCTCTCATAATATGTCGCTTTATGTAGGTAATAATCTTGAAGAAAACAATCGTTTCCAATTGCAATTACTCGATTTAAGAGATGGGAAAGTTGTAGATGAATTTTTACCCATAAACTCACAGAAAGGAAAGTATCTGCATATTATTTCTAGAAATAGTTTTGTTAATTCTAAGAAGGCGAATGATCTTTATTTCTTTCAGGCATTCAATGATACTGTTTATCATCTTTCGGCAGAGCAGATGTCGCCTGCTTATTTCCTTGAACTCAATGGTAATAATATTCCTAAATCCTTTTTTGAAGCTGAATATAAGGATGTGATGGATTTCTTTCAACATCTTTTTAAATATTCTTATGCTTATGGTACAAACTTATTTTTTGAAAATGAGAGTCATTGCTTCTTTTCTTATTATTATAATAAGGAGTGCTACATGGCGATGCTTGCTAAAACCACTCCGCATAAAGGAGTCCTTTTTAAAGGCTTTCTAGAAGATGTTTGTCTATTCGGATATCCCATAAGTCTTACTGATCTGAGTGTTTTTTTGCAAAGCAATGGTGATTTGTTCTTATCCCTGAATCCTTATGACATAATGGAATATGCTGATACACACTTAGATAATGTGGAGCGAGAAAAGCTTAGCCAACAATTGCATTATAAAGGTGAGGATCAAAATCCTATTTTACTAAAGATTAGGATGAAATAATGTTCTCTGGTTTTGAAATGTGACTCAAATGTGACAATGAATGCTTGTTTCTTCTGGGGCTGGTAGCGATATTTGGTCCTTGAAATGTATCTATATCTTGTTTATCTGTGGATAATACGAATAAGAATTGCAACAATGGAACTATTGAGTATCAGGGAGTCAAAGTTTCAGTAAGTAATTGCACACAATATTCCTATGTGATCTATACCCCCTGCTATGATAGAGGGAAGAAGGATGAATGTACATCAGAAATACAAAGATCTTTGTAAATAATCTACATCTTCTAAAGCTCCTTAATTAGAGAGAGTTTTAGAAGGTATAATATCACTAAAATGAAAAAAATAGTTCATATCATCAGATTTTCAATTTTGTGTTTATGCGTTTGGGGATGCTCACGTACTTCGCCTAATGATAAAATAATTCAATACGAATTGAGCCTAATGACAGATAGTACTATTACTATTAACGTAGCTTCTTGTAGCGTTAAACAGTACCCGATCAGTAAACTAATCGATTCAGTTCGATATGTAGCTTTAGAAAATTCAGACAGTGCATTAATTGGAGTAATCAAAAATGTAAAAGTTACAAAAGATTTGATTTATGTGTCAGACCTGAAGGACAATAGCTTAAAATGTTTTGATAAAAATGGGAAATTCATTAGAAGCGCATTTAAAAAAGGGAATGCTCCGCAAAAAATTGCACATTTTATTGATTTTGATGTAGATGAAGATTTCTTGTACGTGCTTGATGGAGCCAAAGAAGCTGTTCATTTTTATGATCGAAATGGTAACTATATAAAAAAAGTAGCACTACCTTTTAGAGCTCAAAAAATGAAGCATCTTTCTAATAATAATTATCTTTTCGAGTTATCGCCATTTGGAACTAATAATAATGAAATATCTAACCTGATTGTTTATACTAACGATGAGTTTAAGCCTATAAAATATTACCTTGAATACGTTGATGGTGCCATTTGTGGAGTTGATTTCGAGAATCAATTAAATTCAACTTATTTCTCTTCTCAATATGGAAATGGATTTTATGAAAGGAAAGATAGCTCGTTTATCATGAGGTATTATCTTGATTTTGATGGTAAGTATTTTAATCGCGACAAACAGAAAGATGGTTTTAGAGAAGCTATTGAGCAAGATCTGTATTTCCAAAGCAGTGGCCCTCTCAATAACGAAAGATATTTACTCTGTTCTTATACTGCGGGCTTAAGAAGAGAAGGTGTGTTGTTTGTGGATCTGAACGATAATAAAGCATTGTTTGTGAAGAAATTAATTCAGGATAGGGCAGATTTGATTGATTTCTCTTTTTCTTTTACTATGGGCTATGATGTGTTGAGCAATGAGTTTTATGGCATTTGTAATAGTCTTGATCTTTCAGATATTTCTGCCAACAAAGAAAATGTAATAAAAGCGATGAGGCAACGAATGCCAAAAGAGGTTCAAACTTTATTGTTGCATGAGGATGGTGATAAAAGCCTAAATCAGATTTTATTGTTTTACAAACTGAAGGATCAAGTATATTTTTAATATATAAACTATATCTGTCTATGATTTGTAAACTAAGTAAACTAGCAAAACAATCTGGATTTCCGGATCAATTAATGAAGTTAAAGCAAAAATTACGATAAAAAGTTTCCAAAATGATTTTAAAGATGAAGATCGATTAAAACTATTAAATTGAAAAAATGATGAAGAAACGTATTGTATTGCTTTGTGGATTGGGTATTATAATCATTTTAAGTGTAATGCTCTTTGTTAATAACAGTAAGAAAGAGCATTTCTTACTCACTGTTGCACAATCAGTTTTCTCCCAGCAACAAGAGGCGTGGTTCTCTTATGCTAATATAGATACTTTGTATAGCAGGAATAAGTTTCGATATTTTGTATTTTACAAAGAAGGATCTTTATCTGTAGATAGAGATTCTGCTCTATTTGTATTGAGTGAAAATTTATCTTTGCCTGATAGTGTTATTCTAAAACTGAAGAATAAAGTTTACTTACCTTTGAGTGCTTTCCCTTATCTTATGAGTGAAAGAGATGGAATGATATTATGTCGTGTGGATTCTTTCGATAAAAGGGACGGAAAAGGTTACTATAAATTACATAAAGTTATGGGTCGGCAGAATTAATAAGCAGTTCTATTTGATAGTCTATAATTAGTATGTTAGCGATATTATGAATGAAATAATAAGGAATAGAGGTCTGAATAATTATATTAAGAATGTTTTGTTTCTTTTCTTTTTAAGCTCGTTATGTTCATGTGCAAATAAAGAAAATACGCCGAAAAACTTAATAAAGACTGTGAATATTGATGCATCGAAGGTTGAGCCATTAGAGTATAACGATTACTTTAAAAAAGCTACTCTTATTGCTTTAGAAACTCTTCCAGAATCGTTGATTGGAGAAGTTTCTAAATTGTATATGACAGATTCTTTAATTGTCATATTTGATAAAAAGCAAATGGCTATAATGCTGTTCGATATTAAAGGAAACTTTATAAGGCAGATAGGAAAAAAGGGATCAGCTCCAGATGAATACACGTTTTTTAATGATATCCAATTTGAAAGAGAGACGTCATTAATATACGCTCATGAACGATATAAAATCTTTTGGTGAAATATTAATTATATAATAATAAAAGTATGAAAATAAAGTTTTTTTTGGGATTATTTGCTGTTACATCGTTGGTCTTTAATTTTTCGCATAGTGATAATATTTTAAGCAATGATGTTAATTTGGTTAATATAAAATTGATGCAAGCTAATGCTGGTGAATATAATTGTGATCGATCATCAGAAAATAGCTGTGAAATAAGGGGCCGTAAAAGCTCAGGTGTGTTGACATATTATGATTTAAATTAACCAAGTGTGCCGAATAACCTAGGAGAGGTGTATATCTGCTAGGTTATTTATATTTTATAAGTAAAATAAATGAGATTGATTTAATAACAATATATCTATTTATGAATTTAGATTTTAAGAAAAAAGTTATCTATTTATTGGGGCTAATATTTGTTTTGGGAGCTTGTACTGAGAAGAATAAAAAAAGAATCTTTTCTGATGCAATTCAAATTAGTCACAAAGTGTTAGTACAGGAGAATCAACTACAAGATCCTTGGGATATATTGCTGATAGATTCTTCATTGATCGTTGCTAATCAGAAAGGAGAACCCTTGCTAGATGTATATAACCTTGAAGGAAACAAGTTGGCTTCATTTCTTTCTAGAGGAAATGGTCCTGAAGAGGTTCTGATGATTGGTAGCCTTCAGAAATCAATACAAGGGGAAAAGTTGTTGGTATATGATTTGTTTGGAAAGAAATTTTTGCAATATGCTATAAAATTAGGACTGAAAGAGGTGAAATTAGATACAATACTTAATTATCAGAGCCTGTTAGAAGATTCTGCTGTCCTTTTTGATAAACTATTTATTTCGAAAAATTATATAATAGGAGAAAGTCGCTCTCCAGAAGGCAGAATAGCCTTAATGAATAAAGATGGATCTTTGATTCGGTATGGGGGAAAATATCCTCCCAAGACTGAAGCAAAGATATCTGATTTTGAAAATGCCCATTTATACGCATCTAACATTACGGTAAAAAAAGATGGCTCAAAATTAGCGCTTGCAACATCTACTGCTGGAATGATTGATATTTATTCAATAAAAAATGACTCCATTTTATTGAATTGGAGCTATAATGAATTTTTACCTGATCATCTCCATGTTATTGAAATGGGCGGTGTTTTTAGAGCTGCAATAACGGATGAAACTAGATCTGGCTATGCAGATATAGAATCGACTGAACGATTTATTTATGCACTTTATTCAGGGAGAAAGGTGAAAGAGAAGAATTATAGTTTTGGCAGTATAATCCGTCTTGTTGACTGGAATGCAACTGTAGGATTAGAATTACAGACAAATTTAGATTTGAAAAGAATTACTGTAAGTGAGGATGATCAATATATATATGCTATTGCTAAAGATCGAGATGGATTTCCTTGTATTGTTGCATTTTATATTGGAAATATAATAAATAAGTTAATATGAAAAGAATAAAGCGGAGTGGAATAGCTAACTTTAGCCGGACATTGAGTTAAGGGTAAAAAGTTTATCTTTATGCAATGAGAAAAGCAAGAAAACAGTATGACTCTCTCTTTAAAGAGAACGCAGTCAAGTTAAGTTATGAGAGAAAAAACGTGAGTGGCTTAGCCCGTGAGCTTGGTGTAGCGCCGCCTTGATCTATCGTTGGTGAGAGGAATACTCCCAATATGGAAAAGGGAGTTTCCCTGGTAATAGCATAACCAAAATGACTCCTGAAGAAAAGGAGCTCTCTGGTATGAAAAAGCGCATCTGTGATATTGAGATGGAGAATGATATCTTAAAAAAAGCGCTGAGCATCATTTCCAAGAGCGATCGTTGATTTATGCATTTATCAAAAAGCACTGTAAAGTTTGGAGGCTCGAAGTGATGTGTAGAACTTTAAAGGTATCAAAAAGTGGATGTTATTCGTGGTTACAATACCCTCTGGGAAAGAGATTGAAAGCTTCGCTAGATATACAGAAAGAAATTCTGTAGGAGTATTTTTCGGCAAAGGCCCGATATGGTAGCGTTAGCATAACTAAAGAACTTAATTAGCGAGGAATCAACGTTTCAAGGACCACTGTTGCTTTTCATTTGAAGAAGATGGAACTGCGTAGTAAGCGATCAAAGAAGTTTAAGGTAACCACAGATTCACGCTACAAAGAGCCAATAGCTGAGAATTTGTTGGATCGAAAGTTCAAGGTAGATGTTCCTTGCGTGGCTTGGATTTCTGACATAATCTATTTCCCAGTACAGACAGGTGGCTTTATCTACTTGACCACAGTGCTAGATTTATTCGACAGGAAAGTCATCGGATGGAGCGCCAGTGATGGTATGATAACAGAGGAAACAGTGTTGCCCGCATTTAATATGGCGATTAAAAATCGTTCACCAAAAGAGGGAATGATTTTCCATTCGGATAGAGGAGTTCAATGTGCCAGTAAGAAGATGGCCAATGTGTTGGCCTCTTACAAAATACGCCAAAGTATGAGCCGAAAAGGCAACTGCTGGGATAACGCCGTGGCAGAAAGCTTCTTTAAAACATTAAAGTCTGAGATGATCTACGGCAATAAACTGATCTCAAGAGAGCAAATGAGAACAGAACTATTTGAATTCATTGAGATTTGGTATAACCGAAAGAGAAGGCATTCGGCACTCAATAATCTCAATATTGAGGAATTCTGGGAACTAATAAATAGTAAAAATGTTAATTTATTAAATGTCGCTTAACTTTATGTCCACTTTTGATTGGCTAGTCCAGAAATATTAAATAGTCTTTTTACTGTCTTATAAAATGTGACGCTAATGTGACGCTAAATTTTTGTGTCTTTTCAAATTAGTGGCTATGTTTGTGAAGTTTGAATACAGTGATAGGTTTTCCTTTGTCTCTGATAAAATTTTAATTGGAGATGCTTTATTTGATTAAATTTTCTGATATAAATTGAAAGTTATGCTTAGCATAAAAATATGCTTGGTTTGAACTTAGAGTCATTATATTCTATTTTTTGAGTATAAAGTGTTTGCTTTTATTATATAATATTGATGATATATCATATCCTATGAATCTTATATAAGCTGAGATGCATTTTAGCATTCTAAATGCTATAGGATAAGGTTAATTTGAATGCACAAAAGTCAAATTCGTCATTGCTGAATTTAATGAATATAGAAGCTTTGGCTCAGGAAACCTCAGGGTCAACTACTTGGCAAGTTGGTAGTAAAGTTATAGTATCAACCACTTCTCCGGGCTGGACTTATGATGTAGGAGGTAAACTTTGGCTATTTAATGGTAAAAAAACAACTTCTTCTCCTCCAGAAACATCGACGGTCACTATAAAATGTTGTCGGGAAAAAGGTACGGAAACTTCATGCCCTTATGAAGGATGTTAAATTAATGGGGCTGTTCGAAAAAAACAGCCCTTTTTTAACTTTTTACTTAAAATATTCTCTTTAAATTCTTGTTTCTTTTAATGAATGATATTTCTATAAATTATAAGATAAAGAGGTTGAATTGATTTTTTATGTATTTTATATTAATTTAATTTTTCAATAATATGTATAATTTATTTGGTAGAATATATTTATTCTTTTTTATCTTCATTCTGTCTTCATGCATAAATAAAAAAAATGCAGTACAAGACTTAATATATACTGTGAATATTGACGTCTCAAAGGTTGAGTCATTACGCTATGACGATTACTTCAAAAAGAGTACTTTTATCGTTTTAGAAACTCTTCCAGAATCGTTGATTGGAGAAGTTTCTAAATTGTATATGACAGATTCTTTCATTATCATATTTGATAAAAAGCAAATGGCTATAATGCTGTTCGATATTAAAGGAAACTTTATAAGGCAGATAGGAAAAAAGGGATCAGCTCCAGATGAATACACGTTTTTTAATGATATCCAATTTGAAAGAGAGACGTCATTAATATACGCCCATGAACGATATAGGAACTCTATATTTACATATAACTTAGATGGAGAATTGATAAATAAAACTCCGAAAATAGCAATTGATTTTAATTCCTTCTGTAAGACTAAATTTGGATACTGGGTTTATAGTTGTTTTAATACGAAAAACAACCCTTTGGGATATAATTTAATGCTGCTGGATGAAAAACTGGAAAAAGTAAAATCATCGTATTTTCCACAAAAGAAATTTGTGAACGTTTCTGATGAACCTGCTTTTATTCAGGACGAGCTTGGTATTCCTTATTTCTTTTACCCATCTAGTAATATAATTTATAAACTTGTAGAAGACAACCCAATTCCTTGGTGCAGACTTGATTTTGGAGATAAAACAATGCCTTATGAGAAGATTGTAGAGATAGGTAGCTATGAGGAGTATGATCGTTTAGTTGCAGATAAAAAGTTCTTGGGAGATATTTCAGGTTTTAAGGTTGGCAATAGTATTGCTTCTTTTTCTTTCCGAGAAACAGGATTTGGAATAGCGACTAAGACTTATTACTGTTATTTTAATTTTGCTCAGAATAAGGTAAAAGTAATTCAGAATCCATTTATTGAGGGAATGGATTATCCTGTTGAGGCTAAGGTCTTGAGTGTGCTTAATAAATCTTTTGTTTACTCGATAAGTCTTAATGTTTGTTCCGATGATAGTTTCTTTTCTTTATCCGATCAGTTGGCGAAACCGATTTCACGAGAATCCAATCCAATATTGGTTATTGCTGATTTAAAAGAATGAAGTATTTAAGAGGCTTATTTCGTGCTTTTTAAAATGTGACCCAAATGTGATGATAACTATTTGCCCATTCTAGGATTAGCCATTATGTTTGAATTAATATTATTACCTCATGTTTAACTTTGTTTTTTTGAGAATATGAATAAGGATGTTTGTCACAAAATAAATCAAGTATGAAAAATCATTTTTTATCTCTTGTATTATCATTAATAGTAGGACTTCCTGGGATGGTCCTTTTGCATAAATATTGTCCTATAAATGTTGATGTAATTAGTTTTAGTGTATTGGGGATAACATTTCTTCTAATGTTTATAATATATGGCTGGTTTTATGAAAAAGGAGGGTTTTCACCTATTCTGAAATTTGTAATAACTTCAATGCTTATAAAAATCTTTAGTACTGATCTTGCATTTTTTATATGCAAGTATGTAATGCATATCGAGCCCAATATGTTTGCTTTACTATTTTTTGTATTAGCTTCTCCTACAACTTTTATGCTTCTGATTAAAAAAAATAAAGTGATGAGCCGTTTATAATAATACTATGAATGAAACTGTTTTTCTGTGTGCTATAATTCTTAGTGTGTATTCTTGTGCTTCTGGTACAGTAGATAAGAATGGTGGGCAGCAATTGTTGAGTGTGCTAGATACAAAATCTGAGAGTCGTTATTTCATGAATCATTTTGAGATAGCTGAAATAGTTTCTATTCAGACCAATGAAGCTTTTCTTGTACCTGACGTAAAGAGATTGATAAGATATAAGGACAAGATTATTCTTTTATCTGCCAAGAATAATCAGATACTCGTTATAAATGCAAATAATGGTAAAGTAGAAAATTGTATTAATAGTCAAGGAACTGGTCCTGGGGAATCAAGAAAGATATTAGATATTGCATTTGACGAATCGTCTAGACAGATTGTTGTCTATAATGATTATTATAAATTGCTTTTCTTTGATTTGGAGGGAAAATATCTTTCTGAAGTGAAAGTAGGAGAATTGTACGAAGAGATGGCTATGGAGAATGGAAAGATCATCTTTTTTAATAAACTAGATGGCTATTCTTGTTATCCTTATATGCTTAATGTTTTTGATGTAAAAAATAAAACATGGAGTGAAATAGGGAGAAATGATAAAATAGATTTTGCTATCAGAAGTCAAGGCAATCTATTGGTCAAAAGTAAGCGAGTGTGGTTTAATGCCCCTTTGGATTTTGGACTATTCTTATATGAAAAACAAGAAGCTAAATCTCCTTATAAATTAAATCTTTCAGCTTCTAACCTAAGCAAGGATTTGATAAAAGAATCGATTTCAGATCCGCAGGCTTTCTTCAGGAAAGTAATGGATGGCGATCTTATTTATGGCTTCAACTCCATTCGGGAAACGAAGGATTATTTAGTTTTTCGCTCTAATCAGAGTGGGCTTTTTATCCTTAATAAAGGAGATAATAAGGTTTATCGAGACAGAGTGATTGAAGACAGAAATTTAGGAATGAATATTGTGAACTATTATTATCCACATGGAGGAGATGATGATAAAATACTTTTTGTGCTTTCTCCTGAGATTTATCTCGCACATCGACAATTGGCTACTGAAGATAGCGTGATAAATCGGCTCGACTCCCTAAATATAAAAGAAGAGGATAATCCTATTTTGATTTTCTATAAGGAAAAAGGTTAATGCTTGTTGAAGTGACCAAACTGAAAAAATGTATCAGGTAGATTGAAATCTTGGATACATTTGAGTTGTACTCAAACTTGCTCTTATTAGTTGGACAAAGAATGAAATTATGTGTTGTATAATTTTAGATATCCGATGTTTTAATCAATCTAAGTGTGATATTTCTTTTTGATAAAAATAGGAAAGAACTCTTTTTTATGATACGTTTGGAACGCTAGGAATATGTTTTTGAAATGTGACGCAAATGTGACGATGGCTTTTGGTCTTTTTTAAAGTTTATTGGTATGTTTGATTCATCTCTTAAAATTAACTAGATAATGAAATATAAAAAGAGTATACTTCTTTTAGTCTATTTGTGTCTATTCATAGGATGTTCTTTGTCTGATAGTCACAAACTAAAATTTGCTGAAACAATAGATTTAGTAGGAGAGAATTGGAACGTTAATGAGAATTTAGGTAAAGTTTTTGATATTGATGTTGTAGGTGATTTTGTAGCATTAAGGAATGATTGGGGAGAAACAAAACTAACTCTCATAGATATTCCTTCTAGAAAACAAATCTATAATTTCGGGAAACGTGGGGATGGACCGGGGGAACTGATAAATCCCGGACCTATGATATCCCGTTCTAATCATCTCGATGTTTTTGATGGTTCCAAAATGGCTTTGCTGAGTTATGACGTGGAGCGTGTTATTACCGGTGACTCTTTGGCAACACAGACATTGTTTAAAACCCGTTTGCCTGGGATTATTTCATTAGTTGATTTACAAGATTCCAATTACGTAGCGAGTGGAGTGTTTCAAGATGGTCGCCTCTGTTTATTAGATAAAAAAGGAGTGGCATGTGCTTATGCTGGCAAGTATCCTATGAGTGATAGCGTAGTAAATGTGCCGTTTCATGTGTTAGGAATTGCTTATCAATCGTTGATGTGCGCTCAGCCTGAGGGTAAAAGAACAGCTTTGGTTACTCGGTACGGAGGTATTTTGCAAATATATGAATGGAATTTGCTAAAGAAGACAGCTGAAGAGGTATGCTGTATAGATGAATTCTCTCCAATATTAACGACTAGAGACGTGAATGGAACTCCTAACTTTAGACCGGACAGTGAGACTCGATGGGGCTATTTGTCAGTTGAGGCTACTGATAAGTACATTTTTGCTTTATATTCAGGGCGTTTGCAAAAAGAGGAAAATGCTTTTCATCTGGGAAATGAAGTGCATGTTTTTGATTGGAATGGAAAGTCTTGTTATTTGTTGCGTTTAGATTGTGAAGGGTCAGCTTTGGCTGTGAAAGATAATAAGCTTTTGATACTTGCTGAATACAATAATAAAGGGAATGATATTGTAGAATATCATTTGTCACTTAAATAATAATGCTATGAAGAAAATTTATTTGTTTTGCTTTTTTTTGATGGGTATTTTACCTCTTTGCATTTCTCAAAATGTAAAAAAAGAAAAGAAGGAAAAGGTCAAGGTGCTAGTTGCTTCTTCTGATAGGGAACGCTGTTTGTTGCAATTGAATGAACAATTGTATCTGTTAGCAGCAAAGGATATAAAGTTAATAAATAAGGAGGATATATTATCTATTGAAATGTATATGCCTGGAATGGAGGAGTTTAATGCACTTATGTCTAAGGCTGATCTGAAAGACGATAAGATAGGTTGTGCGTTTAAAGTTTCAGTAAGACCAGGTACTAAGCTTCCTCAGAAATTTATTGTTAAACCGAAATAGACTTATCTTGTAGTAATTTCATTTTTTGCTATGAAGTGGCATATTTCTGCGATGTGACAGAAATGTGACGATAATTTCTTGTGTTGTTTGAGGTTATTTGTTATGTTTGGGGAATTGAAATGTTTTGATGATTTATTTTTGTGCTAATTGAAAATATATGAAAAACGAAAAACTACTGATATGATACGAAAGAATAGTCGTTTACTCTTTTTCTTGTGTGTTACTGCCTTGATAGCTTGTTCTGGCGAAAAGAAAAAGGAAGATGCTGAAAAAGGAGTGGAGACGGTACTGCCGGCTAATAACAATGAGGTCACTATACTGAAATTAGATAAGCAGATTTTTAATCACGAATTGGTGAGTAATGGTAAAGTGAAAGCTTCTGCCTTTGCTGATCTTCGCTTTCAGAGTGCTGAGGTGATTACTCATATTTGGGTTAAAAATGGTGATTGGGTAAAGAAAGGACAAAAATTAGCAGGATTGGATAAATTCCGCTTGGATAATAAATTGTCGCAAGCAAAAAATACACTGGAGAAAGCACGATTGGAACTACAGGATGTCTTGATTGGTCAGGGATATGCTGTGAAGGACTTTGATAAGGTGCCTGAGGCAACGATGAAATTAGCGAAGGTGAAAAGTGGGTATGAGCAAAGTAAAGTGGACTATGATTTGGCTCTGTATGAAGATGAGCATGCTACTCTTATAGCTCCTTTTGACGGGGTTGTGGCTAATCTGTTTGCTAAATCCATGAATAGGGTGAGCACGTCTGATGTATTTTGCACGATAATGGATACAAAGAGCATGGAGGTTGACTTCTCCGTCCTTGAAAGTGAATTGTCTTTATTGAAGAAAGGAGATAGAGTCGTTATTACACCGTTTGCGGATATGGCTCATGCTTGCAAGGGAAGTATTGATGAGATTAATCCTTTAGTGGATGATAATGGAATGGTGAAAGTGAAAGCAAAAGTGGATGGTAATGCTAAGCTGTTTAATGGAATGAATGTAAGGGTGAATGTACATCGTTCGCTTGGTAAGCAACTTGTAATTCCTAAAAGTGCGGTGGTGCTTCGTTCGGGTAAACAAGTGGTCTTTGTTTTGAAAAAAGGGAAAGCTATGTGGATTAAGGTACACACCGGGTTGGAGAATGCTGATTCTTATACTGTGTTGGATGGTTTGCAAGTGGGAGATACAGTGATTGTGACCGGAAACATAAATTTGGCACATGAGGCGCCTGTAACGGTTATCTTAAATGGTAAGTAAATGATAAAGTTCTTAATACAACGTCCCATTGCTGTATTGATGGCATTTACGGCTTGTTTTATAGTAGGGCTGGTCACTTATTTTACGCTACCGGTCTCTTTATTACCGGATATTTCTATTCCTGAGATTACTGTACAGGTGACGGTGGCAAATACTTCTGCCCGAGAGTTGGAAAATACGGTGCTTAAACCTATCAGACAACAGCTCATTCAAGTTGCCCGATTAAAGGATATGACAAGCGAAACGCGTGATGGTGCGGGGATTGTTCGACTTAGTTTTGATTATGGGACTAATACTGATCTAGCCTTTATTGAGGTGAACGAGAAGATTGATGCGGCTATGAATTACTTGCCTAAAGAGGTGGATCGCCCTAAAGTGATAAAGGCTAGCGCAACTGATATTCCGGTTCTGTACATCAACATGACTTTGAAGAAAGATAGTGCTTTTGCTGAGACGGATAAACAGGCATTTCTTAATCTTTGCGACTTCTCTGAATCTGTCATAAAAAGAAGGATCGAACAATTGCCAGAGGTTGCAATGGTGGATGTAACCGGACTTTTGGAAAAGCAACTTCAGATAGTGCCTGACATGAATAAAATGGCAATGCTAGGTTTCTCCATAAAAGATATTGAAACAGCATTGACACAAAATAATATTGAACCGGGTAGTATGACTATTCGGGATGGATATTATGAATACAATATTAAATTTTCTACATTACTTCGTACTCTTCAGGACGTAGAGAATATTTATGTCCGGAAGAAGGAGCGGATAATGCAGTTAAAAGAGTTCTGTAAAGTAGATATTGTGCCGGTGAAAGAGAAGGGAATATCTATCTCAAATGGGAAAAGAGCGGTGACACTGGCTGTTATTAAACAGGCGGATGAGAATATGGATAAAATGAAGGCGGCACTGATGGGGACGATGAACTACTTTGCCGGTGTTTATCCGGATATTGATTTTGATATTAGCCGTAATCAGACAGAGTTGCTTGATTATACAATTTCTAACTTGAGACAGAATCTTTCTCTCGGATTCCTATTTATCTGCATTGTAGCGATACTTTTTTTGGGTGATGTAAAATCACCTTTTATCATTGGCCTTAGCATGGTCGTTTCTATTGTTATCAGCTTTCTCTTCTTCTACTTATGTAATATGTCTCTGAACATTATTTCTTTGTCGGGCTTAATACTGGCATTGGGAATGATGATTGATAGTTCTATTATAGTGACGGAGAATATTTCACAGTATCGAGAGCGGGGATATTCTCTGAGAAGGGCTTGTATTGCTGGAACTACAGAGGTGATAACTCCTATGTTGAGTTCTTCGTTTACTACTATTGCTGTGTTTGTTCCATTAATTTTTATGAGTGGCATTGCCGGAGCTATATTTTTTGATCAGGCTTTTTCGGTAACTGTAGGGCTGATGGTGTCGTACTTTACTGGTATTATGCTACTTCCGGTACTTTATATTTTAGTTTACCGTGTAGGGATACGCAAAAAGTATTCTTGGTTTGGAATAAAGATTAATAATCCGTTGAAGGCACATACTCTGGATGCTCTTTATGATCGTGGCGTTAATTGGGTTTTTAGTCATAAAATACTTTGTTCGCTGTTTTGCATTGTCTCTATTCCTTTATGCGTTTTTTTGTTTTTCTTTATAGGTAAAGAGCGTATGCCTAAGATTGATGAAAATGAATTGATCGCACATGTGGAGTGGAATGAAAATATCCATGTGGATGAGAATAGGCAAAGAGTGGACGATTTATTTAGGGAATTACAAGCTCAAACAATTCAGCAGACAGCGGCTATTGGGCAGCAAGATTTTATTCTTAATAGAGAACAGGAGCTATCTGCTTCTGAAGCTGAACTTTACTTTAAAACGAATGATCCAAAGAAGATTGCTCCCTTGCAGGAGTATATATATAAGGTGTTGAAAAAGAAATATCCATCAGCAGCTATTTCCTTTTCTCCTCCGGAAACGGTTTTTGAAAAGCTCTTTGATACAGGAGAAGCGGATGTTGTAGCTGAATTATATGCTCGAAATAAAGAAAAGAGTCCTACTGCTGGAGAATTGCAAAGCTTAGAACAGCAATTTGCCGAGAGAACTGGTGTGGCACCTACCGGTATTGCATTTGAGAACCAAATGGATATACATATTAACCAGGAGAAATTGTTGCTTTATGGAGTCTCTTACGATGAACTTTATCGGGTATTGAAAACAACCTTTAAGGAAAATAGTGTAACAATGCTCCATTCTTATCAACAATATTTGCCCATAAATATAATGGGGAATGGGAAAACTTTAAATAAGATACTGCAAGAAACATTGATACGAACGAACTCGAATGCAGAAGGGGAGGTCAATTATATTCCGTTGATGGAACTGATAAAAGTGGTTCCGGCAATGGATCTGAAATGCATTACAGCGGGTCGAAATGGAGAATATATACCTTTCCGGTTTTATGGTGTTAAGTCTCCTGAACGATTGATGAATGAGGTTAAGCAGGTGAGCCAAAAGTCTGCCAATTGGGAAGTCGGCTTTTCCGGTAGTTTTTTCTCCAATAAGAGAATGCTGAATGAACTGGTTATTATTTTGTTTGTCTCAGTACTGCTGATGTATTTTATTTTGGCTGCACAATTTGAGAGCTTTGTACAACCATTAATTGTGTTATTGGAAATACCCATAGATGTGGCTTTTGCACTGCTGTTACTTTGGATATGCGGGCATACACTGAATCTGATGTCGGCCATTGGATTGATCGTTACTTGTGGTATTATTATTAATGACTCTATATTGAAACTGGATGCTATTAACGAATTGCGTAAGGCGGGAGTTCCTCTTTTGGACGCTATTCATGAGGCAGGTAAACGGCGTCTGAGACCGATCATTATGACTTCTCTGACAACTATTTTTGCTATGGTACCTTTGTTATTTTCCATGGATATGGGATCGGAGTTGCAGAAACCACTTTCTATCGCAATGATTGGGGCTATGGTGATTGGGACTTTAGTTAGTCTGTTTATTATTCCATTGATTTACTGGTTCATTTATAGAGAGAGAAAAAGTGTATTGAAAATAAAAAAATAGGAATTTATGAGTTTCCGGATTATGATAAGACAGCTGTTGGCAGGTGTAAGTGTGTGTGTCGTTTGTTTCTCTGTGTCGCTAAGTTCTTTTGCTCAAAGGAAAATAGCATTAAACTTACAGCGTACTATCGAGATAGCTAATGATAGTTCCTTAGAAGCATTTCGTATTCAAAACCTTTATTTGTCAGGGTATTGGGAATATCGCACATATAGAGCCAATAGGTTGCCTAGCTTGACGCTGAATACTACACCTGCTCAGTATAATAAGGATATTACGCAGAGGTATGATTCGGAGAATGATGTAGATGTTTATCGTAGTCAGCAATCTTATTATGCATATGGAGATTTGTCTGTGAAGCAAAATTTAGATTGGACGGGAGGTACTTTCTATTTGGATTCTAAGCTTAGTTATTTTCGAAGTTTTGGAGCAACGGATGCTACACAGTTTACTAGTGTCCCTTTGAAAGTTGGTTACTCACAGAGCTTGATTGGGTATAATGCTTTCAAATGGGATAAGCGCATAGAACCTTTGAAATACGAAAAGGTAAAAAAACAGCTTGTTTATAATATGGAGGCAGTATCTGAACAAGCTACGAATTATTTCTTTGCTTTGGCTATGGCGGAAGCTAAATACAAACTTGCCCATGACAATGTTGCTTCTAGTGATACGCTTTATCGGATGGGGCTGCAACGTCATAAGATAGCGGCTATTTCTCAAGCGGACTTGCTTACGTTGAAACTTGATATGGTGAATGCGCATAACTCTTTGCAAAATGCTGCCATTTCACGAAAAAGGGCAATGTTTTCGTTGGCTTCTTATTTGAATATGGATAAAGATACAGAGATCTTATTAAATCTTCCGGCACGTCCGCATGACATATTTATACCTATTGATAAGGCGGTTAGGTTGGCTAAAGAGAATAATCCTGATTTTATAGAGCTGAAACAGAACATTTTAGAAGCTGAACGAAGTGTAGATAAAACAAAGAAAGAGTCTCGTTTTAATGCGAGTTTGGATGCTAGTGTTGGCTTCAATCAGGTATCGAATCATTTTAATGATGTATACCGAAGCCCTAAAGAGCAGGAGTTGGTTTCGCTCAGTTTGACTATTCCATTAATCGATTGGGGAGTGCGTAGGGGTAAGTATAATATGGCACGAAATAACTTAAATGTAGTAAAGACGTCATCAAAACAAAGTGAAATAACGATTGAGCAAGAGGTTATTATGACTGTTAATGATTTTAATATTCAACAAAGCCTTATCGCTAGCGCCGAAGAGGCACTGGACTTGTCTATTATGGCATATAACGAAACACGTCAACGTTTTATGATTGGTAAAACAGATGTGAATAGTCTCACGCTGTCTCTGAACAGGCAACAAGAAGCGCAACAAAACTATATCTCGGCTTTGCAAAATTACTGGTTAAGCTATTATAAAATAAGAAAGTTGACTTTATATGATTTCTCTTTGGATGTATCGCTCTCAGATAAATTTGACTATGACTTGAATACTCATTTGTAGTTCTGTCAGTAATTTGAAGATAGTCAGAATTGTATTAGGTTAAGTAACAGTATATTAATGATAATAGGTAAAATAAAGTTTTCGTCTTTTTCTCTGATTGTGACGTTTGTATGTGTTGCTTTGGCGGGGCTGGCTCTTATACCTTTGCTTCCGGTTAAGCTAAATCCTTCTCGTGTACTTCCGGGTTTTACGGTACAGTTTGGTATGAACGGTACTTCGGCGCGTGTGGTCGAAATGGAAGCTACAAGCAAATTGGAGTCAATGCTTTCTCGTATAAAAGGAATAAGGGGAATTTATTCGACTTCCGGCAATGGCTGGGGACGGGTGACGGTGGATCTTGATAAGCATGCTGATGTAGATGCAGTGCGTTTTGAGGCTTCTACTATTATCAGGCAAACATGGTCTCAATTGCCTCAGGGAGTTAGCTATCCTTATATTCGCATGAAGCAGCCGAATGAAGATGCTTCTCGTCCGTTTATGACTTTTACGTTGAATGCGCCTTCTACACCAATCTTAATTCAACAATATGCTGAAGATCATATAAAAAATAACTTAGCTCAAATTCCGGGTATCTATAAGGTGGATTTGAGTGGCGCTACTCCTATGGAATGGCAGTTGGAGTATGACAGTAATCAATTATCTCGTTTGGGTATTACTATAACTGATATAAGGGATGCCATCTCTCGCTATTACAAAAAAGAGTTTTTGGGTACTTATGATGTGGATAAATCCGCTAGTGGGAGGCAGTGGATACGTCTTGCTTTGGTTCCTCAAGAAGAGATGTCTGTGTTTGATGCTTCTTGTATTTTCGTTACGTGCTCTAAAGGAAAATTGATTAGGTTGGATGAATTAATCACGGTAAAACGTGTAGAAGAGCAGCCTCGGAGTTACTTTCGTATTAATGGTTTGAACTCTATCTATTTGTCTATTACGGCAGAGGAAACGGCCAACCAATTGAAGTTAAGTAGTCTGATCAAAGAGAAGATGGAAGAAATGGAAAAGCTTCTACCAGCCGGATATGAAATTCATAGTAGCTATGATGCCACTGAGTTTATTCATGAGGAGTTGGACAAGATTTATTTTCGTACCGGATTGACTGTACTTATCTTGCTATTGTTTGTTTTGATTATAACTCTTAATCTGCGTTATCTGCTCCTTATTGTAGCTAGTCTAAGTGTGAATATAGCTGTGGCTCTTATCTTTTATTACCTCTTCGGGTTGGAGATGCAACTTTATTCTTTGGCAGGAATCACGGTATCGCTAAATTTGGTGATAGACAACACTATTGTGATGACGGATCATCTTTTGCATCGTCGCAATATGAAAGCTTTTGTGGCAATACTCGCCGCTACGTTGACTACGATGGGAGCACTGGTCATTATTTTCTTCTTAGATGAAAAAATCCGCTTGAATTTGCAAGACTTTGCTGCGGTAGTTATTATAAATCTGGCAGTTTCTTTATTGGTAGCATTGTTTTTTGTGCCGGCTATGATTGAAAAGATTAATCTGCGCAAGAATAAGCGTCGTTTATTTCCCTCTTTTCTTGCTGATAGAAGACAAATGCATAGTTTACTGATGAAGCGTATAACAGTACATCTTACACGAATTTATGCTTTGTTGATTCGATTCTTATGCCGTTGGAGAGCCCTTGTTTGCTTGGCTCTTATTCTTCTTTTTGGATTACCGGTATTCTTGCTTCCTGATAGGATTGAAGGAGAGGGGCGTCTGGCAGAGTTATATAATAAAACTTTAGGTACCTCCTATTATAAAGAAAAAATAAAACCGGAGGTCGACACCTATTTAGGGGGTAGCTTGAGGCTATTTGTTCAGAAGGTATATGAAGGTAGTTATTTTACTCGTAATGAGGAGACTGTGCTTTATGCCAATGCTAATCTTCCAAATGGAAGTACCCTTGAACAAATGAATGCTTTAATGAAGAAAATGGAAAGCTACCTAAGTGAGTTTAAGGAAATAAAGCAGTTTCAAACATCAATATACAGTGCAAGACGAGCTACGATTAGTATTTATTTTACGAAAAAGGATCAAAATAGTGGATTCCCATATACTCTGAAGGCTAATATTGTTAGTAAGGCTTTGCACTTAGGAGGTGGAAATTGGGGCGTTTATGGTTTACAAGATCAGGGGTTTAGTAATGATGTGCGAGAAAATGCGGGCTCTTTTAGGGTTAAGATGTACGGGTATAATTATGATGAGTTGTACCAATGGGCTGAAAAGTTGAAAGAAAAGCTATTGGAACATCGACGTATAAAAGAGGTGTTGATTAATTCAGAGTTTTCTTGGTGGAAAGATGATTATCAAGAGTTTTATTTTAATTTGGATAAGGCAAAGATGGCTGAACAGAACGTAGAACCATGGATCTTATTTAATGCGATTCGTCCTATATTTGGCAGAGATATGGCTTGTGGAACTGTGGTAACCGAGAATGGGGCAGAAGAAATAAAATTATCTTCTAAGCAGTCAAAAGAGTATGATGTATGGGCAATGCAAAATATTCCATACGGTAATAATTCAAAAGCTTATAAATTATCCAGTTTGGCCGCTATCAGTAAAGATCAGGCTCCTCAGGAGGTAGCTAAGGAAAATCAACAGTATCGATTGTGTCTTCAATATGAATATATCGGTTCTTCAGAGCAGGGACATAAAATTTTAGATAGGGATTTAAAAGAATTTGTTAAGGAGCTTCCTATGGGTTATACCGCTAAGTCAGAATCTAATTTTTGGGGCTGGGGGAAAAAAGATAATAAACAATATCTGTTATTATTGATTGTTGTAGCTATCATTTTCTTTATTACCGCTATTCTGTTTAACTCTCTGAAACAGCCTCTCGTTATTTTGTCTGTTATACCAATATCTTATATTGGTGTCTTTTTTACTTTTTATTGGTTTAAGCTGAATTTTGATCAAGGAGGTTTTGCGTCTTTTGTTCTTCTTTGTGGTATTACCGTTAATGCTAGCATATACGTCTTAAATGAATATAACATGATTAGGCGTTGTTATCCTCGTATGAGTGCTTTGCGTGCTTATACAAAGGCTTGGAACGCAAAGGTCATCCCTATTTTCTTGACCGTGATTTCCACAATGTTAGGTTTTGTTCCTTTTATGGTAGGCATTGATAAAGAAGCTTTTTGGTTTCCTCTCGCGGCAGGGGTTATAGGTGGTTTGGTTATGTCGGTTATCGGTATTTTCTTTTTTCTTCCTGTTTTTGCTTTGCGCCGCCAGACTATTATTTCTTCTAAATAGAACTTTTGATACTAGGCTGATTTTTTTATCATCTTCCATATATGCTTATTTCACAATGAATGCAAATTTGTCAGTATTTGCCGTTAATCGCTGTTAAGGCATTGATATTCACTGTTAAAAGAGAACAAAAAAGAGTGACAAGAAGAATAACAGAATATTTTTTGTCGTTATTTTAACGTCAGTAATGTTAAACAAGGGGTGATTATTAACAATTTAAACTATAGATAATATGAAACAGACAACTAAAAACATTCTGGGGGTATGTGTTATTGTACTTCTTAGTGCAGGAGTTGCAGGACTTACTTCTTATATGGTGTTAAAACCAAAAGCTAAGCCTTTAGCTTATGATGAATTATTTGAGCAGAATTCAAATGCCCGTCTGACTTCTTATGAGGGGGTTAATGCACAGCCTGTTGATTTGACTTTGGCTGCAGAGAAATCCGTTCATGCTGTAGTGCATATTAAATCAACGCAACTTTCTAAAGTAAAAACAGTGGATCAGCAAGAGCCTGATTTATTCGATTTCTTCTTTGGTAATGGTGCTCGTTCGGGTCGTCAACGACAGATGAGGACTAGACCTAGAGTAGGCTATGGATCGGGGGTTATTATCTCTAAGGATGGATATATTGTGACGAATAACCATGTGATTGATGGGGCTGATGAAATTACGGTTAAGTTAAATGATAATCGTGAATTTAAGGCTCGTATTATTGGTGCGGACGCTGCAACTGATTTGGCCCTGATAAAAATAGAAGGTGACGATTTTCCTGCAATGGAAGTTGGTAATTCTGATGCGTTGAAAGTAGGAGAGTGGGTACTTGCTGTAGGAAATCCATTTAATTTGACTTCAACAGTAACGGCTGGTATTGTAAGTGCCAAAGCTCGTACATTAGGTGTTTATAATCAAGGTGTGGAATCCTTTATTCAAACGGATGCCGCGATTAATCAAGGTAATAGTGGAGGGGCATTGGTTAACACGAAAGGAGAACTTGTGGGTATTAATGCTGTATTATCTTCTCCTACAGGGGCTTATGCTGGTTATGGATTTGCCATTCCAAGCAGTATAATGACTAAAGTGGTGTCTGATCTGAAACAATATGGTACTGTACAACGTGCTTTGTTGGGTATTAGAGGTGGCTCAATAAATGATGATCAACTGAGTGATGAGGCGATGAAAAAGGCGAAAGAGCTTGGAGTAGTTGATGGTGTGTTAGTTGGCCAGGTAATAGATGGTGGTTCTGCTTCTGCGGCAGGTATCAAAAAAGATGATGTGATTGTGGGGCTTGATGGCAAGAAAGTGAAAAATATGGCCGAATTGCAAGCGAGCTTAGCTGAACATCGTCCAGGAGATAAAGTTACTGTAAAACTGATTCGTGATAAGAAAGAAAAGAAAATAGGGGTAACTCTGAAAAATGAACAGGGCACTACGAAGGTGATGAAGAATGCCGGTATGGATATTCTAGGTGCTGCGTTCAAAGAAGTTTCTCCTGACTTGAAAAAGCAATTAAATCTGGGATATGGTTTGATGGTGACAGGAGTAACATCTGGCAAAATGGCAAATGCAGGTATCCGTAAGGGATTTATTATCTTGAAAGCTAACGGGCAGATGATGAAAACGGAGAATGATCTTCAGAAAGTTTTTAGAGCTGCGGTTAAATCTCCTGAACAAGTTTTATTCCTTACTGGAATGTTCCCTTCAGGTAAACGTGCTAATTATGCTGTTGATTTAAGTCAGAATTGATAAGTTTTTAAGGTAAGAAGATTGAATTTTAGCAAAGAATGATGAAAAAAGTGCGCTTCATGTCAACATGTGGGCGCTCTTTTTGTTGTTTAAATGATTAGGAATCATCAAAAAGTTAGGTCGAATTAGTTTTCAAATGAATAAATTCTCTTAACTTTGCACACCAAATTCGTTTTTTAGAAGAATGAGACAACTAAAAATTACAAAAAGTATCACTAACAGAGAGAGTGCTTCTCTTGATAAGTATCTACAGGAGATCGGTCGTGAAGACTTAATTACTGTAGAAGAGGAGGTAGAACTCGCTCAACGCATTCGCAAGGGTGATCGCGTGGCATTAGAAAAGCTGACACGTGCCAATCTTCGTTTTGTCGTTTCAGTAGCTAAACAGTATCAAAATCAAGGATTAAGTTTACCTGACTTAATAAATGAAGGTAACTTAGGATTAATTAAAGCTGCAGAAAAGTTTGATGAAACACGTGGTTTCAAGTTTATTAGTTATGCTGTGTGGTGGATTCGCCAATCAATTCTTCAGGCTTTGGCAGAGCAATCGCGTATTGTTCGTCTTCCGTTGAACCAAGTAGGCTCGCTGAATAAAATCAGTAAGGCTTTCTCTAAGTTCGAACAGGAGAACGAGCGTAAGCCCTCACCTGAAGAACTGGCTGATGAATTAGACATCCCTGTTGATAAAATCTCTGATACACTAAAAGTATCCGGCCGTCATATTTCGGTAGATGCACCTTTTGTGGAAGGAGAGGACAACAGTTTGCTGGATGTGTTGGTTAACGATGATTCGCCTATGGCAGATCGCTCTCTAGTTAATGAGTCTCTTGCTAGGGAAATTGATAGAGCTCTTTCTACGTTAACCGATAGAGAAAAGGACATTATACAAATGTTCTTTGGTATCGGACAACAGGAAATGACACTGGAAGAAATCGGCGACAAATTCGGGCTTACCCGTGAACGTGTTCGTCAGATTAAGGAAAAAGCAATCAGAAGATTAAGACAAGGTAATCGTAGTACATTGCTCAAATCTTATTTGGGATAAATAAGAATATCAATTTCTGACATATTGAAAAAATTAGTAACCGATTCATCTAGATAGATGAGTCGGTCTTTTTTTATCATAATAGTTAATTTTGCGTGCATTTGCTTTCTCGTTCTCAGCTAATGATTATCTTTGTCACGTACTTAATAAAAGAAATAGGATATGAAATTGACAAAAATACTGCTTTCGCTTTTATTCGCTTTTGTTGTTTGCTCTGCTTTTTCTGCTAAAAAGAAAGAGCCTAAGGCTGTATATGCTTTTGGTGTGGGAGCATCATTCACTGATACTGTGGTGTGTTATACTGAAATACAGATGCTTGATAGCGTTAAATTAGATAAAGGAGGCTTTCTTCCTCAGAGAGATTTGTACAGTTATCAGTTGAAAAATTATTTGGAGGGAACGAAAGGTTTGCCAAATAGAACTTGTATGATCTATTTCTCTAAACATAAAGATAGATTAGAAAAAGAATTAGTGAAAGTACTTGATCGATATAAAAAAAATAAATCGATTAATTTGAAGAAACTTGATGCTACTGAGTTCCGTTTTAAGAAACCCCAAGAATAGCCTTGATCTGTTATGAAGAATCTTCTAAAACCGTCTTATCTCTTTTCTCTTATAGTCTTGTTCTTATTGGCATCTTGTCATAAAAACGATTCTCCAAAACCGCTGAAAGCTTCACGTACAGTGTTAGCTTATATTGTTGCGGATAACTCTCTCAACAGTTTTGCGTCTCTTGATATTGACGAAATGGTAGAAGGTTATGCTGCTGTGGATGCTGAAAATAATAACTTGCTAATTTATGTAGATGATAAAAGTACTCCTCGATTGATTCAGGTAACGAAGGATAGGAGCGGTACTGTCATTAAGAAAACGATACATACTTATGATGAGCAGAATTCTTTGGATGTTTCTGTAATGTCTGAGGTTTTTGATCGTGTTTTTGAGCGCTTTCCAGCTGATAGTTATGGATTAGTGTTATGGTCTCATGGCGATGGCTGGATTCAAGCTGATCCGGCTGCACCTTCTACGCGTTGGTTTGGTCAGGACGCAGGTACATACATGAATATCTCGGCTTTAGCTACTGTCTTAGAGCCAGCTCCTCATTTCGATTTTATATTATTTGATGCCTGTTTCATGCAATCTGTGGAGGTGATTTATGAACTTGCTTCTTATGGTGATTATTTTATTAGCTCTCCAACGGAGATACCTGGTCCGGGTGCGTATTATGTAGACGTGGTACCTGCTATGTTTAAGGAGGCATCTACAAAGAAGGAAGAAGCAAGAAATGTTGGGCTCGCTTATTATAATTATTATAATGATAACTATACCGGTGTTGAAGGTAGTAATGATAATTGGACTATGGGTGTTTCGGTCTCTGTGGTTGAAAGTGATAAGCTTGCAAGCTTGGCTGTTGCTACCAAAACTCTGTTACCCCAATATATTTCTAACGGAGCTACTGTTGCTACTTCCGGTATTCTTTGCTATGATCCATATCGCGATCAAAATTATTATGATATGAATGGCTTAGCATATTCTTTAGCTGGTGAAGGTTCTGTTTATGAGGCGTGGAAAGCTGCTTATGAAGAGGCTGTGGTTTGGGCTGAGACTACTCCTTCTAATTATTGTACATCTAGTTTTGGCTCTGGAAAGATGACTTCTATGGCAGGCTTTTCAGGGTTATCAATTCATATACCTGAGGGGGCCTTTTCTTCTAGTGTAAATACGTTCTATCGTACTTTGGGATGGTATACAGCTGGCGGATGGAGTGATACGGGTTGGTAACTTCTATAATAATTTAAAATCATTAGTTTGACTTTTATATAACCCCTTGAGCATATCTGTTTGTTTTCCTAATGCTGTGTTTTGCCTATTCATTCATTATTTGCTTAGATATGCACATTGATGCAGATACATTAGGTTTTCTCTTCTTATAAATACCCTTGTTTCGCATAAAATACTTTTGTGTCTATCTCTTTTTTTCCTTTGGTTATTTGCACCTACCTGCTTGCTCTCTATAAACTTTCCTTTGTTTCTTATAAAAACAGATGTGCTTATCCTGATTTAGTTAATAAATTGTGTTCATAGCTTATTGCCTAATCCAAAACCTGCTTGTATAAAGCCCAAATAATAGCAAGGATGCATAAATACCTTGTTACTGCTGGCGATATGATGTTAATGAGAGAGTCTTTTGATTATTCAAGCATGTATGAGGTACTGCCCATCGTTTACACAATGTATTGGATAGTGCCATGCGTGAACAGCTTGCCACTGCTCCCTTAATCATAACAATAGTGTTCCTTTTCTTTCTTTCGCCCCTTGCTTCTTTGCTTTTAGCCTGTTGCTGATTAGCCAAGACCCGGGTGTCAGCATGTCTAACACCCGGGTGTTGGTACACCTGACATGGGGGTGTTGGTAGATTAAGAATACTTGCATTAATCAAAAGCTACCGGCTTATGATCTATCTTAAAGGGGGTAATTTATGTTCTTATACAGAATAAATGGGTAAAGACGCACTTTTTTAGCTATGCTTAATGAACTCCATTTTGCTCTAAATCAAATAAAAGCTCTTCCTTATCGGCAAAAAGTAGCATTTGAACAAGCTGTAAGACTGCTCCAATACCGATACAGTTATAGATAATAAACTAGAAAGTAATACTTGCACATCTTGTAAGGAAGAGCTCACGGGCAATACTTTCATTTTATTAATGTCATACTATACTCAGAGTATTTGAACAACTTATAAAATCTCCCTTCAATAATCCACCAAGCCCTAGTTTAATCACCCATAAAATTTCGTTCTGATGTTATTTCGCTCTAACTTTTCCCAATACACTACTTCCAACCTTCAAAGCCGAACCTAAAAACTAATCAAAAACAAACTCACGAACTAAATTAAAAAAGCCAACTCATAAAAAAAAGAACCCCAAATCACCAACAAATAAACTCCAACCGATAAAAAGAAACTTTCAAAACTGAGCCCTAAAACAAACTCACAAACTAAAATTAAAGAGCCAACTCACAGAAAAAAGCCCTAAATCACCAATAAATAAACTCCAGTTCACAAAAACAAGCTCTCAAAACTGAGCCTTAAAACCAATTTTTAAAGCGATCTTAGAAAAACCGAAGCCTAAAAACTCTACGAGCCTAAGCAGCTAAATACCCACCCCGCATATTATCTGGCATCACCCTTACATTTTCTTGAAAAAAAGTTTTCCTTGTTAAGTGGTCATTACCAGCGGCTTATGTTTTTCCTGTCTTTTTTCTTCAAAAAAATAGTTAGTAATATTTGGATTGTATTGGCAAAACCTCTACTTTTGCACCCGCTTTGTAAGAGAAACAAAGCTTATTGCTTGACATTTTGATAATCGCGGCCACCGGGTCATTTGAGAAGATTTATTCTTGAAAAAAAACTTTCGAAAACATTTGGAAGTGAGTATTAAAAGTTCTTATCTTTGCAGTCCGGTTCGCAAAAAAAAAGAGACCTTGTTTAAGTCGTTCTTTTCTCACGAGAAGCCAACGAAACTGAAACAAAAAAACTTTGAAAAAAAACTTTCGGATTTATTTGGAAGTTAAACTTAAAGCTCTTACCTTTGCACCCGCTTTTACAACGAAAGCAAAAAAGAAGAAGCGTTCTTTGATAGAATTACATAAACAATACAAGTAGTACAAGAGCAAGATTAGAAATAATCTTGGGTAAAATTTAAAACCGTCAATGTCCCTTTAATAAGGGAGAAAGATAATAAATTTACAAAATCCTGAACAGAGCTAATTTGTACTTTCTCTGATAGCAATATCAAAGAAAAGTCATAACAATACTTTTACAATGAAGAGTTTGATCCTGGCTCAGGATGAACGCTAGCTACAGGCTTAACACATGCAAGTCGAGGGGTAGCAGGGTAGCAATACCGCTGACGACCGGCGCACGGGTGAGTAACACGTATCCAACCTACCTTTAACTCGGGGATAGCCTTTCGAAAGAAAGATTAATACCCGATAGAATGAAGAGTTCGCATGTTCTCTTTATTAAAGGATTCCGGTTATAGATGGGGATGCGTTCCATTAGATTGTTGGCGGGGTAACGGCCCACCAAGTCTTCGATGGATAGGGGTTTTGAGAGGAAGATCCCCCACATTGGAACTGAGACACGGTCCAAACTCCTACGGGAGGCAGCAGTGAGGAATATTGGTCAATGGGCGCTAGCCTGAACCAGCCAAGTAGCGTGAAGGATGACTGCCCTATGGGTTGTAAACTTCTTTTATAAGGGAATAAAATGGAGAACGTGTTCTCCTTTGCATGTACCTTACGAATAAGGATCGGCTAACTCCGTGCCAGCAGCCGCGGTAATACGGAGGATCCAAGCGTTATCCGGATTTATTGGGTTTAAAGGGTGCGTAGGTGGAATGATCAGTCAGTTGTGAAAGTTTGAGGCTCAACCTTAAAATTGCAGTTGATACTGTCATTCTTGAGTGTACAAGAGGTGGGCGGAATTCGTGGTGTAGCGGTGAAATGCTTAGATATCACGAAGAACTCCGATTGCGTAGGCAGCTCACTAGGGTACAACTGACACTGAGGCACGAAAGTGTGGGTATCAAACAGGATTAGATACCCTGGTAGTCCACACGGTAAACGATGAATACTCGCTGTTTGCGATATACAGTAAGCGGCCAAGCGAAAGCGTTAAGTATTCCACCTGGGGAGTACGCCGGCAACGGTGAAACTCAAAGGAATTGACGGGGGCCCGCACAAGCGGAGGAACATGTGGTTTAATTCGATGATACGCGAGGAACCTTACCCGGGCTTGAATTGCAGAGGAATATAGTTGAAAGATTATAGCCGCAAGGTCTCTGTGAAGGTGCTGCATGGTTGTCGTCAGCTCGTGCCGTGAGGTGTCGGCTTAAGTGCCATAACGAGCGCAACCCTTATCATTAGTTACTAACAGGTCATGCTGAGGACTCTAATGAGACTGCCGTCGTAAGATGCGAGGAAGGTGGGGATGACGTCAAATCAGCACGGCCCTTACGTCCGGGGCTACACACGTGTTACAATGGGGGGTACAGAGGGCTGCTACCAGGCAACTGGATGCTAATCCTAAAAACCTCTCTCAGTTCGGATCGAAGTCTGCAACCCGACTTCGTGAAGCTGGATTCGCTAGTAATCGCGCATCAGCCACGGCGCGGTGAATACGTTCCCGGGCCTTGTACACACCGCCCGTCAAGCCATGGGAGCCGGGGGCACCTGAAGTACGTAACCGCAAGGAGCGTCCTAGGGTGAAACTGGTGACTGGGGCTAAGTCGTAACAAGGTAGCCGTACCGGAAGGTGCGGCTGGAACACCTCCTTTCTGGAGTGATTTTGTAAAAGGTTTTAATTTAAACTTAATATCTTTACTGATATTCTCTATTGTACTACTGGTACTTGTTTATTTAATATATAGATTAAATAAAGAGATAAACAAGAGAAAACAAGAAGCCGAGCCGCAAGGCAAGGGTTTGAACACAGTCCTATAGCTCAGTTGGTTAGAGCGCTACACTGATAATGTAGAGGTCGGCAGTTCAACTCTGCCTGGGACTACAATCTCTTTTCGGGGGATTAGCTCAGCTGGCTAGAGCATCTGCCTTGCACGCAGAGGGTCAACGGTTCGAATCCGTTATTCTCCACTCACTTATCTTATCTTACTCGTAAGAGTTGATACAGTATAAGACAACGATCTTTGACATAATGTACACAAGCAAAAAGTAATTTTTAGTAAGAGCTAAAAGTATATATCGATCCATACGTTTTTATTTAAGTTTTCGGACTTATTTAAAAGTAGTGTTTGATAAAAGAAAGTAAGCAAGGGCGCATGGCGGATGCCTTGGCTCTCGGAGGCGATGAAGGACGTGATAAGCTGCGATAAGCTTCGGGTAGGTGCAAATAACCTTTAATCCGAAGATTTCCGAATGGGACAACCCAATATCTTGAAGAGATATTATGCTATGAATTTAGCAGGCTAACGCAGGGAACTGAAACATCTTAGTACCTGCAGGAAAAGAAAATAAATAATGATTCCGTAAGTAGTGGCGAGCGAACGCGGAATAGCCCAAACCAACTATGTTACGGCATAGTTGGGGTTGTAGGACCACGTTGTGGGATGACATCAAGTGAGAAGAATAAACTGGAAAGTTTAGTCATAGAGGGTGATAACCCCGTATTCGAAGCTTGGTTAACCCTAGTGGTATCCTGAGTAGTGCGGAGCACGAGGAATTCTGCATGAATCTGCCGGGACCATCCGGTAAGGCTAAATACTCCCGAGAGACCGATAGTGAACCAGTACCGTGAGGGAAAGGTGAAAAGCACTTCGAATAGAAGAGTGAAATAGTTCCTGAAACCATGCGCCTACAAGCGGTCGGAGCATCTATATGGTGTGACGGCGTGCCTTTTGCATAATGAACCTACGAGTTACTTTTTCCGGCAAGGTTAAGGATTTTCAAATCTGTAGCCGAAGCGAAAGCGAGTCTTAACAGGGCGATTTAGTCGGAAGGAGTAGACGCGAAACCAAGTGATCTACCCTTGGCCAGGTTGAAGGTTAGGTAACACTAACTGGAGGACCGAACCGATAAGCGTTGAAAAGCTTCCGGATGAGCTGAGGGTGGGGGTGAAAGGCTAATCAAACTTGGAGATAGCTCGTACTCCCCGAAATGCATTTAGGTGCAGCCTTGTTTATTACTAATGTGAGGTAGAGCGACTGATAAGATGCGAGGGCTTCGCCGCCTATCAAGTCTTGATAAACTCCGAATGCGCATTAGTTTAAGAACAGGAGTGAGGGCGTGGGTGCTAAGGTCCACGTCCGAGAGGAGAAGAATCCAGACCATCAGCTAAGGTCCCCAAATAACCGCTGAGTTGAACTAACGAAGTCAGATTGCTAAGACAGCTAGGATGTTGGCTTGGAAGCAGCCATTCATTTAAAGAGTGCGTAACAGCTCACTAGTCGAGGAGTTTGGCGTGGATAATAATCGGGCATAAGCGGTTTACCGAAGCTATGGAACCATTTATGGTTGGTAGGGGAGCATTCCACTCTGCGTCGAAGGTGAAGCGTAAGCTTTGCTGGAGCGTGTGGAAAAGCAAATGTAGGTATAAGTAACGATAAAGGGGGTGAGAAACCCCCTCGCCGAAAGACTAAGGTTTCCTGATCAACGCTAATCGGATCAGGGTTAGTCGGGTCCTAAGGCTCAGCCGAATGGTGATGCCGATGGCAGAAATGGTTAATATTCCATTACTACCTAATGGAGTGATGTGGAGACGGAGTAGTGAAAGCGTCGCGGGCTGACGGAATAGCCCGTTAAAGAGTGTAGATGTTGATCGTTGTAGGCAAATCCGCAGCGAGAGTCGACCTTGATAGTATGGAGATTCCTTGTGATGATCCAATAGTACGTGTAAACAGACTTCCAAGAAAATCCGCTAAACTTAATCCATTAGGTACCCGTACCGTAAACGGACACACGTAGTCGGGTAGAATATACTAAGGCGCTTGAGTGATTCACGGTTAAGGAACTAGGCAAATTGACCCTGTAACTTCGGGATAAAGGGTCCCTACCCAGCGATGGGAGGGCGCAGAGAATAGGTCCAGGCAACTGTTTAACAAAAACACAGGGCTGTGCCAAATCGAAAGATTAAGTATACAGCCTGACACCTGCCCGGTGCTGGAAGGTTAAGAGGAGATGTCATCGCAAGAGAAGCATTGAATTGAAGCCCCAGTAAACGGCGGCCGTAACTATAACGGTCCTAAGGTAGCGAAATTCCTTGTCGGGTAAGTTCCGACCTGCACGAATGGTGTAATGATCTGGACACTGTCTCAACCGTGAGCTCAGTGAAATTGTAGTATCGGTGAAGATGCCGATTACCCGCGATGGG
The DNA here is from genome assembly GCF_963677685.1 of uncultured Bacteroides sp. Classification (NCBI taxonomy): domain Bacteria; kingdom Pseudomonadati; phylum Bacteroidota; class Bacteroidia; order Bacteroidales; family Bacteroidaceae; genus Bacteroides; species uncultured Bacteroides sp. The sequence goes on from NZ_OY782187.1 coordinate 73,978, forward strand.
ACGAAAAGACCCCGTGAACCTTTACTATAGCTTAACATTGAATTTGGGTAATTAATGTGTAGGATAGGCCGGAGACTATGAAGTGCGCACGCTAGTGTGTGTGGAGTCGCTGTTGAAATACGGCCCTTTAATTATTTGAGTTCTAACCCGCTGATGCGGGGACACTGTTTGGTGGGTAGTTTGACTGGGGTGGTCGCCTCCAAAAGTGTAACGGAGGCTTCTAAAGGTACCCTCAGGACGATTGGTAACCGTCCGCAGAGTGTAATGGCATAAGGGTGCTTGACTGGGAGACCGACAAGTCGATCAGGTAGGAAACTAGAGCATAGTGATCCGGTGTTTCCGTATGGAAGGGACATCGCTCAAAGGATAAAAGGTACTCCGGGGATAACAGGCTGATCCCTCCCAAGAGCTCATATCGACGGAGGGGTTTGGCACCTCGATGTCGGCTCGTCACATCCTGGGGCTGGAGAAGGTCCCAAGGGTTGGGCTGTTCGCCCATTAAAGTGGCACGCGAGCTGGGTTCAGAACGTCGTGAGACAGTTCGGTCTCTATCTATCGTGGGCGTATGAAATTTGCGTGGCTCTGACACTAGTACGAGAGGACCGTGTTGGACTGACCTCTGGTTTACCGGTTGTGCCGCCAGGTGCATCGCCGGGTATCTAAGTCGGGATTGGATAAGTGCTGAAAGCATCTAAGTACGAAGCCAGCCACAAGATTAGATTTCTTAGGGTCGTTAAAGACGATGACGTTGATAGGCTGCAGGTGTAAAGGTAGAGATATCAAAGCCGAGCAGTACTAATTGCCCGTATACTTTCTTTTATTGACGTATGGTTCATATATCCGTTTAGTTCTATTTAGAATTATTTTTTGCGTACATTGTGTCTACCTTATTAAGGTGACTATGGCACCGGGGTTCCACCTCTTCCCATTCCGAACAGAGAAGTTAAGCCCGGTCACGCCGATGGTACTGCGTAACAGTGGGAGAGTAGGTAGTCGCCGTTTTTGAAGAGCCCCGCAGGTATATTTTACCTGCGGGGCTTCTTTTGTTTATTCCCTTTCTTCTGAATACCTGAATTTTGATCCGTTTTATTCTGATTTGCTCGTGAGTTGATGCTAATGGCGCACAAACCGATCCATAGCTTTTAAAACAACGCAAACTAAAGACTGAACCATCCATAAAGGATCAAAGAATGGAAATCGGATAATCTCTTTTCTGTAGTTGTTTTGTGGGGATTGCTGTGATGATCCTCCCTTCTCTACCCCCTCCAACTATCCCTTTATATTAGTCTGCTTAACTCATAGAAATCTTAAAATCTGAGAATCAATAATACAAACAATATAAATAAGCTCACGCTAGATGAAAAACAGGAAATGTCTTTCATTACATTGAATAATGGATCTGAAGACTTTTTTCGCTTCACTCCTTATTCTTGAAATAGGGTTGTGTACATTATCATTATTAAAGTCTTTAATCAGAATTGATTTGAACCAGAGTTAGCGGAAAATAACGAGATAATACATGAAGAACAGTTGTAACTGAGAATTTTATGTTCTTCTTTTCTTCTACTACTATTTAAAGCACCAATAATAAATATTTGCATACTTTTAATAAGTAAAATGAAAAAGTGCTAAAGAGTCGCTCTTTTGTGTAAGTTACGATTTATTTGAATTTAGATTTTGTTCTTTAAATGTTTATGTTTGCGAAGAGTTTTAATATTTAACTGCAAATTGTGTAGTTTGATTTTTATTATTTGTATCTTTGTCGCCCGAATTGATTTTTCCGCTCGTTATTTATAGTGGTAAAATGTATGTGTTCGACAGTAGTATTCGGTCTTTTTTTGTAACTTTGTAGCGATTATATAAAGAAAAAAACTTTGGGAAAGTTTGATAAATATAAGATTGACTTGAGAGGTATGCAAGTAGATTTTTGCAAGTATGATTTTTTGCTTGATAATACCTTTTTTGCTAACATTGATGGACCTGAAATTCAAAAAGGGAAGGTTGATGTAGAGCTTTCGGTTAAGAGATCATCGCATGTTTTTGAATTAACTTTCAATACTGAAGGATTAGTTTGGATACCTTGCGATCGTTGTCTTGATGATATGGAGCAACCTGTTACTACTTCAGATAAATTGATGGTTAAGTTTGGGTATGAATATGCGGAAGAAGGAGATAATCTAATTATTATACCTGAAGATGAAGGTGAAATAAATGTAGCATGGTTCCTATATGAATTTGTAGCCTTATCTATTCCCATGAAACATGTCCATGCTCCTGGAAAATGCAATAAGGCTGTCACTAGTAAATTGAATAAGCATCTCCGAACAACTCCTGACGATGAAAATGAAGAAGGAGATTTTGATTCAGGTGATGATAATACAATAGAAGATGACAATGAACGGATAGATCCGCGTTGGAATGATTTGAAAGAAATATTAGATAATAATTAAAGTTTATAAAAATGGCACATCCTAAGAGAAAACAATCAAAAACAAGAACAGCTAAGAGAAGAACTCATGATAAAGCAGTAGCTCCTACATTGGCAGTTTGCCCTAATTGTGGTGAATGGCATGTTTATCACACTGTATGTGGTGCATGTGGCTACTATAGAGGAAAACTTGCTGTAGAGAAAGAAGCTGCAGTTTAAAACTCAGTTTAATTAATCATGCTTATTAAATAAAGCTTTTGTCCTAAAAGTTTTATTTTCTAAGCATGATTGGTATTTCTAAATTCAAAATAGGATTAATGGAAAAAATAAATGCAGTAATCACAGGAGTTGGAGGATACGTACCGGATTATGTCTTAACAAACGAAGAGATATCTAAGATGGTCGATACCAACGATGAATGGATTATGACTCGCATAGGGGTCAAAGAAAGACGAATATTGAATGAGGAGGGTTTAGGTACTTCTTATATGGCTAGAAAGGCTGCAAAACAACTTATGCAGCGTACAGGATCCAATCCTGATGATATTGATTTAGTTGTTGTTGCTACTACTACTCCTGATTATCACTTCCCCTCAACAGCGTCTATTTTATGCGATAAGTTGGGACTAAAAAATGCTTTTGCTTTTGATTTACAGGCTGCATGTAGTGGCTTTTTGTATTTAATGGAAACGGCTGCTGCTTTTATCCGCTCTGGAAGATATAAAAAAATTATCATAGTAGGTGCTGATAAAATGTCTTCTATAACTGATTATACAGATCGCTCTACTTGCCCTATCTTTGGCGATGGTGCTGCTGCTTTTATGGTCGAACCAACGACTGAAGAATATGGCATAATGGACGCTCTGCTTAGAACAGATGGTAAAGGTCTGCCTTTCTTACACATGAAAGCTGGCGGATCTGTTTGTCCTCCTTCTTATTTTACTGTGGATAATCATATGCATTGTGTTTATCAGGAAGGACGTACTGTCTTTAAGTATGCTGTGTCAAATATGTCAGATGCAACGGCTGCAATAGCCGAAAGAAATGGCTTGACAAAAGATAATATATCTTGGGTTGTTCCCCATCAGGCTAATATGCGTATTATTGATGCACTTGCTCATCGTATGGAATTGCCTATTGAAAAAGTAATGGTGAATATTCAACGTTATGGTAACTCTAGTGCAGGTACATTACCTCTTTGTATATGGGATTTTGAAGAGAATCTTAAAAAAGGAGATAATCTTATTTTTACAGCTTTTGGTGCAGGTTTTACTTGGGGAGCTGTTTATATGAAATGGGGTTATGATGGTAAAAAGTAGTAGTAACTAGTTGCTGATTATAATTTTAAAACGCATCCTATTTTATTCGATGCGTTTTTTTGTCTAAAACAAAAAATATAGAGAATGCATAAGGCTGGTTTTGTGAATATTGTGGGAAATCCTAATGTAGGGAAGTCAACATTAATGAATGCCTTGGTTGGAGAGCGTATTTCTATCGCTACTTTTAAGGCACAAACTACACGCCATCGGATTATGGGGATATGTAACACAGAGGAAATGCAAATTGTGTTTTCAGATACTCCTGGGGTAGTTAAGCCTGCTTATAAGTTACAAGAATCTATGTTGAACTTTTCAACTTCTGCACTTGCTGATGCTGATGTATTACTTTATGTGACAGATGTTGTAGAGAACCCTGATAAGAATAGTGAATTTATTGCTAAGGTTTGTCAACAAACAATTCCTATTTTATTATTAATTAATAAAATAGATTTAAGTGATCAGGATAAGTTGGCAGACTTGGTAGATACGTGGAAATCTCTTATTCCTCAAGCAGAGATTATCCCTATTTCTGCTCTTTCAAAGTTTAATATTGATTACATCATGAAGCGTATAAAGGCTTTTTTACCTGATTCTCCTCCTTATTTTGACAAGGATCAGTGGACGGATAAACCAGCTCGTTTCTTTGTTACAGAAATTATTCGTGAAAAGATCTTATTATATTATGATAAAGAAATTCCTTATTCAGTAGAGATTGCTGTTGAGCAATTTAAGGAAGAAGCAAAGCTTATTCGAATTAATGCTGTTATATATGTTGAGAGAGATTCTCAGAAAGGCATAATTATTGGTAAGCAGGGAAAAGCGCTAAAGAAGGTTGCAACAGAAGCGCGACGTGATCTCGAAAGATTTTTTGGAAAAACAATTTTTCTTGAGACTTATGTAAAGGTTGATAAGGATTGGCGTAGTTCTGATAAGGAGTTGCGTAGTTTTGGATATCAATTAGATTAGTTATTCATACGACTGTGATAGTTGTAAAAATTGAGTGATAATTATGGGAAATTTGATAGCAATAGTAGGACGTCCTAATGTAGGTAAATCTACTTTGTTTAACCGTTTGACAAAAACTCGTCAAGCGATTGTTAATGACGAAGCGGGAACTACTCGTGACAGACAGTACGGTAAATCGGAATGGTTGGGGCGTGAGTTTTCTGTCGTGGATACCGGGGGATGGGTAGTAAATTCTGAAGATATTTTTGAAGAAGAGATTCGAAAACAAGTTATAGTAGCGTTAGAAGAGGCTAATGTTATCTTGTTTGTGGTGGATGTCATGAATGGAGTGACAGATTTAGATTTGCAGGTTGCTGGAATTTTGCGACGTTCGCAAGTGCCTGTAATTGTTGTAGCAAATAAGACGGATAATCACGATTTACAGTATAGTGCTCCTGAGTTTTACTCTTTAGGTTTAGGAGATCCTCTTTGTATTTCAGCGATAACAGGAAGTGGAACAGGAGATCTAATGGATCTCGTTGTTGCTAAATTTGCTAAAGAGTCGTCTGAGCTATTAGATGAAGATATTCCTCGTTTTGCTGTTGTAGGGAGACCGAATGCTGGTAAATCTTCTATTGTGAACGCGTTTATTGGTGAAGATCGGAATATTGTGACAGAGATTGCGGGAACTACTCGTGATTCTATTTATACGCGCTACAATAAGTTTGGATTTGACTTCTACTTAGTAGATACTGCTGGTATCAGAAAGAAAAACAAGGTTAATGAGGATCTTGAATATTATTCTGTAATACGTTCAATTCGTTCGATAGAGGCGGCTGATGTATGTATCTTGATGTTAGACGCTACTCGTGGTGTTGAGGGACAGGATTTGAATATATTTTCTTTGATCCAAAAGAACTCGAAAGGGCTAGTCGTAGTTGTCAATAAATGGGACTTAGTAGAAGAGAAAAATACAAAAGTGATAAAAGAATTTGAAGATGCTATCCGTTTTCGTTTGGCTCCTTTTGTTGATTTTCCAATAATATTCACTTCTGCAATAACGAAACAAAGAATATTGAAAGTGCTTGAGGAAGCTCGAAAAGTATATGAAAATCGTAGTACTAAGATTTCTACAGCTCGATTGAATGAGGAAATGCTTCCTTTAATAGAGGCATATCCACCTCCTGCAACCAAGGGTAAATATATTAAGATTAAATATATTACTCAATTGCCGAATACGCAAGTTCCATCATTTGTGTTTTTTGCTAATTTACCACAATATGTAAAGGAGCCTTATAAACGTTTTTTGGAAAATAAGATGCGTGAAAAATGGGATCTAACGGGAACACCTATTAATATTTATATTCGTCAAAAATAGTCTTTGGACTTTTTTGATGGAATATGTGAATGATAAAGCTAATAATACAGAAGTTATAAAAATAGTCTGATCTTTCTTATAAAAGAGGTCAGACTATTTGTTTTATTATACGTTCGTTGATTTTTATTTGGTCTTTAACTTACTAATAAACTATGAGCTAAAGAAAAGAAATAGAAGCATATAATGTCGACTGCTCTTGAATATGCCGCTACGTTATACGTATGTATTCGTAAAATAGAACTTGGCTTTGTGATAAAGCTTAAAAAACTCTTCTTATTTTTTTTAAGACTAGGGAAGAATAAATCAGAACACTATATTGGGATCTGTCTATAACTAAGTATGAATGATCTCTTTGCCCCAATAGAGGCTTACTAATATTTTAAGCTGAGATGTAAAGCCTCCAGTTTAGCCTTCCATATTTTGTATTTCGGCTTCTTTTACTTTTCTGAAAAGGTCAGACGCAAAGACGAAATTATTCAAACGTGTGTTTTGAGAGGTAAATATATCATCTTTTGTTCCTTCCCACTCTTTTTTCCCTTCATAGATATATATAATCTTCTCACCAATTCCCATAACAGAATTCATATCGTGGGTATTGATAATGGTGGTCATATTATACTCTTTTGTAATGTCTTGTATTAGTTCATCAATAAGTAATGATGTTTTGGGGTCTAAGCCTGAGTTAGGTTCGTCGCAAAACAAATATTGAGGTTGGAGAGAGATAGCTCTAGCTATGGCTACGCGTTTTTGCATACCTCCACTAATCTCTCCTGGGAATTTATCTTTGGCTTCGCTAAGGTTTACCCGTTCTAAACAAAATAGTGCTCTCTTTTGGCGTGCTCTGAGTGTGTCGTTACTAAACATGTTTAAGGGGAACATTACATTCTCAAGTACACTCATTGAATCAAACAAAGCGGCACTTTGAAAAATCATACCCATTTCTCTGCGTAAGATTTTCTTTTCTTTTTTGCTCATACGTAAGAAATTACGGTTATCATAGAGCAGTTCACCTTTGCTTGGATCAAGTAAGCCTACAATGCATTTCATTAAAACGGTCTTTCCTGAGCCACTTTGGCCAATTATTAAGTTCGTTTTTCCATTCTCGAAACTAGCATCGATATTTTTTAAAATCTCTTTATCTTCAAACGATTTATAGAGTCCTTTTATTTCGATCATCCCATTAAAAGTTTAGTTAGTACCAAATCGGCGAATAAAATAAGTACACTGCTTGTTACCACGGCATCAGTAGACGCTTTACCCACTTCTATTGAACCCCCTTCAACTGTATATCCGAAAAAAGCGGATACGCTGGCGATAATGAAAGCGAAAAAGAGCGATTTAATGATTCCGCACCATACAAACCATTCCACAAACATGTATTGCAAACCGTATTCTAAATCACTAGCCATCATTATCCCTCCAAGCCAACAAGTGGCAAAAGCTCCTATGATACCTGCGAAAATACTAAATGTAACAAGAATAGGAATAATGGTAACTAAAGCTGCTATTTTAGGAAAAATAAGATAGTTAGCTGAGTTAACGCCCATGATTTCCAATGCGTCAATTTGTTGCGTTATCCGCATAGTTCCCAACTCTGAAGCAATATTTGATCCGACTTTACCAGCCAATATAAGACACATGATAGAAGATGAAAATTCGAGCAATAAAATTTCACGGGTGACATATCCTACAGTCCACCGAGGCATCCACGGACTTTCTATATTAAGTTTTATTTGTATCGTTATAACAGCTCCGATAAAAAATGAGATAAGTAGTACGATCCCAATAGAATTTACTCCTAATTGCTCTATCTCTTTAATATATTGTTTGAAGAACATGCGCATTTTCTCAGGGCGAGAAAAAGCTTTGTTCATAAGGACTACGTATCTTCCTACAGTTCTTAATGCTCTAATCATATCTTGTATATTTGTTTGCAAATGTACACTATTTCAGCCGATTTTTACTACATTTGCCGCTAAATAACAAAGGATATGGAAGATAGCAGGATGGTTCTTCGTACCGAAGATTTGGTAAAGAAATATGGCAAGCGTACCGTTGTGAGTCATGTTTCAATCAACGTGAAGCAAGGTGAGATTGTAGGTTTGTTAGGTCCTAATGGCGCTGGCAAGACTACTTCTTTCTATATGACGGTAGGGTTGATAACACCTAATGAAGGGAAAATATTTTTGGATGATTTAGAAATTACCCATTATCCTGTTTATAAAAGAGCTCAAACGGGTATTGGCTATTTAGCACAAGAAGCTTCTGTGTTTCGTCAGATGAGTGTAGAAGACAATATTGCCTCTGTTCTTGAAATGACCAATAAGCCTTTGGAGTATCAGAAAGATAAGCTTGAAAGCTTGATTGCTGAGTTTCGTTTACAAAAAGTTCGTAAAAATCTGGGGACTCAATTATCCGGAGGAGAACGTCGTCGTACAGAAATAGCTCGTTGCCTTGCTATTGATCCGAAATTTATCATGCTTGATGAACCTTTTGCTGGGGTAGATCCTATTGCGGTAGAAGATATTCAGCAAATAGTATGGAAACTGAAAGATAGGAATATAGGCATTTTAATCACGGACCATAATGTGCAAGAGACTTTGAGTATTACAGATCGTGCTTATTTGCTGTTTGAAGGAAAAATACTTTTTCAGGGAACTCCCGAAGAGTTGGCTGAAAACAAGATTGTTCGCGAAAAGTATTTGAGCAATAGTTTTGTGTTGAGAAGGAAAGACTTTCAATTGAATGCCTAGTCTTTATGTTCTTTTCTAATTGCTTTTTTATGCTCTTCTCTACTAATCAGTGTGTTATTTGAATTTGAGGGCTGGTTTATTCTTGCCTATTTGGAATTTGAAATAACAAAAGAGCCATCTTTAATCCAACATTTGATGGAATAGAGATGGCTCTTTTGTTGTTTAGTAAACTCTGCGGCGGCTCTAAAATTTGAGAAGCCTTTTTTATAGAGTCTTTTGCCTACTTAAAATCTAGGTCTAGCTTCTTTTACTACCATTGCTCGCCCTTCAAGATCAGAGGCGTTTAGAGTATTTATCGCTTTAGTTGCTTCTTCATCGTTAGTCATTTCTACAAAGCCGAACCCTTTTGATCTTCCGCTTTCTCTATCCATAATGATTTTAACAGAAGATACATCTCCGTATTCTTCCATGATTTTTTGTAAGTCTGCTTCTTTAATACCGTAGCTTAGGTTTCCAACATAAATGTTCATAATGCTAATATAAATAAGTGAATTAAAATTTTAGAAAGAGATGATAAATATTTTGGATTAAAAATAACAGAGAGTTTACGAGGGAGCTATAAAAGAACGAGGTAAAAACTTGCATCTTGCAATCGAATAATCAATGCATCTAAATTCTACTACAAAGTAAAGCAATATTTTTGAATATATGTATCTTTTTTTGATATTTTTATATCCATTTTGTCTTTTATTTGTTTAAAATATATCAGATATTTAGATATTCTTGCTATTTGAATCCTGTTGCATATCAGTTGAGAACCTGATGTATAACAGTCCTATTTTTTGATCACGCAAAGATATAGTCCTTATCTTTGCAAAAAAGAAAGAATTATGAGACAAATGAAAATTAGTATGATGATGATTCTTCTGTCTATACTCTCTTTGAGAGGAATGGCTCAAGAGAATCAGGTTGCCATTTCGTTAGATCAAGCCATTGATTCGGCTATGTTGCACAATGAATCATTGCGCCAGTCCAGGCTGGATGCTAGGATAGCTAAGGAACAAAGTCTGGGAGCTGATGCGGTTTTTATGCCTCAGGTAGGTCTTTCATATACTGCGTATTTTACAAACAATCCATTAAATGTGTTCGGCTTTAAATTGCAAGAACAGACTGTCACTTCAGGCGATTTTGATCCTATAAAGTTGAATAATCCCGGCTTTAACAAAGATTTTTCTGCTCAACTAGAAGTGACACAGCCGATTTTTAATTTAGATGCTATCTATCAGAGGAATAGTGCTAGGGCTTATCATCGGATGCAAGAATGGAGTAGTGAACGTAAGAAGGAATATTTGCTTTTTCAAGTGAAGAAAGCTTATTTGGAAGTGAAATTGGCATACCAAAATAAAGATGTTATAGCGAAAGCTTTACAAACAGCTGATGCTTTTTTGAAACGTGCTGAAGATATGTATGAACAAGGTCTTATACAAAAGGCAGACTTATTAGACGCTCGAGTTTTTCAAAGCAGGATGAAGACTAATTTTCAAACTGCGATGAGTAATATCACCAATGCATCAGATCAATTAGGCTTCTTGATGGGTAAACAACCAGGTACTGTTTATCTTGTAGATACTGAGCGTTTTACAATGCAATCTGTTCGTGCATTGAATCTGAATTCTCGTGCCGATATATTGGCTTATGAAGCAGGACTGGCTGCTGCGAAAAATAAACTAAAGGCCGATAAAATGTCGTTAATTCCTCGCATTAATGCTTTTGGAAATTATCAATATAATGATGCTAAACTTTTTCGTTTTAATGCCGATAGTTACTTTGCGGGTATACGACTTTCTTGGAAAATCTTCTCTGGGACACAAGATTGGCATAAGATAAAAGCTTCTCGTCTAGAACGTGATAAAATGGTTAGTCGGTTAAATGAAACAAAGTCAAAAGCTGAAGTAGAATATCAAAAAACAATGCGTCAACTCACTGATTTGAATTATGAAATGAAGCAGGCTGAATCGATGGTACAACAAGCTGACGAGGCTCTTAATATCCAAACTGATCGATATACTCAGGGGCTTTCTTCTACCACTGATTTACTTCGTACGCAAACTCAATTGGCACAGACCCGTTTAATGCGCGAAATGGTCTATTTCAAGAAAGATCTTACCATTTCTTACCTCGTTTTTATAACTTCTTCTAATGAATAAAAAATAATATAGATATGAAAAAGTCAACGTTTTATTTATTGAGTACATTGCTAACTACTGGTTCTCTATTTACATCTTGTGGTTCAGGAGCAGACAAGAAAGAAAATGCTGTAGCTCCTGTTGCGGTGCAGACAGTGAAGCCAACCTTTCAAAATGAAAGAGGTATTATGGCCAATGGATGGATACAGTCTAAGGAAATAGCTCGTTTGGGCACCCGGATGATGGGATCGGTTACCTCTATACGAGTGAAAAAAGGTGATAAGGTGGTGAAAGGACAGTTGTTACTTACCATATCAGATGAAGAACTTGGAGCTAAAAAAGCTCAGGCTGAAGCCATGATTCGTGAAGCAGAAGCTGCTTATAATCAGGCAAAGAAAGATGAAGAACGTTTTGCTATCCTTTATGCTCGCAAAAGTGTTTCTGCTAAAGAGTATGAGAATGTGAATCTTCAGTTTCAATCGATGAAATCAAAATTGGAAACAGCTCGTCAGATGAAGAAAGAGGTAGTTGCTAACCAAGCTTATACTCGAATTACAGCTCCTTTTGCTGGAAATGTTTCTCAGATTAATATTGACTTGGGCGCTTTAGCCAATCCGGGAATGCCACTTATTGTAATTGAAAAAGGAGGTGATTTGGTTGTAGAGAGTTCTCTTAATGAATCGGATATTTATAAGGTAAAGAAAGGTATGAGTGCTACAGTAAAAGTAAAATCTGCTGGCCTGACTTTTAATGCTCCGATTATTGAAAAGAGTCGTTCATCGATGGAAAGTGGGGGGCAATATAAAATAACCATTCAGGTGCCTGATGTAGACAAAGGAAAAGTCTATTCGGGTATGTATGCTAATGTCTTGATTCCAATATCTGAAGGAGAAAAGGTTCAAAGCATACCTAATTTATTAATCCCGACTAAAGCATTAATCGATAAAGATGGGTTGACAGGCGTTTTTGTTGTTTCGAATTCAAATACAGCTATGCTTCGTTGGATACGTATAGGGCAGGCTATTGGCGATCAAACAGAGGTTTTGTCAGGATTAAAAAAGAATGAAATGATCATCTTGCCCGAAGATGTAAGATTAGAGAATGGAACTAAGGTTGAAATAACAAAATAATAATAACCATGAAAGAAGGAATAGCCGGAAAGATAGCCGGAGGTTTTTTACAAAGCAAACTTTCGTTGTTGTTGATGATTGCTTTTATGCTTATCGGAATTTATAGTGTATATCTGATTCCGAGAGAAGAAGAGCCTCAAATTGAAGTTCCTGTAGCTGATATTTTTATTGGTATGCCTGGAACTACACCTGCTGAGATGGAATCGAAAGTTGTTGCACCTCTTGAAAAGGCTTTGTCTAATGTAAATGGGGTAGAACATATCATGTCTACTTCTATGTCAGATCAAGCGATGCTTACTGTACAGTTTTATGTTGGGCAGAATCAGGAAAAATCGTTGGTTAATCTCTATAATGAACTGATCAAGAACATGGATAAGATGCCGCAAGGTGTCAGTATGCCTCTGGTAAAGACACGTACCATCAATGATGTGCCGGTCTTGGCTTTGACATTATGGAGTAAGAGTAGTAGTGATTATACACTTAGGCAACAAGCGGAATTGCTGCGCAATGAGATAAAGAAGATCAAACATGTTACGAATACTGAGATTATTGGCGGTAGAGCTCGCCAGGTGAATGTAACGATTGATAAGGATAAGTTGGCGGGAACCAATTTAGATATGGCTGCGATAGCCCAATACATGCAAGCTGCCAATTTCCAAATGCAGGCAGGGGATATTTATAATGGAAACCAAACTTATGCGGTGGCATCGGGCAATTTTTTGAATACGCTTGAAGATGTAGAGAATCTTATTGTTGGCATGAATGCAGGACATCCGGTATATCTCTCTTCTATAGCTACAATTACTGAAGGCCCCTCGGCTACTCCATCGCAATATGTGTCGTTTGGTTATGGAGCAAGTGCTCCTCAAGATATGAAAGCTGCTAATCCGTCAGATTACTCGGCTGTAACGCTTGCTATTTCTAAACAAGAAGGGACAGATGCAATGCATTTGTCTGAAAAGATACTTGAGAAGGTAGAACATCTTAAGAAAGAATCAGTTGCTGCTGATATAAATATTACTGTTACACGTAATTATGGGGAGTCGGCTTCTGAGAAAGTTTCTGAATTGTTACTCCATCTTTCAGGTGCCATCGTAGCTGTTACTCTGTTTGTGATGCTAGCCATGGGCTGGAGAGGCGGACTGGTTGTGTTCCTTTCTGTTCCTATAACATTTGCGTTGACTCTGTTTGCGTACTATTTCATGGACTATACGCTGAATAGAATTACTCTTTTTGCTTTGGTGTTTGTGACTGGTATTGTGGTGGATGATTCCATCATTATCGCAGAAAATATGCATCGGCATTTTAAGATGAAATATCTTTCATTAAGACAGGCAGCATTATTTGCTATCAATGAAGTGGGGAACCCTACTATTTTGGCTACTTTGACCGTTATTGCCGCTGTATTGCCGATGGCTTTTGTTTCCGGATTGATGGGACCTTACATGAGTCCCATGCCTATTGGAGCATCCATTGCTATGGTCTTTTCGCTTATCGTAGCACTAACATTGACTCCTTATTTGGGGTATATCTTCTTGAAGCATAAAGAAGGACGGAAAGGTCCTGACACTCCTGAAGCGGAAGCTAAAGAGACGGCAGAAAATTATGATGTGACTAAGACAGCTTTTTATCGTTATTATTCATGGTTTATCAGTCCGATGTTAGCTTCGCGTAAAAAGCGTTGGACTTTCATGCTTGTTACGTTGGCTCTTTTACTTGGTTCGATATCGCTATTCTTTTTTAAAGTTGTTCCTGTAAAAATGTTGCCTTTTGATAATAAGAACGAATTTCAAGTGGTCATTGATATGCCTGAATCGGCTACATTGGAGCAAACAGCTGCTGTGACGAAAGAGATTGCTGCTTTTGTGGCTACTCAACCTGAAGTTGTTACTTATCAAACTTATGTAGGAACAGCCGCGCCTATAAGTTTTAACGGCTTGATGAGACATTATGATTTGCGTAAAGGAGAGAATGTTGCCGATATTCAAGTTAATCTTACGGATAAAGCTGACAGAAAACTCCAAAGTCATGATCTCGCTAAAATGATGCGTGAACCTATTCAGAAAATAGCGCGTCGTTGGAATGGGAATGCTAAAATCGTAGAGGTTCCTCCCGGTCCTCCTGTACTGTCAACCATCGTGGCGGAAGTATATGGACCTGATTATAATCAACAGATAAATGTTGCTCGACAGATTAAAAATATCTTTGATCAAACTAAAGGGATAGTTGACACGGATGTATTTATAGAAGATGATCAAAAAGAACTTCGTTTTGTCGTAGATAAAGAGAAAGCGATGCTTAGGGGAGTTGCACCGGCTAAGGTTACGGAAGATTTACGTGCTGCTGTTTCAGGTAAAAATGTGGGAGTGTTGCATAATGAAAAGGCATTGTCTCCTATCCCTATTCGCTTGGAAATGAATAATGCTGATAAATCGTCAATAGAAGCTTTAAAAAGTTTGCCTATACAAAATATGAGAGGGCAGAATGTTCAGTTGGGTGATATTGCTGAAGTGAAAGAAACGGTGAAGGAGAAAAGTATTTGGCGTAAAGACCAAAAACGATTGGTTATGGTTACCGCTGACCTGGCTGGTTCTCTTGAGAGCCCCATTTACGCAATGATGGATGTAAATAAGAGGCTTAAGGAAGTAAAACTACCTGCTGGCTATGATCTCAGTGTGTTGAATAATTCACAACCTGATAATGAAGACCATTACTCTATGAAATGGGATGGTGAATGGCAGATTACCTATGAAGTCTTTCGTGACTTAGGCATTGCTTTTGCGGTTGCGATACTTATAATTTATTTATTGATAGTCGGTTGGTTCCAAGATTTCTTTGCTCCTGTTGTAATGCTTGCCGCTATACCCCTTTCTCTAATTGGAATCGTTTTGGGACACTGGGTGATGGGAGCTTATTTTAGTGCAACTTCTATGATTGGCTTTATTGCTCTGGCGGGTGTCATGGTAAGAAATTCATTACTGCTTATTGACTTTATCAATATTCGTTTGAAAGAGGGTATTTCTCTAAAAGAATCTATTCTTGAAGCGGGTGCTGTACGAACATTGCCTATCGTTCTTACTGCAGGTACCGTTGTTTTAGGAGCCATCGTGATATTATTTGATCCTCTTTTTCAAGGTTTGGCTATCTCTTTGATGGGAGGAACCATTACTTCTACCATTCTAACGCTTGGTGTTGTGCCATTGCTATATTTTAAAATGTTGAAAAAGAGAATTAAATAAACAATACGCTATGAAACTATTAGTTGTTTTGAGTATCCAAGAATATCGTGCGGAAGTTTCTAAGCTACTAGAAGAAGCTGGAATCACTATTTTTAGTGTAAGTGACACTACGGGATATAAGAAAAGAGAATATAATGTTGGTTGGTTTGGCTCTGCTAACGGGAAAACAAACTCTATTGTGATGTTTAGCTTTACTGATGCTGATTCGGCTCATAAAGCAATTGAAAATATTAATCAATGTAATTTAGATAAAGGCACGTCGTTTCCCGTTAGGGGCTTCGTGCTCAATGTCGAAGAATTTTCAAAAATGATGTAAGATGATAAAAGAACGTATAATAAGATTTGTTGCCGGAACTCTTGTCTTAACAAGTGTTCTTTTGGCCTATTTTGTTGCCATAGAATGGTTGTTTCTTGCAGGTTTTGTTGGCTTTAATCTGCTTCAATCTTCTATGACTAAGTTTTGCCCTTTGGAAAAGATCCTTGATTTGTTTATTAAGGAATAGTAATCTTTCTTTTGAGGAATACGTAATTTAATTATAAAAGATGGGGATGTTGTATGGTGCAACATCCCCATCTTTTATATGATAACATCCCCATGTTTTATGAGTGAACATCGGGATGTTGTTAATTCTCTGAACAGGATGCCTATTGAACTTGTAGCTGTAAGATACTTCTGTAGAATTAGTTAAACCGGGATAATTTACTACTTTTGTGATCGTAAAGCAAACGATCTCAAAAAGAACGATTATGAATAAGATGGATTTATCTCTTCGCTTTCCGGTCATTAAACTTGGAGCAACTTGTTTTGCCAATCTTTCGGATGATAAACTGCGTGAACTGGAAGCTCATAAGCGGCAAATCACTTTTCAGAAAGGAGATATTATTAATAAACAAGGTGTTTTTGCTCCTTCTGTAATGTTTGTACTTGATGGTTTTGCCAAAGAATTTATAGAAGGAAGCAGAGGGAAAAATACGAATCTACGAATTGTGTCTTCCGGAGATTTTATTGCATTATCTGGTCTTTTTAATGCAGATAAAGCATGCAATTACTCAACTATGGCATTGAGTACAGTTACTTTGTGCCTCTTTGAAAGAGAATATTTGTTGCAGGTGATTCAGGAAAATCCGGATATGAGTTTTCAACTTATTCGTCGATATAGCGATCTTGAAAACAGTCTATTTTCTCTTCTTCATAGTCATTTGTATAAGCAGATGCACGGCAAGATGGCTCGTGCATTATTATACTTGGATTCTTTCCGTACCGATACTTCCAATGTTTTTGAGCTTATGTCTCGAAAAGATATTGCAGAGTTTGCATCTGTTAGCACAGAAAATGCCATACGGGTATTGAAGAGCTTTGAGGCAGATAATCTTATTGAGATGAAAGACAAGGAGATACGTATATTGAATCCTAAAGGATTAGAACTCATTTATCAAAAAGGATGAAATATAAATAATTCATAAATGTTATTTGATAATTGAAAGATTAACACTAATTTTGCACCCTCAATTTGAGCACCGAATAAAGTATAAATCAAATAAATAATTGTCAGAATGAACGTTTCATTGCAAAACATTGACAAAGTAAGTGCCTTGCTTACCGTAAAGCTTGAGAAAGCTGACTATCAAGAAAACGTGGAGAAATCATTGAAATCTCTTCGCCAAAAAGCCCAAATTCCGGGCTTTCGTAAGGGAATGGTTCCTATGAGCCTAGTTAAGAAGATGTATGGTAAGTCGGCTGTAGCAGAAGAAGTTAATAAGCTTCTTTCTGAAAAAGTTTATGAATATATTAAGGAAAACAACTTAAATATTCTTGGTGAGCCACTTCCAAATGAAGATAAGCAGAAAGAGATTGACTTTGATACGATGGAGGAGTTTGAATTCTTGTTTGATTTAGCTCTTGCTCCAGAATTTACTGTTGAGGTTTCTGCTAAAGATAAAGTTCCTTATTATTCTGTTAAGGTAACAGATGAAATGCTTGATCAACAAGTAAAGGCATATACACAACGCAATGGTCATTATGACCAAGTGGAAGTATATGAAGAAAATGATATGCTGAAAGGTCTAATTAGTGAATTAGATAAAAAGGGTAATGTAAAAGAGGGTGGTATTTCAGTCGAAGAGGCTGTGTTAATGCCTTCTTACATGAAGAATGATGCTCAGAAAGCATTGTTTAACGGAGCAAAAGTTGGTGATGTAATATCTTTTAATCCTAACACTGCTTATGATGGACACGAGGCAGAAATCGCTTCGTTATTGAAAATAGAAAAAGAGGCTGCTACAGATGTAAAAGCTGATTTTAGTTTTCAAGTGAAAGAAATTACTCGCTTTGTGCAAGGCGAATTAAACCAAGAGATTTTTGATCAGGTTTTGGGCAAAGATGAGGTGAAGACAGAAGAAGAATTTCTTGCAAAAGTAAGAGAGCTGATTGCTGCTCAATTTGTTCCTGACAGTGATTACAAATTCTTAAAAGATTTGCGTGATTTATTGATTGAGAAGATTGGTAAATTGGAATTCTCTGAAAGCTTGTTGAAACGTATCATGTTGCTTAACAATAAAGATAAAGACAACGCCTTCGTAGAAGAACATTATGATGAAAGCATTGCAGAACTAACTTGGCATCTGATTAAAGAGCAGTTAGTTAAAGATCTTGAGATCAAAGTAGAGCAAAGTGATGTGTTTGAAATGGCTAAGAGTGCAACAAAGGCGCAGTTTGCTCAATATGGAATGCTAACTATTCCTGATGATCTATTGGAAAATTATGCTCATGAAATGCTGAAGAAGAGAGAAAGCGTAGACGGGTTAGTGAACCGTGCCGTTGAATCTAAACTTGCAACAGCATTGAAAGGTAAAGTGAAACTGACTAAGAAAACTCTTTCTGTAGAGGAATTCAACCAGTTGTTTAAATAATATAATCCGGACCTCGGGTTATATTATAGAAAGAACACAGAGGTACAAGTCCACGGAGATTTTTTGATAATTATAACTCTGTGTTTTTGTGTCTCTGTGTTCTTTTTTGTTTCTTTGTATTCATGTTGTACTAAATATAAATGATAACTATGAATGATTTTAAAAAATATGCAACTAAACATTTGGGCATAAATAGCATGGTGCTGGATGATGTTATAAAATCCCAAGCTGGCTACTTGAACCCTTATATTCTTGAAGAAAGACAGCTGAATGTTACTCAGCTTGATGTATTCTCTAGATTAATGATGGATCGCATCATCTTTTTGGGTACTCAGATTGATGACTATACTGCTAATACTTTGCAGGCTCAGTTGTTGTATTTGGATTCTGTTGATCCGGGTAAAGATATCTCTATATATATAAATTCTCCTGGCGGTTCCGTTTATGCCGGTTTAGGTATTTACGATACAATGCAATTTATCACAAGTGATGTGGCTACGATCTGTACAGGTATGGCTGCTTCTATGGCTGCAGTGTTATTGGTAGCTGGTGCGGAGAAGAAGCGTTCTGCCCTTACCCATTCTCGCGTCATGATTCATCAACCAATGGGTGGTGCGCAAGGACAAGCTTCGGATATTGAGATTACTGCGCGCGAAATAATGAAAACAAAGAAAGAACTCTATACTATTATAGCTGAACATGCGCATGCTGATTTTGATAAAGTGTGGGCTGATTCTGACCGTGATTATTGGATGACAGCTTTAGAGGCTAAGGAGTATGGTATGATTGATGAGGTGTTGGTAAGAAAACCTGCGGGTGAATAAAACAGTATGGACGAATCGAAGATAACAACTAAAAATAATAAAAAGAGATGTAGCTTTTGCGGACGTCCTGAAAATGAGGTGAATTTTCTCATCACAGGAATGAACGGCTATATTTGTGACAGTTGTGTTACCCAGGCTTATGAGATAACCCAAGAAGCTTTGGGAACCTCTTCCGGTACGGGAAAACAGCTAAATTTGGAAGAATTACCTAAACCGACTGAAATAAAGAATTTTCTTGATCAGTATGTTATTGGTCAAGATGATGCAAAACGCTTCTTGTCTGTTTCTGTTTACAATCATTATAAAAGGCTGTTGCAAAAAAGTACGGAAGATGATGTGGAGATTGAGAAATCTAACATTATTATGGTTGGTAGCACGGGGACAGGGAAAACTCTGTTGGCACGAACTATAGCAAAACTATTGCATGTTCCTTTCACTATTGTTGATGCAACAGTGCTTACTGAGGCCGGGTACGTCGGTGAAGATATTGAGAGTATCCTTACACGTTTGCTTCAAGTGGCTGACTATAATGTTGCTGAAGCAGAACAAGGAATTGTTTTTATTGACGAGATAGATAAGATCGCGAGAAAAGGAGATAATCCTTCTATTACTCGTGATGTTAGTGGTGAGGGAGTGCAACAAGGATTGCTGAAGTTGTTGGAAGGTGCTGCTGTGAATGTTCCTCCTCAAGGTGGACGCAAGCATCCAGATCAAAAAATGATTGCTGTTAATACTAAAAATATTCTTTTTGTGTGTGGTGGCGCATTTGATGGTATAGAGAAGAAAATAGCACAAAGGCTGAATACCCATGTTGTTGGTTACGGGGCATCCAAGAAAAATAGTTTTATAGATAAGGGAAATATGATGCAGTACATTGCTCCTCAAGATTTAAAGTCTTTTGGATTAATTCCTGAAATCATTGGACGCTTACCTGTTCTTACTTATTTGGAACCTCTTGATAGGAAGGCTTTGCGTGCTATTCTTACGGAACCGAAAAACTCGATAATTAGGCAATATATTAAATTATTTGAGATGGATGATGTGAAACTTACTTTTCAGTCGGAAGTCTTAGAATATATAGTCGATAAGGCTGTTGAATATAAATTAGGTGCCCGTGGTTTACGTTCTATTGTTGAGACAATCATGATGGATGTAATGTTTGAGATACCTTCTAAAGACCAGAAAGAATATGAAGTTACGCTGGATTATGCAAAGGCACAACTTGATAAAGCTAATATGGCAAAGCTGCAAACAGCATAATTTTGTTTAATTATTGCATAAATGAGATATTCTTTCGGTTCGCTCCTAAAAATATTGGCTGAGAATTACTTGATTTTTAATAAGTTGTTTATAACTTTGTTTACGACTCTTTTAGTAGGGAGTATTGAATAGGGTTTGAAACAGAATAGAACAACCTATATAAGTAATGACAGAGAAGATTAACTTAACAGATCAACTGAAAAAGTATTTTGGATTTGGTAAATTCAAAGGAAATCAGGAAGCTATTATTCGTAATTTGCTTGATGGTAATGATACTTTTGTATTGATGCCTACTGGCGGAGGAAAGTCGTTGTGTTATCAACTGCCTTCGCTGATAATGAAAGGCACAGCTATTGTTGTCTCTCCATTAATTGCTCTTATGAAGAATCAAGTTGATGCGATGCGTAACTTCAGTGAAGAAGATGGTATTGCACATTTTATTAATTCTTCTTTAAATAAATCTGCCATAGATAAGGTTAAATCTGATATTCTTTCAGGAAGAACTAAATTGCTCTATGTTGCTCCGGAATCTTTGACAAAGGAGGAAAATGTGGAGTTCTTACGTAAAGTGAATATTTCTTTTTATGCTATAGATGAGGCGCATTGTATTTCAGAGTGGGGACATGATTTTCGTCCGGAATACCGGCGTATCCGTCCTATCATTGGTGAAATAGGAAAGGCGCCTGTTATAGCATTGACTGCCACCGCTACTCCAAAGGTTTTGCACGATATACAGAAAAACTTGGGAATGGTTGACTCCAAGGTTTTTAAATCTTCTTTTAATCGTCCTAATTTATATTATGAGGTACGTCCAAAAACTGTTAATATAGATCGGGATATTATTAAGTTCATCAAAAATAATACAGATAAATCGGGTATTATTTACTGTTTAAGCCGAAAGAAAGTTGAAGAATTAGCTGAAATTCTTCAGGCTAACGGGATAAATGCCAGGGCGTATCATGCCGGGATGGATTCTGCAACTAGAACGCAGAATCAAGATGACTTCTTGATGGAGAAGATTGACGTTATTGTTGCTACTATTGCTTTTGGTATGGGTATTGATAAACCAGATGTGCGTTATGTAGTTCATTATGATATTCCTAAAAGTTTAGAGGGGTATTATCAGGAAACCGGACGTGCAGGTAGAGACGGCGGAGAGGGTCAATGTATTACTTTTTATACAAATAAGGACTTGCAGAAACTTGAAAAATTTATGCAAGGAAAGCCTGTAGCAGAGCAGGAAATAGGCAAGCAACTTCTGTTGGAAACAGCTGCTTATGCCGAATCTTCTGTATGTCGTCGTAAATCGTTATTGCATTACTTTGGCGAAGATTATACAGAAGAAAATTGTGGAAATTGTGATAACTGTTTAAACCCGAAAAAGCAAGTGGAGGCTCAAGACTCGTTATGTGCTGTGATTGAAGCGATCATAGCTGTTAAAGAAAATTTTAAAGCAGATTATATTATAGATATATTGCAAGGTAGAGAAACATCAGAAATTCAAGCGCATTTGCATGAAGATCTTGAGGTTTTTGGCTCCGGGATGGGAGAAGAGGATAAAGTTTGGAACTCTATAATAAGACAAGCTCTTATTGCCGGTTACCTAAGTAAGGATGTTGAAAATTATGGCACTCTAAAAGTGACTGATGCAGGACGTAAGTTCTTAAAGCGCCCAAAGTCTTTCAAAATTACTGAAGATAATGACTTTGACGAAGTTGAAGAAGAGACTCCTACCAGAGGTGGTGGTTCATGTGCTGTCGATCCGGCTTTGTATTCTATGTTGAAAGATTTGAGAAAAAAACTCTCAAAAAGGTTAGGAGTGCCTCCTTATGTTATTTTTCAAGATCCTTCTTTGGAGGCAATGGCTACTATTTATCCGGTGACACTTGATGAATTGCAAAATATCCCTGGAGTGGGAGCTGGTAAAGCTAAGCGCTACGGTCAGGAATTTTGTGTTCTGATAAAAAAGCACTGTGATGAAAATGAAATTGAACGTCCGGAAGATCTGAGAGTACGAACAGTCGCTAATAAGTCTAAGCTGAAAGTTTCTATTATTCAATCAATCGATCGTAAGGTAGCATTAGATGATATCGCACTTTCGAAAGGGATAGAGTTTAGCGATTTATTGGATGAGGTTGAGGCGATAGTGTATTCAGGTACGAAATTGAATATTGATTATTTTATTGACGAAATAATGGACGAAGATCATATGCTTGATATCTATGATTATTTTAAAGAATCTACAACTGATAAAATAGAAACAGCTTTGGCCGAACTTGGTGATGATTTTACTGAAGAAGAGATTCGTTTGGTTCGAATTAAATTTTTCTCAGAAATGGCCAACTAAAATTGTCTGTAAAAAGCTTCTTTCTTTAAAGATAAGGGCTCACCACTTAGTAGTATGATGTTAAAATAGACTATGGTGGTGAGCCTTTATTTTTTTCTTAGAAAAAAAACAGTTGAATTAGGATAACAGAGTTGGATAAAAAACGTATATTTGCACGCAATAAATTTTAAACGCATAGCCCTATGTCATTTATTGCTGATAAGATTGTTATGGATGGATTGACTTATGATGATGTTTTGTTGATCCCGTCTTATTCTGAAGTTTTACCTCGTACAGTCGATCTCTCGACCAAGTTTTCACGGAATATTGAGTTGAAAATACCTTTTGTAACAGCTGCGATGGATACCGTTACTGAAGCTAAAATGGCTATTGCCATAGCTCGGGAAGGTGGTATTGGAGTGATTCATAAAAACATGTCTATAAAATGGCAGGCAAAGCAGGTTGCTATTGTGAAGCGTGCAGAAAACGGAATGATTTATGACCCTATTACTATTAAACAAGGTTCTACTGTTTATGATGCTCTTGCTCTTATGGCGGAGTATAAAATCGGTGGTATTCCTGTGGTAGATGATGACCGTTTTTTGGTGGGAATTGTTACTAATCGTGATCTCCGTTTTGAGAAAGATATGGAGAAGCGCATTGATGAGGTTATGACTAAAGATAATTTGGTTACAACGAATCAGTCGACTGATTTGGAGGCTGCCGCACGTATATTGCAAAAATATAAAATAGAAAAATTGCCTGTAGTAGATAAAGACGGACGCTTAATTGGTTTGGTAACTTATAAAGATATAACGAAAGCCAAAGATAAACCAATGGCTTGTAAAGATTCTAAGGGACGTTTGCGTGTTGCAGCTGGTGTTGGTGTAACTGCCGATACTTTTGAAAGAATGCAGGCATTGGTTGATGCCGGTGCTGATGCAGTTGTTATTGACACTGCTCATGGACACTCTAAAGGAGTTGTTGATGTTTTGATTGAAGCTAAAAAACGTTATCCTAATATTGATATTGTTGTAGGAAATATTGCAACGGGTGATGCTGCTAAAATGTTAGTTGCAGCCGGAGCCGATGGGGTGAAAGTCGGTATTGGCCCTGGATCGATTTGTACAACACGTGTGGTCGCCGGAGTCGGTGTCCCTCAGTTGTCGGCTGTATATGATGTAGCAAAAGCTTTAGCAGGGACAGGTGTTCCATTAATCGCTGATGGTGGATTGCGTTATTCGGGAGATGTGGTTAAAGCTCTTGCTGCAGGAGGTTGTTCGGTAATGATTGGCTCTTTGGTTGCTGGTACAGAAGAAAGCCCTGGTGAAACGATCATCTTTAATGGACGAAAATTTAAATCATACAGAGGAATGGGATCACTTGAAGCTATGGAGATGGAAAACGGCTCTAAGGATCGTTATTTCCAAAGTGGCGAAACTGATGTAAAGAAACTTGTTCCGGAGGGTATTGCTGCTCGTGTTCCTTATAAAGGTACTCTTTATGAGGTTATTTATCAGCTGACCGGAGGCTTGCGCGCGGGTATGGGATATTGTGGAGCTGCTAACATAGAGAAACTTCATGAAGCTAAATTTACTCGTATCACGAATGCGGGGGTTATGGAAAGTCACCCTCATGATGTTACGATAACTAGTGAATCTCCTAATTATAGTCGTCCTGAATAACTAGTGATTATTTAGTTTATACGATAGATATACTAAGGCACATAAATGTGGAGTTATCAATGAAAAAACTTCATGTTTTGTGCCTTTTGCTTATTTAATAGCCTTAGATTTGCATTTTCTATTTGTTTTATGAAAAAATATTTCATTTTATTTCTGATCTTCTTTTTTTCCGGATTGTGTGCTTTTGCCCAGCAAGATCCGGTGTTAATGCGTATTGGCAATAAAGAGATTACTCGCTCTGAATTTGAATACAGTTATAACAAGAATAAAGCTATAGCAGGTTCTGAATGCGAAGATCTTAATGATTATGTGCATCTCTTTATTGATTTTAAATTGAAAATTTTAGCTGCTGAAGCGGCCGGAATTGATACGACCCGAGCTTTTCATGCAGAATTGACAGGCTATAGACGGCAGTTGGCTAAGGCATATTTTATTGACGAGGTAGTTGCAAATAGTGATATTAAGGATGAAGAAGCAGCCAGAAAATCAGCCGAAGTGCAAGTATATGTGATGCACATTTTTAAATACTTACCGCAGAATGCATCAACTAAGCAAATAGAAACTGTTCAATACTTAATGGACTCTATTTATAATGTTGTGCTTGCGAATAAAGGAACTGATTTTTCTTTTTTTGTGAATAAATATTCTGATGACACAAGAGCTTTTTGGATTGAAAAGTTGCAAATGGCTAAAGAATTTGAAGATGTGGCTTTTGCTTTGTCTAAAGGGCAGATCTCGAAGCCTTTTTTTACTCCTAAAGGTTTACATATTCTTAAAGTCTTAGATCGACGAGAACTTGATTCAGATAAAGATGTTTTAGATGAAACTAATGCTCGATTTTCTCGTCAAAGTATTTTAGATAAAGGCACAGAAAAATTAATAGAAAAACTGAAGAAAGAATATCGTTTTGAAGCAATAAACAAAAATATACAAGATTTGTGTTTAAAGGGAGAGAGTGACAAGACCCTTTTCATGTTAGACGGACATAAATATACAGGTTCTGATTTTGCTCTTTTTGCGAAAGGCCATCCTCAAGAATTAAGAAAACAATTGAGCGATTTTGTAATAAAATCAATACTGGACTATGAAAATAGTTGCTTAGATGTAAAATATCCTCAGTTTCGGTATTTGATGCAAGAATATCGAGATGGTATTTTATTGTTTGATATAATGCAATCTAAAGTTTGGACACCTTCTGAGACAGATGTTTTGGGGTTAAGGCTTTTTTTGATGCACATAAAAAACGGTATTCTTGGAAAAAATATCGTTATAGAGGGCTTGTTTTGCATTCAGTTAATAAGAAAATAGCAAGAAAAGTAAAACGTGTAATCCGAAAAGTTCCTTATCAGCAATGGGCTGATACCCTTCTCACCCTTTTTCATGATAAAATAAGGATTGAAACAGCTGTTTTTTCTGAAGGAGAGAACAAATATGTTGATAAATTAATCTATAAAAAGCATCGTTTTGAACCGCTAAAGGACTTTCCTGTGACTAAAGTTTTTGGCATGAAAGTGAAAGGTCCGGATTCTTATTTGGAGGTGAAATCTTCGGTTGTAGCAGATTATCAAAAAGAACTTGAATCTCGCTGGTTGAAGCTTTTGAGAAGTAAAACTAAGGTTGAAATAAAACAAGAGGTTTTAAAAACAGTTAATAATCACTGAGGCAATCAATAATTCATTATCTTCGTATATTAATTTTAAGTATAATTGGGCTAAGTAATGCATAAACTTCTTCTTTTAGTAATTTTACCTTTTTATTTAGTGTCTTGCACAACAATGCATGACCATGGTGGTAAAATACCTTTGGTAGAAGTTGATGGATCTTTTTTGTACCGAGAAGATTTGAATGGGGCGTTACCTTCGGGACTTTCTAAAAAAGATAGTTTGCTCTTTGCGGAACATTATATTCGCAATTGGGTTGATGAAAGGTTATTGTATAGCAAGGCTAAGGATAATATTCCCGATAATGCTGAAATAGATAAACTTGTGAAGAGTTATAGAAAATCATTGATTCTGCATATTTATCAAGAAAAACTCATTAATCAAAAATTAGTGAAGGAGGTTCCAGATGAAGAGATCCAAAATTATTATGAGGCAAATAAAGATATCTTTGTTTTAGATCATGGTCTGATTAAGGGATTATTTATTAAAGTTCCTCTGACAGGTTCTCAATTGAATAAAGTTCGCAAATACTATAAAATGGAAACAGAAGAAGCTGTTGATTTTTTGGAGAAATATAGTTTGCGAGGTGCTGTTAGCTATGAATACTTTTATGATAAATGGATATCGGTAAGTGATATTTTAGATCGAATACCGATAAAGGTTTCAGATCCAGAAAAATATTTATTAAAAAGAAAGCAAATAGAATTTAAAGATTCTGCTTTTTATTATTTTTTGAATGTGACAGATTATCGTAAACCCGGAGAGCAAGAGCCTTATGAACTTGCTAAGGAAGAAGCGAAAGATATGCTTGTTAATATGAAACGAACAGATTTTCTGAAAAAAATGAAGGATGATCTATATCAACAGGCTGTATCTAAAAATAGAATTATAAATTATTAATTAGATAGAATGAAGAAGTTTGTGAACTTTCGGTTTATTGTCTTATTTGCTTTGACACTTATTCTAAGCCCTATAGCGCGTGCTCAAGACAATGTCATTGATGAAGTTGTTTGGGTGGTAGGTGATGAGGCTATTCTTAAATCTGATGTTGAAGAAGCGCGATTGAATGCTCAGTATGAACAACGAAAATTTGATGGCGATCCTTATTGTATTATTCCAGAGGAGTTGGCTGTTCAGAAATTGTTTCTACATCAGGCTTCATTGGATAGTATTACAGTTTCAGAGCAAGAAGTGATTCAACAAGTTGAGATGATGACGAATCGATATATTCAGGCGATGGGTTCAAGAGAGAAAATGGAGGAATATTTTAATAAAACGTCTACAGAGATACGTGAAGCATTGCGTGAAAATGTGCGCGATGGTTTACTGATGCAAAAGATGAAACAAAAAATTGTAGGTGATGTTAAAGTGACTCCGGCTGAAGTTCGTCGTTATTTTAAAGCTCTTCCTCAAGATAGTGTGCCTTATGTTCCGACTCAGGTAGAGGTGCAGATTATTACATTGCAACCTAAGATTCCTATTGCAGAGATAGAAGATGTAAAGAGAAGGCTTCGTGAATATACAGATCGTATAAATAAGGGTGAGGCTGATTTCTCAACGTTAGCTTTATTATATTCCGAAGATAAAGGTTCGGCTATGCGTGGAGGTGAGATTGGTTTTAAAGGAAGAGGAGAGCTTGTGCCGGAATATGCTAATGTGGCTTTTAACCTTCAGAACACAAAGAAAGTTTCTAAAATTGTGGAATCAGAATTTGGTTTTCATATTATTCAATTAATAGAAAAACGTGGAGACCGCATTAATACCAGACATATTCTTTTAAAACCGAAAATCCCAATGAAGGAGTTGACGGCGGCTACTTTAAAACTTGATTCTATTGCTAATGATATACGTAGTGACAAATTTTCTTTTAATGAGGCCGCTTCTGTAATCTCTAGTGATAAAGAAACTCGTAACAATCATGGTTTGATGCCTAATCCTAGAACAAACACTTCTAAATTTGAGATGCAAGAATTACCTCAGGAAATAGCTAAGGTTGTGGATAAGCTTAACATTGGTGAGATCTCTAAAGCTTTTACAATGGTTAATGAAAAAGATGGAAAAGAAATTTGTGCCATTGTAAAGTTGAAAAATAGAATTAATGGGCATAAGGCTACCATCACAGATGATTATCAGAGTCTAAAAGATATAGTTCTGGAAAAACGAAGCGAAGAACTTCTCCATAAATGGATTTTGGAAAAGCAAAAACGTACTTATGTCAGGATTAATGATAATTGGAAGAATTGTGCTTTTAAATATCCGGGTTGGATAAAAAAATAAAAAGCTGAATATTTAGTTATTATATGCTGATAATGAATAAGAAAAAACGTTTCTCCATCAGGCATAGATTTCTCTTAACGGGTCTTCTATGCCTGTTTGGCGTATATGTATATCTGTCTGCTCAGGTCAGACCGGGTGGTCTTAGAAAAGAGCCAGTGGCTGCTCATGTAGGGCAGGTCTCTAAAGATTCGGTTAAAACCGGCAAAAAGACAGAGAAGAAAAGGACAAGAGTTGATTTATTGCACGCTGATGAAGCTTTGGCTGATAAATTGCTTCGTCCTGATGTGCAAATTCTTGTGGGTTCCGTGAAATTGAGGCATGATAGCATGTATATGTATTGTGATAGTGCCTTGATTTATGAGAAGACTAACTCAGTAGAGGCTTTTAATAACGTGAGAATGGAGCAGGGCGACACGTTGTTTATTTATGGTGATTATCTTTTTTATGACGGTATGGCTCAATTGGCTATGCTGCGTGAAAATGTGAAAATGATTAATCGCAAAACGACATTGGTTACTGATAGTCTTAATTATGATCGCTTATATAATTTGGGTTATTACTTTGAAGGGGGAATGCTAACTGATGAAGAGAATGTGCTTACTTCCGATTGGGGAGAGTATAGTCCTTCGACGAAGGTTGCTGTTTTTAATCATGAAGTAGAACTTGTGAATCCTCGTTTTACATTGACCTCGGATACTCTTAAATATAGCACGGATAGTAAAATAGCAACGATACTGGGTCCTTCTAATATTGTGAATGAAAAAAATCATATTTATTCTGAGCGTGGGATCTATAACACCCTCAAAGGGCAGGCTGAATTGCTTGATCGTTCTATCTTAACAAATGAGGGAAAGAAGTTAGTTGGGGATAGTTTGTTTTATGATCGCAAGGCCGGATATGGTGAAGCTTTTGATAATGTAGTAATGACTGATACGATTAATAAAAACATGCTCACAGGGGATTATTGCTATTATGATGAATTAAAATCTAATGCTTTGGCAACAAAGAAAGCTGTTGCTATTGATTATTCACAAGGTGACAGTTTATTTATGCATGGAGATACGCTGCAAATGAATACTTATAATTTGAATACGGATTCAGTGTATCGAGAAATGAAAGCGTATCATAAAGTACGAATGTACCGAACGGACATACAAGGAGTTTGTGATTCATTGGTGTTTTCTACGAAAGATTCTTGTTTAACAATGTACCGTGATCCTATATTATGGAATGAGAATCAACAATTATTAGGTGAAGAAATTAAGGTGTATATGAATGATAGCACTATCGATTGGGCTCATATAATAAATCAGGCATTGACAGTAGAGAAGAAAGACTCTATACATTATAATCAAATTTCAGGTAAAGAGGTAAAGGCCTACTTTCAGAATGGAGAAATGAGAAAGGTTGATGTGATAGGGAATGTTCTTGTTATATATTACCCAGAAGAACAGGACTCTACCATGATTGGAATGAACACTTCTGAAACGAGCTTGTTGAATCTTTATCTGAAAGATAGAAAAATGGATAAAATGATTATGAGCCCAAGATCAAATGGTACCCTTTATCCTATGGATCAGCTTCCTGCGGATAAAATGAAATTACCGACTTTTGCTTGGTTTGACTACATAAGACCTCAGAATAAAAAAGATATTTTTAATTGGAGAGGGAAAAAAAGCGGAGAATCGTTGCGCAAAACTAGTAGAAAACCTGTAACTTCGCCTAAACGGGAGTTATTTAAAGTGAAGTAAATATGGGAATGTTTAATGTGAGAAAGCCTCGAGGTTTTAATCATCAATATATCTATGTGGATGAACGAAAGGAAAAGCTTGAAAAAATGGAAGAAGAGGCTAAGAGAGATCTGGGAATGTTGCCCGAGAAGGAGTTTTCTCCAGAAGATATAAGGGGGAAATTTGTAGAAGGAACTACGCATCTCAAGCGTCGAAAGGAAAGTGGAAAGAAGCCTATTCAGATAGGAGTTGTGCTTGTTATTATTCTTCTGTTACTTTATATTTGGCATTATCTTCAAACAGGTAGTTGGAGCTTCTGAAAATAGAGGCCATATTTTAGATTTTTTTGAATCATTTCTGTTGATCCTTATTTTTTATTAGAGATTGAAAATCAGTTATTTATGAGTGATATAATACGTCTTTTACCTGATACGGTAGCTAATCAGATTGCTGCTGGAGAGGTAATACAGCGTCCTGCATCTGTTATTAAAGAGTTGGTTGAAAATGCAGTTGATGCGGGCGCGCGCAATATTCATGTGCTGGTAACCGATGCTGGCAAAACTTGCATTCAGGTTATTGATGATGGTAATGGAATGTCTGAAACTGATGCTCGCCTTTCGTTTGAGCGGCATGCTACTTCTAAGATACGTGAAGCTGCCGATCTTTTTGCTTTAAATACGATGGGCTTTAGGGGAGAAGCATTGGCCTCTATTGCGGCTGTGGCTCAAGTTGAACTTAAAACCCGTCGTGATGCTGATGAGTTGGGTGTAAGAATTTTAATTGCCGGTTCAAAGGTTGAGGAGCAGGAACTTGTAGCTTGTCCGAAAGGTAGCAATTTTCAGATAAAAAACTTATTTTTTAATGTTCCTGCACGTCGTAAATTCTTGAAAGCAAACTCTACGGAGCTTAGTAATATTTTGACCGAATTTGAGCGTATTGCATTGGTGAATACTGATGTTGCTTTTTCTTTATATAGTAATGATAGTGAACTTTTTAATCTTCCGGAATCCCCTCTGAAACAGCGTATCCTTTCTGTCTTTGGGAAAAAATTGAATCAACAATTGCTGAGTGTCGAAGTCGATACTACAATGGTTAAAATTTCGGGTTTTGTTGCTAAACCAGAATCTGCAAGAAAAAAAGGAGCCCATCAGTATTTTTTTGTGAATGGTCGTTATATGCGGCATCCTTATTTTCATAGAGCTGTAGCCGATGCTTATGAACAACTTATTCCGGTAGGGGAGCAAATTTCTTATTTCCTCTATTTTGAGGTGGATCCAGCTAACATTGATGTGAATATTCATCCAACTAAAACAGAAATCAAATTTGAAAATGAGCAAGCTATTTGGCAGATTCTTACAGCGGCAGTAAGAGAATCATTGGGCAAGTTTAATGCGGTACCCTCAATTGATTTTGATACAGAAGGGATGCCGGATATTCCTGCGATGGGGCAGAACGCCGGTATTACACCACCTAAAGTACATTATAATCAAGATTTTAATCCATTTAAGAGTACTTCGGATAGTGCCTATTCCAGGCCAAGTGTGAATTGGGAAGATTTTTATGGAGGACTGGAGAAAGCTAGTAAAGTGAATGATACAGAATTGCATACTGATGAGAGTGCTGTGACTGAGGCTGATGCTCCTGTGGAGAGTTTAGCCGATGCTTTGTCATCGTCTATTCAGCCTTCTGGGAAAGTTGTTGTTGAAAGAACTGCTCAGCATATGCAGTTTAAAGGACGCTTTATTTTGACCTCAGTAAAATCAGGTTTAATGCTTATAGATCAGCATCGCGCCCATATGCGGGTTTTGTATGATCAGTATTTTTCTCAAATTGTTCAAAAGAAAGGGCTTTCTCAAGGAGTACTTTTCCCCGAAATATTGCAAGTACCTGCTTCTGAGGCTGCTATTTTGGATAGTATAATGGATGAACTATCTGCTATTGGTTTTGATTTGTCAAATTTAGGAGGAGGCAGTTATGCGATTAATGGAATACCTTCTGGTATTGAGGGGCTTAATGTAATTGATCTGATTCGTGGCATGTTACATACTGCAATCGAGAAAGGTAGTGATGTGAAAGAGGAGATACAAAGCCTTTTAGCATTGACTTTATCAAAAGCAGCTGCTATTACTTATGGACAATTTTTGAGTTATGAGGAAATGGTTAATTTGGTAGATAACCTTTTTGCTTGTCCTACTCCTAATTATACTCCTGATGGTAATGTTGTGTTGGCAACCATAAAAGAAGAAGATATTGAAAAATTATTTAAATAGTCTATTACATTTAGGTTTGCTTCAAATTATAAAAATGAAATGTTATATTTTCCTCTTTCTTATTGTTTTTGGAGTTTTCTTCCTGTCTTCTTGTAAACATACGTCTACTTCTCTTGAAGCTGCCGAATCTCTGATTGAAACTCAACCCGACAGCGCCTTAAAAATATTGGATCAAATAAAGAAACCTCGTAAGAAGTTATCGGAAAGAAATTATGCTCTTTATGCTTTACTCACAACGCAGGCTATGACCAAATGTGGTCTTGATTTGAGTGAAGATAGTCTTTCTGAAATAGCCGTGCGTTATTTTGCTAAAGTGAATGATTCTGTTCATGCTGCAAAAGCTTGTTTGTACGCAGGTAAAGTGCTTGATGAGCTGAAAAACCCTGAACAAGCTATTCAATATTATCTTAGGGCTAAGGACTATATGAACAATAGCCGTGATTATAAATATCAGTTTATAATACTCCATAGCTTAGGAACGGTGTATTTTTCTCAATGGCTTTATGCAGATCAATTAAAAACTTATCAAGAGGCCTATCATTATGCTTCTCTTAAAAAAGATAGTCTTTATCTTTGTGTCGCTTTGTCTAATATCGGATTAGCTTATTCTGGTTTACAGAAAGAGGATAGTGCTCTTTTTTTTCAAGATAAAGCTTTGCAGATGGCCTATGTCTGCTATCCTCCTATGATTTCGGGGTTGTATCATCATATTAGCGCTATTTATAAACGTGGTCATGATTATGAGAAGGCAATTCAATATGTAGATAGTGCTTTGATGATTTCTCCGAATAATGCTAGTTTATATTTTACGAAAGGAGATAGTTACAATGAAATGATGCGCTATGATTCTGCTCTCCATTATCTAAACAAAAGTGTTTTGGACGATAATTTATATACAAAGGCTGCTTCTTGTGAAACACTTGCATCTGTTTATTATTCTTTAAATGAGTTAGATTCTGCTTATTCTTATATGAGGCGCTATAATGTATATAGAGATAGTATTGAAGAACAAACTCATACTGCTGCTGTTTTAGAGATGGAAAATTTATATCACCATACTAAATTGAAAGAAGAAAATTATATCTTGAAAGAGAATGATATAAACAAAAGCCGCTTGATTTATCTAATCTTATTTATTGTCAGTTTGCTCTTGCTTTTTATCGGTATACTATACGTCTATTTTTATAATCGTAAACAACGCCAAATTCATAGGGCACAACAACTATTGCGGCAAAAGGAAATAGAACGTTTGCAAACTGAAGCAGAAGTTTCCTTGTTGGAAAAGAAAGAACTAGAACTTCGAGAAGCTTTCTATAGACAGATGAATAGTCTTGTTGTACCTAAACTCCATTCTTTAATCTATTCCGAGAAGTCCAGTTCAAAAGTACGAGTGAAGATAAGTGAAGAAGAATGGCAATTTATTGTGGAAAATACTAATGTAGCATTCTCTAATTTTGCCCATCGCTTGTTAGAGGCATATCCTGCTTTAGATATTAATGATATTAGGCTTTGCTGTCTAATAAAAATGCAATTAAGATTGTCTGATATCGCAGAAATTTACTGTGTGGAGAAGTCTGCTATAAATAAACGGCGTGAACGTATTCGTAAGAACAAAATGGGGTTAAATGATGGTAGAACTTTAAATGATATTCTGAAAGAGTTCTAATTGTCCGCTGTTTATCTGTCTGATATCTTTTTAAGCTTTTGAAAATCAGTTTGTTAGATGCTGGTATATTGTCCGTGCTTTTTTTTGTAGTCTACCTCTTAATAGCTTACTTTTGCTTCTGATTAATTAATTCTTAGATATATGAAAAGAAGTATTTTGTTTTGGGGTTTTTCTTTTTGTGTCTTTTTCTTTATGTCTGGTGCAACTGCTCCTCAGAGATCAAGAGACATTGAACTGCAGGTGGAAAAATCAGATGGCCCTGTGATAAATGCGATAGGATTAATACCTTTTGCTGCTTCGATAGAAGATGAAACTGTATCTGTTTTCTTTTTAAAAAATGAAAATGCTACGGTTCGTATTATTAATACTACTACCGGAGAAGTGGTGAGAGAATGCGTTTATTCTGCAACAATATTATCTACTCTTCCAATATCTTTAGAAGGTGAAGAGTGTGGTGAATATAAACTAGATATCTGTTCCGGAAATACCACTTACTTTGGTATTTTCGTTTTGTGTTAATTGGGTTTTAACTGGTGGTTAGGGGTCTTCGGTAGTACCGAAGACCTCTTTTTATTAAGACCTAAAGCCAATAATCTCTCTTATTTCTCTTATCGTTTTATTTGCGCTTTCGTGCGCTTTTTCTGCCCCTCTTTTTGCTATTTTATTTAACAGATCTGTGTTGGATGAATATTCTGTGATTCGTTCACGGATTGGAGCATTAAATGCAACAATATCTGCAGCTATTTGTTTTTTCAAGTCACCATAGCGTATAGAACAATCATTCCATTTTTCATCGAAATAAGAATATGTATCTTTGGTAGATACTATATCAAGAAAGGTGAAGAGGTTTTGAATTGCTTCAGGTTTTGGACTATTAGGTTCTGTAGGTCCTGAATCCGTTACGGCTTTCATTACTTTCTTGCGTATTGTTTCAGCATCATCCATCAGGTATATGCAGTTTCCTTCAGATTTTCCCATTTTGCCAGAACCATCTAATCCGGGTATTTTTACGGCTTGTGCGGCTAAAGAGAAAGATGCAGGTTCTGGGAAAAACTCTTTTCCATAGATCATATTAAAGCGGCGTGCAAATTTTCGAGCCATTTCCATATTTTGTTCTTGATCTTTCCCTACAGGAACTTTAACGCCTTTATGAATTAATATATCAGCTGCCATCAGGGTTGGATAGGTTAGCAGACCTGCATTAACATTGTCAGGTTGCTTGCGAGCTTTTTCTTTGAAAGTCGTGCAACGTTCCATCTCTCCAAGATATGCATTCATATTAAGGTATAGATATAGCTCTAATACCTCTTTTACATCACTTTGTATATATATAGTTGCTTTTTCCGGATCTATTCCACATGCAAGATATTCTGCTAATATAGTGTGCGCACTTTTTATAATATTTTCTGGCTTGGGGCTAGTGGTTAATGAGTGCCAGTCTGCTATGAAAAAATAGCAATTATACTCATTTTGCATTTGCAAAAAACTCTTTACTGCTCCAAAGTAGTTGCCCAAATGCAGGTTACCTGTTGGGCGAATTCCACTAACAACTGTTTCCATTAAGCTTTTCATTTTTTATTTTCCCGGCAAAATTACATAAAAAGAATCAAATCACCAGTCTATAAACGGATTAACTTACGTCTTGTTTAGCATGAAATGCTTTGGCAACCATTGAAGTTTCTTGTTGTGTACTGTTGCGAAATGAATAATTTGTATAGATTTGCATTTATAAAAAGAATATTATGTTATTACTTATATCTTGTGCTAAGACGATGAAAGATACTTCCAAATATGAGGTATCACAGGCAACCGTTCCCTTATTTATTCAAGAAGCTAGAGAAATAGCTTTGCAAATGTCTCAATTTTCTGTTCAGGATTTAGAGGTAATGCTAAAGGTTAACTCGAAGATTGCGGTGGAGAATTATAAGCGTTATCAATCGTTTCATTCGACAGATACTACTGAGTTGCCTGCTCTATTAGCTTATACCGGTATTGTCTTTAAGCGTCTAAATCCAACGGATTTCACGATGGGCGACTTTTTATATGCACAAAAGCATTTGCGCATTACTTCTTTTTGTTATGGTATGCTGCGCCCGTTGGATGCTATCCGTTTGTATCGCTTGGAAGGAGACGTTAGATTACCCGGCTATCACGAAGGAACCCTATTCTCTTATTGGCAATCAAAGTTAACAGACTTGTTTATTTCTGATATAAAAGCGTCAGGAGGAGTGCTTTTTTATTTGGCTAGCGATGAAATGAGAGGACTTTTTGATTGGAAAAAGGTGCTGAGAGAGATTAAGGTTGTTACCCCCGAATTTCATGTACATAAGAATGGTAAGCTCTCCACTATTGTTGTATATACAAAAATGGCTCGTGGGGAGATGACGCGTTTTATTATAAAAAACAGAATAGATTCCCTTGAAACATTGAAGTCCTTCACGTGGGAAGGCTTTAGATATGATGAAAATCTTTCGAATGATGAACATTTTGTCTATACAGTAGAAGGATGATGCTGTTTGTAAATACGCTTTATAGTCTTTTTTTTAGCTGCTATGATTTGTAAATCAGTAGTTTAACTGCTGTTGTATCAATTTGCTGTAAAAAATAGTAGGAAATATTTTTGGAGGTTTCAGGAAAAGACGTATCTTTGCATCGCTTTTGAAACGGAAGTGCACGGGCGTTTAGCTCAGCTGGTTCAGAGCATCTGCCTTACAAGCAGAGGGTCGGCGGTTCGAATCCGTCAACGCCCACTACATTCTAGTCACTTCTGTTAACATAAGGGCGTTTAGCTCAGCTGGTTCAGAGCATCTGCCTTACAAGCAGAGGGT
Source organism: uncultured Bacteroides sp. (assembly GCF_963677685.1). Lineage (NCBI taxonomy): Bacteria > Pseudomonadati > Bacteroidota > Bacteroidia > Bacteroidales > Bacteroidaceae > Bacteroides > uncultured Bacteroides sp. The sequence continues at coordinate 110,733 of NZ_OY782187.1, forward strand.
CGGGGGTTCGAATCCCTCAACGCCCACACTTAAAAAAGTCTGTTAAAGGACTGATTTATAGCATATTAAAAGGGCTTGAGTTAATGCGATTCGCATTGATTTGAGTTTTTTTTTGTTTAAAAATGCTTTGTTTTATGCCGTATAGGGGCAAATATAGGGTCAGTCTTTAAATTTGGGGATTTAATAATTCGTTCTTTTCTATTTACCTTATAAAATATTACTTTTGCTTCATGCCAAAGAAACCAATCGATTATAAGTATATATTGTCCATGTTCCTTCCCAAAGGGATGCTTGACTATTTTGATTTTACGGACTATTCAGATATGGGTGATTATTATATATTCTCTCTTGAAGAGAAAAATACCATACCGGACGAGTATTCAAGTCTTCCGCTAGTTTCAAAAGGTTTCTATCCCGAGATAACAGTTACCGATTTTCCTGTTCGTGACCGCACTGTATATTTAAAAGTTAAACGTCGCAGATGGGAGGATAAGCAAACGGGTAAGACATACAGCAGGGACTGGCAATTGGTTGCAGACGGAACTAGGATAACAGCCGAGTTCGGTTCTTTTTTAAAAGAGCTATCTTGATAATCATGAGGTTAGTATAAAATTAGTAGCCGACTTCTGCCATATGAAGTCTAAGACACTTAACGATTACTACAAAGAACATCTAAGCGGCTATCGTTCCTGGAACCAGCTCTCGCATGCTGATGAGTATATGTATTTCAAGGACAATTTAGGTGAGAATATATCTATTGACGAAACAGCCTTCAGCAATGGAGAGCTATATACCATTGTAACCAATAAAGCAGGTCATGGTAAGCATGGTACGGTTATAGCCATGATAAAGGGAACAAAAGCTGAGGATGTATGCAAATACCTGATGAAGTTACCAGAAGGAAAACGTAGGATGGTCAAGAACGTGACACTTGACATGGCCGGAAGTATGAGACAAATAGCCAAGAGGTGTTTTCCTTACGCTACGCAGATCATAGACCGCTTTCATGTACAAATGCAGATGCAGGAAGCATTGCAGGAGCTACGTGTGCAATATCGATGGCAGGCTATTGAGCAGGAGAACTCAGATATACAAAGAGCAAGAACAGAAAGAAGAAAATATATACCTCAATGTTTTGATAACGGAGATACCATCAGGCAGCTTCTTGTCCGAAGCAGATATCTACTATTCAAGAGTCCTGATAAATGGACAAACTCTCAAAGAATAAGGGCTGAAATACTCTTTAAACAGTTTGACGATATAAAACAATTATATTATTTGGCTCTGCAACTCGGACAGATATACTCTCAAAACTATGATAAAAATGTTGCAAGAGCAAAGCTTGCACTGTGGTTCAACAAGGTAGAGGAATGGAATTACCCTCAGTTCAATACGGTAATAGAAACCTTTAAAAATCACAATGATAGGATATTGAATTTCTTTGAAAACAGACTCACAAATGCAGCAGCTGAATCTTTCAATGCCAAGCTTAAATCCTTTAGGGCTACATTCAGAGGAGTAAATGATGTAAAATTCTATCTTTATAGAGTGATGATGCTATATGCGTAATGGTTAAATCCCCAAGAATAATGACTGAGCCGATTTAGGTCTGATCCGATCCTTCTATATTCATTGCGTCCTTGTTTTATAATAGCTGATGACATAAAAAAAAGTGAATAAGTCTGCATATACAGTATCTTATTCACTTTCTTCTTGTGTTGCGGAGGCCTGACTCGAACAGACGACCTTTGGGTTATGAGCCCAACGAGCTACCAACTGCTCCACTCCGCGATGTTTTGTGAGTGCAAAGGTACTGCTTATGTATTAAAAAACAAATGTTTCTATCTGTTTTTTCTGTTTATTTTTTATCTTCGTCCTCAACTAACTGATATATAGTCGAGTAGCTACTTCTCTTTTTTTCTTTAATCTTAATCTGTTTTATGTTTTTCTCCTTCAATAAAGCTATCAATGTGATTATTTTGTTTTTTCTTGTATGATATGCGTAAAACTACTACTTTTGCTCAAATTATTCAGCAATGTGCAATTTATCTATGACAGTATCAAAGACCAGAGCTAAATTAGTAGATGTTGCCCGTCAGCTTTTTGCCAAGATGGGGGTGGAAAATACCACCATGAATGATATTGCTGTCGCTTCAAAGAAAGGCAGAAGAACTCTCTATACTTATTTTAAGAGTAAGGATGAAATTTATCTGGCTGTCGTGGAATCTGAGCTAGATATTCTATCGGACACAATGAAACAGGTTGCCGAAAAGGATATTTCACCTGATGAAAAGATTATTGAAATGATCTATACTCGTTTGGATGCTGTAAAAGAGGTTGTTTATCGAAATGGAACTCTTCGCGCAAACTTTTTTCGTGATATATGGAAGGTTGAAAAAGTTCGCAAAAGATTTGATGCTAAGGAGATTCAGCTGTTTCGAACCGTTTTGCAGGAAGGACAGGATAAGGGAGTTTTTCAACTTGATGATGTTGGGATGACGGCTATATTGGTCCATTATTGTGTGAAGGGTATTGAAGTACCTTATATACGTGGTAATATCGGAGGTGATTTAGATTTTTTTACTCGTAAACAATATGTGTCGAACATTGTGTTTGGCGCATTGCATAAAAAAGAATTAAAATAAATAACAAATTATTAGTATGGGACTATTAAGTGGAAAAACTGCTATTGTAACTGGTGCTGCAAGAGGTATCGGTAAGGCTATCGCTTTAAAATTTGCTTCAGAAGGTGCTAATATCGCATTTACTGATCTATCAATTGATGATAATGTTCGTAATACGGAAAAGGAAATAGCCGAATTAGGCGTTAAAGTTAAAGGATATGCTTCAAATGCTGCAAACTATGCAGACACAATGGCTGTTGTTGATGAGATTTTGAAAGATTTTGGACGAGTTGATATTTTGGTAAATAATGCAGGTATCACTCGTGACGCTTCTTTTAAACGTATGACTGAAGAACAGTGGGATTTGGTTATTAACGTGAACTTAAAGTCTGCATTTAATTTCATTAAGGCAGTTCAGCCTATTATGAATAAGCAAAAGGCCGGAAGTATTATCAATATGGCTTCGGTTGTTGGTGTGTCCGGTAATGCGGGACAAGCTAACTACTCTGCTTCTAAAGCAGGTATGATTGCGTTGGCTAAATCAGTCGCTAAAGAACTCGGACCTCGTAATATTCGTGCTAATGCTATTGCACCGGGCTTCATTATGACTGAGATGACAGCGGTTCTTTCCGAAGAGGTGAAAGCTGAATGGGCTAGTCAGATTCCTTTGCGTCGTGGAGGTACTCCTGAAGATGTAGCGGATGTAGCAACTTTCCTTGCTTCTGATCTTTCTTCTTATGTAACCGGTCAAGTTATTCACTGCTGCGGCGGAATGAATATGTAATAGATGACTGTTGTCTACGAAGATAATCATATAATAGTGGTCAATAAGACTAGCTCTGAAATTGTTCAGGGTGATAAAACGGGAGATACTCCTCTTTCGGAGACCGTTAAACAATACTTGAAAGAGAAGTATCAGAAACCCGGAAATGTCTTTGTGGGGGTGGCACATCGCTTGGACCGACCGGTAAGCGGACTTGTTGTTTTTGCTAAAACGTCAAAAGCTTTATCACGCTTAAATGAGATGTTTAAGAATAGCGACGTTCGGAAAACTTATTGGGCGATAGTAAAAAAATACCCTAATGAGCAGGAGGCTGAGTTAACTCATTATCTGCTTCGCAACGAGAAACAGAATAAGAGTTATGCGTATGATAAAGAAGTTCCTAAGTCAAAAAGAGCAGTTCTGCATTATAAAACGATAGCTCGTTCAGATAATTATTATTTGCTTGAAGTTGATCTGAAGACGGGAAGACATCACCAAATACGTTGTCAATTGGCAAAAATGGGATGTCCTATTAAGGGAGATTTGAAATATGGTTTCCCTCGTTCTAATCAAGATGGCAGTATTTGTTTGCACGCTCGAAGAGTAACGTTTACTCATCCGGTTTCAAAAGAACTGATTGATTTGAAAGCTCCTGTACCCTCTGATAACTTATGGAATAGTTTGACCTCTTCTTTATATTTATAAAAAAAAATAAAAAGCCATCCCCTGAATAGACGAAAGGAGGGATGGCTTTTTTTATTAGTGTGCTTACTTTTATTCAGCCACTTGAGTGGGAGTCTGAGTTGAATCCGGCTTTTCGCTTGTCGGTTCGTCAGACTGCGGTTCATCCTTTGCAGGTTTGGTGGTTGTAGAATCGGTCTTTTCTGTAGTTGGCTGATTCTTTTTTACCGGATCTTGCGCTATTGCCAAGAATGAGCTACCGCACATAAACAACATCATAACTAATACTAATTTTTTCATAATCATAACTTTAAATGGTTTATACTGTTTAGTGTAAGTCTAGTTTAGTTTTGTGCTAGAACCATTACACATAAAGAGTTGCAAGACCTATGCCATAAAATATTTATTTATTAATGGCTTGATTATGAGATGATTATGTGGAATCCCTTTTGAGGGAATGTGTGGAAAAGTGTGGATGTTGTGTGGCGTTTGTGGAATGTTTCCACAGGTTTTCTTGTGATTGATGTTTAGCCTGTGATAAGTTTTTGTAGTTGAGAAATGTTTTCGGCTAGCTCGTCAGCTCCGGCTTTTGTTAGTTCTTCTCGACTTCCGTATCCATAGAGAACGCCGATGGAGTTTATCTTATTTTTCGAAGCCCCTTCAATGTCATGTTTACGATCGCCGATCATTATTGCTTCGTCTTTGTTTATAATTTCTTGAGAAGAGAGGGCATATTGAATTACTTCATTTTTATCAGATCGCGTACCGTCTAAATTACTTCCATATACTGCGGTAAAATAGTCTCTGATATGAAAATGCCTAAGAATTTTTTCAGCAAATAGTGTCGGCTTTGATGTTGCAACAATCAATTCTTTATCCTGTTTACGGCAAGTTTCAAGAAACAACCCCATTTTATCATACACTTCATTTTCATAAATACCTTTCTCACTGAAGTATTCTCTGTATTTTGTGATAGCACAATCTGCCTGTTTATCCGTAAGATGATAATATTCTATGAATGATTTTTTTAGTGGAGGTCCTATAAATGGGTAGAGTAGACTCAATTCATTGACAATGATGTCAAAATGTTCTAATGCATATTGTACTGATTTAGTTATCCCTATAGCCGGATCGGTAATTGTTCCGTCCAGATCCATTAATATATAGCGTTTGTTTAAGAAAGTCATGGCTGAATATTGTGTCGTTTCAATTTATTATACAAAGTTTTTCTATCGATACCAAGTATCTGAGCAGCTTTGCTCTTATTATTTCCGGTTTGTTTAAGAGCCTTAAGTATCTGTTCTTTTTCACTCTCTTCGTTATATAAACTAAGAGAGGTTGAAGAACCGTTTTCGTTGTTCGTGTCGCTTATTTCATCTCCAAGTTCAGCTAATGTAATGACATCTCCTTGGGCTAATAGTGTGGCGCGTTTAATCACATTCTGCATTTGCCTTAAATTTCCCGGCCAATGATAGCTCTCTAATGTGATAGATGCTTTAGAATCAAATCCAGTTATTTGCTTGTTTAAATCCTGATTTGCTTTGTCAAGGAAAAATTTGGCGAACAAGAGAATATCTTCTTTTCGATCCTTTAGGTTTGGAATGTGTAACGTGAACTCATTGATTCGATGAAACAAATCTTCACGGAAGTTACCCTCTTTAATAGCTTCTTCAAGGTTTTCATTCGTTGCAGTCACTAATCGGATATCTACTTTAATTTCTTCGTTTGATCCCACAGGTCGTATCTTGCGCTCCTGCAATGCACGAAGAAGTTGCACTTGTACCTCATAACTAAGATTGCCCACTTCATCGAGAAATAATGTACCTCCATTAGCAGCAACAAATGCACCTGTTTTATCAGTTAAAGCACCTGTAAATGCTCCTTTCTTGTGACCGAAGAATTCTGAAGCAGCTAGCTCTTTGGGAATTGCTCCACAATCCATTGCGACAAATGGAGATGCATTGCGTTTGCTTAATTGATGAATACGATGTGCCACATGTTCTTTGCCGGTACCGCTGGCTCCCATGATGAGCACTGACATATTTGTTGGAGCTACTAGACGTACATAATTATAGAGCTGTCTGGCTGCCTCGCTTTCTCCTTCAAGAAAACCAGACGGATGCTCTTTGTCAAGCTTTTGGCTAATCGGATTGATTGAGGCAGTAGCTGCTTTTTGAGGAGGCAAAAATGCCTCTTCTATTTTTTTGAGAAGAATTTCAGGATTGACAGGTTTGGCTATATAATCTTGCGCTCCTAATTTTATTGCTTGTACTGCAGATTGTATATCGGCATATCCGGTCATAATAATTAAAGGAATATTCAGTTTTTTTCTCAACATCCATTTTAGTAAAAAGATGCCGTCATGATCGGGTAACCTTAAGTCGGATAGTATTAAATTGACATCATTGGTCTCTATATATTTCTGTGCATGTGCGATGGTACTGGCAGAAGAAACTTGGAAACCTTTCTTTTCCAACCAAGTTTTAAGCATCATTCCGAATGTGATATCGTCTTCAATTATTAATATAGATTTGGTCATTTCGTTGTTTTTGATGCATTTTACGTATTCACAAAGTTAGCGTATTCTCCATTAACTTGTATCTATTATGCGTATTATTAAGAAGTTTTCTTGGCAGAGAAGCTACTAATGTCGTATTTTTGCAAGAATTAAAGGTTGATACTTATGAAAAGGAATTTATTTATATTATTAATTATTCTGACCGGCAGCTTTGCAGCGTGTCGTTCAGGGCAAAAGAAGAAAGAAAAAATGGAAAATAAGAAAGAGGTTATGGTGAAGATTGAGACCAGTATGGGTGATATAATGGTTAAGCTGTATGATGAAACTCCTAAACATAGAGATAATTTTATAAAACTAGTTGAAGAAGGAACTTATGAGGGGACTCTGTTTCATAGAGTGATCAAAGATTTTATGATACAGGCAGGAGATCCTGAATCCAAGGGAGCGCCAAAAGGCAAAATGTTAGGTTCCGGTGATGTAGGTTATACTATTCCTGCTGAATTTGTTTATCCTAAATACTTTCACAAGAAAGGAGCCCTTGCTGCTGCACGCCAAGGAGATGATGCGAATCCAAAAAAGGAATCATCCGGTTGTCAATTTTATATTGTAACAGGTAAGGTGTATAGTGACTCTACACTTCTTGGTATGGAACAGCAGATGAATCAAGGTAAACTTACTTCTGCTTTCAATGCTTTGGCTCAAAAGCATATGAAAGAGATTTATAAGATGCGTAAAGCTAATGATCAAAATGCTCTTTATGATTTACAAGAAAAACTTTATGCAGAGGCTGAAGCGGAAGCTGCTAAGCAACCGGATTTTCACTTTACTCCTGAACAAGTAAAAGCTTATACTACAGTGGGTGGAACACCTCATTTGGATAATCAATATACTGTGTTTGGTGAGGTAGTTCAGGGAATGGATGTTGTCGATAAAATTCAGCAAGTCAAAACAGATCGTGGTGATCGCCCTGAGGAAGATGTAAAAATTATCAAAGTTTCCGTAATTGAGTAAAATGTTGAATATACAAAAAAGCGTTTTGTCTAACGGCTTAAAGGTGGTACACTCTTATGATGATAGTACTCAAATGGTTGCTCTTAACCTTTTGTATAAAGTCGGAGCGAAAGATGAATCTCCTGATCATACAGGTTTTGCCCATCTTTTTGAGCATTTGATGTTTGGAGGATCTGCGAATATCCCTGATTTTGATACTCCTTTGCAATTAGCCGGAGGAGAGAATAATGCGTGGACGAACAATGATATTACAAATTATTATCTTACTGTACCGAAACAGAACGTTGAGACAGCTTTTTGGTTAGAATCCGACCGTATGCTGAGCCTTGCCTTTACTCCTGACAGTTTAGAGGCTCAGCGTAGTGTTGTGATAGAAGAATTCAAACAACGCTGTTTGAACCAACCTTATGGTGATGTCAGTCATTTGTTGAGAGCGTTGGCTTATAAAGTTCATCCTTATAGCTGGCCTACCATCGGTAAAGAATTGAGCCATATTGTAGATGCTACTCTAGATGATGTGAAAGCATTCTTTTTTAGTTATTATGTCCCCAATAATGCTGTATTAGCTATAACGGGAAATATCTCGTTTGAAGAAACTGTGCGTTTGGCAGAGAAATGGTTTGCACCTATTCCATATAGAGAAGTCCGAAGGAAGCCAATGAATATAGAACCTTTGCAAACCGAGGAGAGGAGACTTGAAGTAGAGCGCAATGTGCCACTTGATTCTTTATTTATGGCGTTTCATATGTGTGAACGCTTACATGCGGATTATTATGCGTATGATATACTCTCTGATGTGTTGAGCAATGGACGTTCCAGCCGTTTGAACCAAAGTTTGGTACAAGATAAAAAACTCTTTTCAAGTATTGATGCTTATATCTCAGGAACAGTTGACGCCGGCTTGTTCCATATTACCGGTAAACCTGCTGTTGGTGTTTCACTTGAGCAGGCGGAGCTGGCTGTTTGGGAGGAGCTGGAAAGACTACGTTCTGAACTTATTGATGTAAAGGAGTTGGAAAAAGTGAAAAATAAATTTGAGTCAACGTATATTTTTGGAAACATGAATTATCTAAATCTGGCTACTAATTTAGCCTGGTTTGAGATGCTTAGCTGTGCTGAAGATATGGAGATGGAGGTAGAGCATTACAGACAGGTTTCTGCGGAACATCTTCGAGAAGTAGCTTCGCAGGCATTTCAAAGGAATAATTGTTCGGTCATTCATTATAAGAAGAAAGATACGGGGTCTTGTAATAATGAGTAAAGCGAATAACATATCACAAGGGAAGGCCCATTATCAAGCTCTTTTTAAATTAGGTATTCCTATTGTTATCGGTCAGCTGGGTATTATCGTACTGGGCTTTGCCGATACATTTATGATTGGGCACCATGACACGCTTGAACTTGGAGCTTCTTCTTTTGTGAATAATGTATTCAATCTTGGTATTATCTTTAGTACAGGTTTCTCCTATGGGCTAACTCCTGTTGTCGGTGAACTATGCGGTTCCAGAAATTTTGCGTCTGCGGGTCAAGCTCTGAAAGCGAGCTTGCTTGCTAACTTCTTGGTTGGATTGTTGGTCACGGCTGTTTTTTTTATCCTTTATTTGAATGTTACTAGGCTTGGACAGCCGATAGAATTGATGCCGTTGATCAGACCCTATTATTTGGTATTGCTTGTCTCAATGGTCTTTATTATGCTCTTTAATGCTTTTAAGCAATTTGCAGACGGTATAACGGATACGAAAACTGCCATGTGGATACTTCTTGGAGGCAACTCCTTAAATATTTTGGGAAATTATCTTCTGATCTATGGTAAATGGGGCTTTCCGGAGCTTGGCTTGTTGGGTGCGGGCATTAGCACGCTGACTTCACGTATCGTTATGCTGCTCGTTTTTATTTGGGTCTTTGCGATGCATAAGCGTTATCGACGTTACTTCGTCGGATTCTCAAGATTCCCTATGTTGCGAAAAGATTTTTACCGTTTGAACGCTTTGGGATGGCCGCTTGGGTTACAAATGGGGATGGAAACTGCTTCTTTCAACTTTAGTGCTATTATGATGGGATGGATTGGTGCGTATGCGCTAGCTGCGCATCAGGTGATGTGCACCATTTCAACCTTAGCCTTCTTAGTCTATTATGGAATGGGAGCTGCAATCGCTGTTAGGGTTAGCTATTTTCGTGGACAACATGATTGGGTAAATGTACGTCGTGTTACGTATGCAGGGTTGCACATCATTTGGGGAATGGCTTTATTCTTTTGCATACTCTTATTCCTGTTAAGAAATCACATGGCAGCGTGGTTTACTGATAGTCAGGAAGTTTCTGTTATTGTGGCATCTCTTGTGTTACCTATGTTGCTCTATCAATTTGGTGATGGTATGCAGATTGCTTTTGCAAATGCTTTGCGAGGTATATCGGATGTTAAACCAATGATGTGGATTGCGTTTGTCGCCTATTTTATTATATCTTTGCCTGCAGGCTATTTCTTTGGGTTTGTGCTCCATTGGGGTGCGCCGGGTGTTTGGATGGCTTTGCCATTTGGACTTTCTAGTGCCGGTATTATGTTTTGGCTGAGATTCAGGCGTCATGCAGAAAGTAAAGAATGAAATATTGACTAAATGGAAAATAGCGATTGGCTATTTACTATTGTTGGCAGTACTTTTTTTTTCTCTTATATTTATATATAGTGAAATGAAGAGTTTCTCCTCTTCAGATGTTGATCGTCACTCTAAAGCAGATAGTTTGCTTTTGCTACTCCACCAGAAAGATAAAAACACAATCTCCATACTTAGGATGTTAGATGATGTGAATGATAGCGCATTATCTATTAAAGAAGTTGATCGTATCATTGCTCGGCAGGACTCTGTTCTGACTCAACAGCGTGTGCAGCACAGAGTAATAACGAAACGTGATTCTTTGATTACTCCTCCTAAGAAAAGAGGCTTTTTTAAAAGACTGATCGAAGTTTTTGCTCCTTCTAAAGATAGTGCGGTGTTAGTGAACACCTCTTTGGAATTTCGTACGGATACTCTTTTGGAAGATTATAATCCGGTTGACTCCCTTCATCGACAGATACACGAGATTAAAAGAAAAAAGAGACAGTTATCTAAGATCAAAAATGATAATAGCAAATTGCTGCATCAGACCAATCGCCGTTTGAGCGTTAAAATTGATAGTCTTATTAAGAATTATGATCAAGAAACCTCTTTAAGAGTGATGCAAAAGGTGGAAGAGAGTCACCAAGTGGGTACTCGCTCCATTAAGACTATAGGGGTTATTGCTGTGGTAGCTGTTGTACTTTCTATCTTTTTTTTAATATTAATATGGAGAGATATTACGCGTAGTAATAAGTACAGAAAACAGCTGGAGGCAGCTAACCGGCGGGCAGAAGAGCTACTCGAAGCCCGTGAAAAGTTGATGATAACTATTACACACGACTTTAAAGCTCCTTTGGGATCTATTATTGGCTATGCTGATTTGATATCGGATGTTGAAGTAGATAAACGTCAGAAGTCTTATCTTAAAAATATGAAAGATTCTTCAAAACATCTATTGCGACTGGTCAATGATTTGCTTGACTTTCATCGGTTAGATCTTAATAAAATGGAGATTAATCGAGTTTTTTTTAACCTTATTGAACTGTTTGATGAATTGCAAATAACTTTTGCACCTTTGGCTCAGACAAAAGGTTTGCTTCTCTCTTGGGATGTCTCTCGTGATTTGGATGGATTGTTTATTGGTGATCCTGTACGTTTACGGCAAATAACAGAAAATCTTCTTTCCAATGCTATTAAATTCACCGAATATGGAAGTGTAAAGGTGAGTGTGGCGTATGTAGCATCGTCTTTGAAATTAGTTGTTGCAGACACCGGAAAAGGGATGGATGCTGCAGATAAAGAGCGGATCTTTCAGGAATTTACTAGGCTTCCAGGGGCACAAGGACAAGAAGGCTTCGGACTTGGGCTTTCCATTGTGTATAAACTGGTACACTTGTTGAATGGTAATATTGATGTAGAAAGTGTAAAAGGAGAGGGGAGTACCTTTATAGTAACATTGCCTTTAGATGTGTCTGATGAAACACATCCTGATATAGCTGTCAATGCCTTATCGGCAGATCACCTTAAAATTCTGTTGATTGATGATGACCGAATTCAATTAACTCTCACTGCTGCGATGCTAGAGCAACAAGGTCTTTCGGCTACCTGCTGTGAACAGCTTGAAGAGCTTACGGAGCATCTGCGGAATGAGCATTTTGATTTTTTGCTAACAGATGTTCAAATGCCTTCTATTAATGGTATTGATTTATTGAAATTGCTACGAGCTTCGAACATTACCCAAGCTAAAGAAATTCCCGTTATTGCTGTTACTGCTCGTAGTGAGATGAGTGAAGCTTCTTTTAAAGAACAAGGTTTCTTTGCTTGTTTACATAAGCCTTTCTCTATTAAAGAGTTATTAAGAGCTCTATGTCTCGAAGCTAGAGAGATAAATTCTTCTATCTTTTCTATGCCTGATAATTCTGATCTTTCAATTAAATTCAATTTTGCTTCTCTCTTAACGTTTTCAGGAGATGATAAAGAGGCTGCGCGAAATATTATGGACAGCTTTATTACGGAGACAGGTAAGAACATTACTCAGATGGATGAGGCTTTGCAGAATAAAGATGTAACCACTATCTCCTCTCTTGCTCATAAACTTTTGCCATTGTTTACGTTACTCGAAGCCTCGGAAGCTTTGCCTTTACTCTCATGGTTGGAATTAATACGAGACGACGCATTCTCTTCTGAAGTCGAAAGACAAATTTTATTATTTCTGGATAACGCCCACTCTATCCTTCAACAAGCCGAAATTTTTAGAAATCAGTTATAAAATTGTTGCTAGATTCCCCTAGATAAAAAGAGGAACCCGTGCTTGATTGAAAGGCACTTGCTCTACCTCTTTTAATTAACCTATTGAAAGATGCATAACATGGGGATGTTCTATATCAAAACATCCGGATGTTTTGCCTAACAACATGGGGATGTTTTGAAATGATTTATTTATTAAGAAAAGCTCTTCTTTACTTTAAAAATAATTTGTTTTCTTTGTGTAGTTGTTTGTTCTAAGTAATGCTCATGAGACGAAAATGGTTTAAAAGGATTGTAGGGCTACTACTAGTTCCTGTCTTTCTATTTGTATTATTGATGTTCTCGCTTTATATTCCGCCTGTGCAGAATTTTTTGCGTAAGGAACTCATTAAATATGCCTCAGAAGCAACAGGAATGCAATTGGGAATAAAACGCATTGATCTTCGCTTTCCTCTAAATCTACAAATAAGAGAAGTTACCCTTATTCAGAAAACGGATACCCTGTTATCACTTGAACGCCTGAATGTTAGTGTGCAGATGTTACCTTTGTTTCGAGGAGAAGTTAAGGTAAAAGAACTTGCTTTAAACTCAACTTCTTTTAATTCGGCGGAGCTTTTGCATGGCATGAAGATAAAAGGGGTGTTGGGTAATTTGAATTTGAAAAGTCATGATGTAAACCTTGCGGATGAAAATGCTTTATTGGGTGCTGTAGAACTTAGCAATACTCACATTCATTTGCAGCTCGAAAAAGATACCTTACCTCCAGAAGAAGCAAAAAAAGAACCGCTCCGCTGGAAGATAGCATTGCAAATGTTGAAATTGCATGATGTGTCTTTTAATTTACATATGCCCGAAGACTCTATGCGCTTGGGAGGTCATGTTTCTCAGGCGATACTTGAAGGTACTAAGATCGATTTTGGACGTCTTTCATATACTTTACAACAATTTAAACTAAATGGCAGCTCTTTTTATGCCGATCTGAATTCACTTAAACCGAATGTTGGCTTTGACGCTTCTCATATTGCTGTGCGAGATGTAAATGTATCGGTCGACTCTTTGTTATGGCAAAAAAACAGACTAAAGGCGATGATTCGTCAGTTTTCTCTGAATGAACGTTCCGGACTAAGTATCACTGAAGCTTCGGGAAGCTTGGTTACTGACGGTACATCGCTGCGTATACCTTTACTCAAGTTGCTTACTCCTAATTCTCAGGTGAACTTTTCTGGGCAGACTGCCTGGTTTGTGAAAGATGCATCTCAATCTCCAATTTATGCTAAGCTAGATGCTTTTATAGGAAAGCAGGATGTAATGCTGTTTGCCGGAAATCTGCCGGAAGCATTCAGGAGAGATTATCCTTTTCGGGCACTTAGAGTAGAGGGGGGAATAGAGGGAAGTTTAAAACATCTACAGTTGTCTCGTTTTAAAGTTGAGTTGCCGGGAGCTTTGTCGATAACTGGAGGAGGGGATTTCTTGAATGTGACAGACTCATTGAAGCGTTCAGCGAATCTTGATTTGCAGGCCATTACAGGTAATTTGGACTTTATGGCTAGTCTGCATCCTATGCTTCGTGAAGGAACATTGGCTTTTCCTTCTGGAATCACGCTCGTAGCTAAAGGTGAACTAAAAGATGCACGTTTTCGAACTCTTGTTAGATTAAAAGATGGAGACGGTAGCCTGTCTCTTAAAGCCGATTATGACGATCATTCGAAAGTTTATAAAGGAGATGTGACGATAGATTCTCTACAAATGAAGCATTTTCTCCCTAAAGATTCTTTATATACTCTTTCCGCATCAGCTGAAATTAGTGGTAGGGGATTGGACTTTGCTTCTTCACGCTCTGTAGCAAATTTCCGTTGTTCGGTTGATCAACTGCACTATGGACGTTTTGCTGTATCGGATATAGGATTAACAGGAGGGCTGAAAAATGGAACATTAAAGGCTATGCTAACAGGTGATAATCAATTGTTTAATCTCTCTGCCAGTGCTGAATATCATTTGAATCAGCCATACACGGAAGGTAAACTTTTACTGGATGTGAAGCAGATTGATTGGTATAAGTTGGGCTATTATCCTAAACCGATGAAACAACCGTTTGCTTTTACTCTCAAAGCATCAGCTCAGAAAGATTCTTTGAAAGCTGTTTTGCAAGCCCATGATTTGGACTTTAGCTGCAAATCAAAAGGAACATTAGAACATTTAATAAAGCAATCAAAAACCTTCTCCGAGGTATTGCTGGCTCAACTAAAGAATAAGCGCTTGGATCATTCAGCACTGCGTAAAGCGCTACCAACAGCCGGTCTGATGCTGAATGCGGGCACCGCTAATCCGCTAAATCGTTTTTTGGCTATTAGAAATATTACGTATAAAAGGTTGGCTTTGAAATTTGGAACCACCCCTGATCGAGGTATCAATGGTCGCGCTTCAGTAGATGGTTTAGTTGTTGATTCTATTCAACTTGATTCGTTATTTTTAAACATAAAGCAAGATACTACGCGCATAACGATGCGTGGCGGAGTAATAAATGCTCCTGATAATCCACAGTTTGTTTTTAAAACATATCTGACAGGAGAAATACGCAATGAAGATGCGGAATTGATGTTGGAGTATCAAAATGAGAAGGGAGAAACTGGAGTATTACTAGGGGTAAATGTAAAGCCTCGTAACAATGGAATTGTGTTCAAGTTTATTCCGGACGAACCGATTGTGGCATTTAGGAAATTTCGTTTTAATGAGGATAATCGTATTTTTTTGCGTAAAGACCGTCATATCTTTGCTAATGTAGAGATGCTAGATAAAGATGGAATGGGGGTTCGTATACACTCTTTGCGTGATACAACTTTCCTTCAGAATATGGACATTGAATTGAGGCGTATTCGCTTAGCTGAAATCAGTGAAGCATTACCATACTTACCTCGTTTTTCGGGATTACTTTCGGCGGAAGGGCATTATGTGCAGACAGCCACTTCTTTGCAACTCTCTACAGAGTCGAATATTGATGAACTTGTGTATGAAAATCAGCGGATAGGTGATGTTTCTTTGGGAGTGACTTGGTTGCCAGGTGAAAAGGGTACTCATTATGTGAATAGCTATTTAACTCACGAGGGAACAGAGGTGATGACATTGAACGGTACTTATCATTCTGAAGGGGTTGGTAATCTTGATGTTAACGGTACCTTGGAGCATTTTCCATTGAGCATAGCAAATGTTTTTATTCCTGATCAGGCGGTTACGCTTTCGGGTGATCTGGATGGTGAGCTTATTTTAACGGGGCAGACGGATAAGCCTGTTGTGAATGGCAAATTAATGCTCGATAGTGTTTCTGTTTTTGCTCGCCAGGCGGGGGCACGTTATTGGTTTGATCACCGTCCGGTCAATATTGAAAATAGTCGCGTTAACTTTGATAAGTTTGCGATATCTACTACAAGTAAAAATCCTTTTATTATCGACGGCTATGTTGATTTTAAAAAGCCGCTTACTCCAATGGCTAATCTGTCTATGAAAGCAGATAATTATACTTTGCTTGATGCACCTCGTACTAATGAGAGTTTGGTGTATGGAAAAGTCTTTGTGGATTTTAACTCAACTCTTCGAGGACCTCTGAATGCCCTTGTAATGCGTGGTAATATGAATTTGCTAGGCAATACGAATGTGACTTATGTATTGCGAGATTCTCCATTGACGGTACAAGATCGTTTGGGCGAGTTGGTTACTTTTACTGACTTTAGTGATACGCTTTCTAGAAAGAAAGAAGATGCTTCGACTCTCTCTTTAGGAGGTCTCGATATGTTAATGACGGTGCATATTGATCCGGCTGTTAGACTTAAAGCAGATTTAACGCCTGATCGTAGTAGTTATGTGTCGTTAGAAGGCGGAGGCGATTTATCTCTGCAATATTCTCCACGTGGTGATCTAGTTCTTTCGGGAAGATATACGCTATCGGGAGGAACTTTAAAATATTCATTGCCGATTATTCCACTAAAAGAGTTTACTGTTGATGAGGGGAGTTATGTGGAATGGAAAGGAAATCCAATGGAACCTACTTTGAATCTAAAAGCGACAGAGAGAATAAGGGCATCTGTTGCCGAAGATGAAAATTCAACTCGTATGGTTAACTTTGATGTTTCAATAGCTGTACAAAATGATTTGAAAGAACTCTCTTTGATTTTTGATTTAAATGCTCCGGAAGATAGCAAAGTACAGAGTGAGATTGCTGCGATGTCGTCTGAAGAGCGGAGTAAGCAGGCAGTGGCACTTTTAGCTACGGGTATTTATATGGCTAATGCAGGCAATAAAAATTCGTCGTTAAATATGAGTGCTGCATTGAATAGTGTGTTGCAGACTCAGATGTCTAATGTTGCGGGAGCGGCTTTAAAAACGGTGAATATCTCATTGGATATGCAAAATTATGATGCGTCGGATGCTGGAGGACAGCGAACGGATTATAGTTTCCGTTATGCTCAGCGCTTCTTTAATGATCGCTTTCAAGTGGTGCTGGGAGGAACGATTTCTACCAGCAAAAATAGGAATCAGACAGAATCATTTATTGATGATGTGTCATTGGAGTATCGTTTGGATAGCTCGGGAACTCGCTATGTAAGGGTGTTCCATAAGAAAAACTATGAGAGTATACTCGAAGGTGAGATTACGGAAACAGGTGTGGGACTTGTACTGCGTAAGAAGATGAATAATTTGGGTGAACTGTTTATTTTTAAACGAAAGAAATAGCTTTGATGAGGATGAAAGGAAATATTTATACTAGGAGTAGATGGTTTAGCTTGCTCGTCGTTTGTCTATCTTTGTTGGTAGGTTGTTCTACTACACGTAATCTACCTGAAGGGGAGGTGCTGTATACAGGGCAAAAGAAGATACAGATTGAAAACAAGGCAACGAATAGAGCGGGACAAGAAGCAATGACTGAAGTGAATGCTGCACTTTCCACACCGCCTAACAATTCTATTATAGGTAGCTCCACGATGCGTTTCCCTTTCCCTTTTGGTTTGTGGGTATATAATGCGTTTGTGAAGCATCAGAAGGGCGTTGGAAAATGGATATTTCGTCGTTTTGCAGCAAAACCGGTATTGATCTCTAATGTAAATCCGGCTATTCATGCTAAAGCTGCTACTAACTTATTGCATGATTATGGTTTTTTCAATGGTCAGGTGGACTATAAAGTTTTGCCTGAAAAAAATCCTAAAAAGGCAAAAGTACAATACAAGGTTGATATGAAGAATCCATATCTGATCGATACCATTATGTACGAGCGTTTTTCTGATGATATTCTGAATACGTTGGAAAAAGGAAGGAGGCGTACTTTGTTGCATCCTGAGCAGCAATTTAATGTACTGACTTTAAACGATGAACGGACAAGACTAACCACCTTGCTTCGTAATAGAGGATATTACTATTTTCGCCCGGATTATTTTAATATTTTGGCTGATACTACCATGCTTCCGGGTAGAGTTTCAATGAAAATAGTACCAAAGGCAGGTGTGCCTAAAGAGGCTGTGAAACGCTGGAATGTAGGTAATATTGCGATGCATTTATATGGAGTGAACGGTGAGGCGCCTAATGACTCTTTGATGTATAAGGATTTAAAAATATATTATCGAAACAAGCTAAAGGTGCGTCCTTCGGTACTTTACAGGCAATTAAGATTTCATCAGAATCAGTCTTATTCTTTTTTGAGGCAGACTCGTACGCAAGATAAGATGACGCAACTTGGAATGTTTCGCTATGTAGACATGCTTTATTCTCCACGGGATAGTATGGGTTTATCTGAGCTGCTGGATGTAAACATTAAAACGGCTTATGATTTACCTCTTGATGGAGAATTGAATCTGAATGTGACAACAAAAAGCAATAATTTAACAGGTCCGGGAGCATCTTTTAGTGTTACTAGAAAGAATTTGTTTGGTGGCGGTGAGAATCTTACTGTCGGTTTAAAGGGCTCGTATGAGTGGCAAACGGGTTCACAGCAGGGAGAGAGTAAATCGGCTATGAATTCTTATGAAATGGGACTTTCCGCATCTTTAATGATTCCGAGGGTTCTTTTTCCAAAACTAGGAAAAAAAGATTATGACTTCCCGGCTACAACTACTTTTAATGTATATATTAATCAATTAAATAGGGCGAAATTCTTTAAACTGTTATCGTTCGGTGGAAACGCTACTTATGTATTCAAGCCTACAAGGGTGAGTAAGCATACGGTAGTGCCGTTTAAATTAGTCTTTAATGTTTTGAGAGATACTACTGCTTTATTCCACTCAATAGCTAATGAAAATCGTGCTTTATACTTAAGTTTAAGTAATCAGTTTATCCCTTCGATGAGTTATACTTATACTTATGATAATACTGCTCTGCGGAGACAGAGAAATAGAATTTGGTGGGAAACGACTTTAGCTTCGGCGGGAAATGTGACTTCTCTTATTTATAAAGCTTTTGGAGATAGATTTGGACGGCAAAAAGACTTATTAGGAGCTCCTTTTGCACAGTTTTTAAAATTCAGCTCTGAGATTCGTTATAATTGGAATATTGATAAAAACCAATCTTTAGCAATGCGTTTGGGAGGCGGAGTGATCTATTCTTATGGGAATTCTGATGTGGCGCCTTATAGTGAGCAGTTTTATGTTGGAGGTGCAAATAGTATTCGTGCTTTTACTATTCGTAGTATTGGTCCCGGAAGCTATCGTCCTGTTAGCAATACAAAATACTCTTATATTGATCAGATAGGCGATGTTAAGCTTCAGGCGAACATAGAATATCGTTTTCGCATTTTGCGGGATTTGCATGGGGCGTTGTTCTTAGATGCAGGTAATGTGTGGTTGTTGAGAAAAGATTCTGATCGCCCCGGAGGAGAGTTTGCTCTTAAAGGATTAACCGATGAGATAGCACTAGGAACAGGGGCGGGATTGCGTTATGATCTCTCTTTCTTGGTACTTCGTCTGGATTGTGGGGTGGGGATACATGCACCTTATCAGACAACGCGTAAAGGATACTATAATATTCCTTCTTTCAAAGATGCCCTTGCCTGGCATCTTGCTATTGGATATCCATTCTGAAAAAGGATATATGCGGAAAGAAATGAGTGATAATTAGACTGTCAAAGAGCGTATTTTTTGTACTTTTGCCAAATATTTAAGGCGTACTATTAATCTTATTAAATATATTAAGGTGCATATGAAACCAACATTATTTGTGCTTGCTGCCGGCATGGGCAGTCGTTATGGGGGGCTTAAACAGCTTGATGGTTTAGGTCCTAATGGTGAAACTATTATGGATTATTCTATCTTTGATGCTATTCGTGGAGGATTTGGCAAGGTAGTTTTTGTAATCCGTAAAGACTTTGAACAAGACTTCAGAGACAAAATTTTAAGTAAATATGAAAATCATATTCCTGTAGAATTAGTTTTTCAGGCATTAGATTCTCTGCCTGCAGGTTTTGCTTGTCCGGCTGACCGAGTTAAACCTTGGGGAACAAATCATGCGGTGTTGATGGGAAAGGATGTTATAAAGGAGCCTTTTGCCGTAATCAACGCTGATGATTTTTATGGTCGTGATAGCTTTGAAGTTTTAGGAAAGGCTTTGGCTGATATGAATGGTAAGGCTAATGACTACTGCATGGTAGGTTATCGTGTGGGTAATACCCTTTCAGAAAGTGGATCAGTAGCTCGTGGAGTTTGTGAAACAAATGCTGATGGTTATCTGACTACTGTTGTTGAACGGACAGCTATTGAGCGCATAGAGGGTAAGGTCTCATTTAAGGATGAGAATGGTGAGTTGGTTACAATTGGAGATAATACTCCGGTATCAATGAATATGTGGGGCTTTACTCCCGATTATTTTAAATATTCAGAAGACTACTTTGTAGAGTTTTTGAATGCTAATATGGCTAATTTGAAAGCAGAGTATTTTATTCCGTTGATGGTTAATAAGCTTATCAATGAAGGAACTGCTCGTGTGAAGGTATTGGATACTACTGCTAAGTGGTTTGGTGTGACCTATGCCGATGATCGTCAGGGTGTTGTGGATAAAATACAGGCTCTCGTAGATGCTGGTGAATATCCGGCTAAGCTTTTCTAAAAGAATAATATCTGTAGAAAAGAGAGGTCGTTTTTTATAAAATCCCCTTATTTAATCCTTTTCCAATGATGGAATATATGGATAAATAAGGGGATTCTTGTTAATGTTAGTTGACATTATGCCTGAATATTGGTATGAAAAAGGCTTCTTTGTTCTTTATTCATTATCTTTGCGATACGAAAAAACGATATATAAATGATTTCAGTTGAAGGTTTAAAAGTGGAGTTTAATGCTACTCCGCTATTTGATGATGTATCCTATGTAATAAATAAGAAAGATCGTATCGCTTTAGTGGGTAAAAATGGAGCGGGAAAATCGACGATGTTGAAGATCTTGGCTGGTTTGCAACTTCCTACGGCAGGAGTCGTTGCTGCCCCGAAAGATGTGACTATCGGTTATTTGCCTCAGGTAATGATCCTTTCAGACAATCATACAGTAATAGAGGAGGCTGAATTAGCCTTTGAACATATCTTTGAGATGCAGTCTAACCTGGAAAGAATGAACAGGGAGTTGGCTGAACGAACGGATTATGATTCGGAAGAATACCATAAATTGATAGAACGGTTTACTCATGAAAATGAGCGTTTCTTAATGATGGGAGGAACAAACTTTCATGCGGAGATAGAACGAACGTTAGTAGGGCTAGGTTTTAGTAGAGAAGACTTTAATCGCTCGACTTCTGAGTTTAGTGGTGGTTGGAGAATGCGTATCGAATTGGCTAAATTACTTTTACGTCGACCAGATGTATTACTCCTTGATGAGCCAACCAATCACTTGGATATAGAATCAATCCAGTGGCTTGAATTTTTTCTGGCTAATCGGGCAAATGCTGTTGTACTGGTTAGTCATGACCGGGCTTTTATCAACAATGTAACGACGCGTACCATTGAAATTTCATGTGGACAGATATATGATTATAAGGTATGCTATGACGATTTTATGGTTTTGCGTAAAGAACGTAGAGAACAGCAATTGCGAGCTTATGAAAATCAACAAAAGCAGATTCAAGATACAGAAGATTTTATTGAACGCTTTCGTTATAAAGCGACAAAATCGGTACAGGTACAAAGCCGGATAAAGCAGCTACAAAAAATAGAACGGATAGAAATAGATGAGGAGGATAACTCTGCTTTAAAACTAAAATTTCCTCCTGCTTCTCGTTCAGGTAGTTACCCTATTATCTGTGAAGGGGTGAAGAAATGTTATGGCGAACATGTGGTTTTTCATGATGTGGATTTGACTATTAATCGAGGTGAGAAAGTTGCTTTTGTAGGTAAGAATGGGGAAGGAAAGTCAACCTTGGTAAAATGTATCATGGGAGAAATCGACTTTGAAGGCAAACTGACTGTCGGTCATAATGTGCAAATAGGCTACTTCGCACAAAATCAGGCACAAATGCTTGATGAAAATTTAACTGTTTTTGATACGATTGATCGGGTAGCTGTTGGAGATATCCGTACAAAGATTCGTGATATCTTAGGTGCTTTTATGTTTGGAGGTGAAGCCTCGGATAAAAAGGTTAAAGTCCTTTCAGGAGGTGAACGGACTCGTTTAGCTATGATTAAGTTACTTCTCGAACCGGTTAACTTTTTAATCCTTGATGAACCGACGAACCATCTTGATATGCGGTCGAAAGATGTGCTGAAAGAGGCTATACGTGAGTTTGACGGAACAGTGATTTTAGTAAGTCACGATCGTGATTTTTTAAATGGTCTTGCGACTAAAGTATATGAGTTCGGTAGTGGTTTGGTGAAAGAACATTTGGGAGGTATCTATGATTTCTTGCAGCGGAAGAAGATTGAGAGTCTGGACGAATTGCAAAAAGCACCTTCCTTATCTGCTAATACATCGACTTCTACTGACGAGGAAAATCAAAGCTCTGTTTCTGAAAGTAAGCTCTCTTATGAGGCTCAAAAAGAGTTTAATAAGAAGGTCAAAAAACTGGAGAAAGCTATTACTAATTGCGAAGCGGAGATAAATCAACTGGAATCGGCTATTGCTATTATTGAATCTAGAATGGCTACTGTTGAAGGAGCATCGGATATGGCTCTTTATGAACAACATCAGAAGCTTAAACAACAACTGGATAAAATGGTAGAGGAGTGGGAACAGAAATCTCTTGAACTAGAAGAGACTAAAACAAATTAAACTTTGTATATGTTTTGAATATTACATAACTCAATAAATAACAATGAAAGCTAGAAATTATTTACCAATTCTTGCATTCTGCCTTATTGGCGGAGGCTGTAGCAGTAAAAAAGAAGCTGCGTTAACTTCGGGCATTGATTTTGCCAACCTTGATACGACCGCTTTGCCGGGAACAAGTTTTTATGAATATGCTGATGGTGGCTGGTTGAAAAGTCATCCTTTGACTGATGAGTATTCTCGCTTTGGCTCTTTTGATATGCTTGCTGAAAATAATCGTAAGCAATTAAAAGAATTAATTGAGGGCTTAGCTAAAGAAAAACATGACGAGGGTAGCGTTGCCCAGAAAATAGGTGATTTGTATAATATGGCTCTTGATAGTGCAAAGCTTAATAAAGATGGTTATGAACCCATTAAAGCAGAGCTCGAAGCTATCGCTTCTTTGAAAAACAAAGAGGCTATTTATCCTATGATGGCAGAAATGCAGAAAAAGGGCATTAATCCTTATTTTCATGTATTTGTTGGTGCTGATGATATGAACAGCTCAATGAATATTGTTCAGACTTATCAAGGTGGACTTGGTATGGGTGAAAGGGATTATTATTTAGAAAATGATGCAAAGACGAAAGAAATTCGTGACAAATATAAACTGCATGTTGATAAGATGTTCCAATTGATGGGATACAATAAGGGGGCTGCTCAAAAGGCTGCTAATTCTGTCATGGATATTGAAACACGTTTGGCTAAGGCTGCTCGTTCTCAGGTTGAATTGCGTGATCCTCATGCAAACTATAACAAAAAAACGATGGCTGAATTGAAGAAAGAATATCCAACTTTTTCTTGGAATGAATTCTTTACTGCTATTGGATTGAAAGACTTGAAGGAGGTTAATATTGGTCAGCCTGATGCTATAAAAGAAGCTGCTAATATAATTAATTCCGTGCCTTTGAATGAACAGATCGCTTATTTGCAATGGAATTTGATTAATACGGCTGCTCCTTATTTGAGCGATGAAATAGCTGGGCAAGATTTTGATTTCTTTGGTAAAACAATGTCAGGAAAGAAGGAACAAAAACCTCGCTGGAAACGCGGCGTTAGCACTATTAATTCTTCGCTTGGTGAAGCTGTTGGACAAATGTATGTGGAGAAATATTTCCCTGCTGCTGCCAAAGAACGTATGGTTGCTCTTGTTAAAAACTTACAAACATCTTTAGGAGAACGTATCAAAGGGTTGACTTGGATGAGTGAGCCAACTAAGGTGAAAGCTTTGGAAAAACTTGCTGCTTTTCATGTGAAGATTGGTTATCCTGATAAATGGAAAGATTATTCTTCTTTGGCAGTAAAAGATGATTCATATTGGGCGAATATCGAGCGTGCAAACGGTTGGGCACATACTGAGATGATTGCTAAGGCAGGAAAGCCTGTAGATAAAGATGAATGGTTGATGACTCCGCAAACGGTGAATGCTTATTATAATCCAACAACGAATGAGATTTGTTTCCCTGCAGGTATCCTACAATATCCTTTCTTTGATATGAATGCTGATGATGCCTTTAATTATGGAGCTATCGGCGTGGTTATCGGACATGAAATGACTCACGGTTTTGATGATCAAGGACGTCAATATGACAAAGATGGTAATCTAAAAGACTGGTGGACTGCAGAAGATGCGAAGAATTTTGAAGCACGCGCTGCTGTAATGGCAAACTTCTTTGATAGCATTCAAGTAGCTCCAGGTGTGCATGCTAATGGTAAATTTACTTTAGGAGAGAATATCGCTGATCATGGTGGTTTGCAGGTTTCATATCAGGCTTTTGAACATGCTACTGCAAGCGCTCCTTTGAAAAATATAAATGGATTTACACCGGAACAACGTTTCTTCTTGGCTTATGCTAATGTTTGGGCAGGTAATATAAGACCAGAAGAAATTTTACGTCGTACTAAGATGGATCCTCATTCATTAGGAAAATGGCGCGTAGATGGTGCTCTTCCTCAGATCCAAGCTTGGTATGACGCATATGGTATTACTGAGAAAGATCCTTTGTATTTACCTGTTGATAAAAGAGTCTCTATTTGGTAATTATTTGGAACAATATAATTTTGTATAAAAAAAGCGCCGTTCTGTACTTTGCAGTTTGGCGCTTTTTTAGTATTAATTCACACCTTATTTATAATGCGTATTAATACTTTATTTTGTAACTTTGCACGTCAAATACTTAATACGCACTTACATGTCTGGATCAAAGAAAATAAAAACCGCACTTGTCTCGGTTTACCACAAGGAAGGGTTAGATGAAATTATAACTAAACTTCATGAAGATGGAGTGGAATTTCTTTCTACGGGTGGAACCCGCCAGTTTATTGAATCATTGGGATTTCCGTGCAAAGCGGTCGAAGATTTAACTTCTTATCCTTCTATCTTAGGAGGGAGAGTGAAAACTTTGCATCCTAAAATTTTTGGAGGAATACTTTGTCGCCGTGATTTGGAACAAGATATACAGCAGATCGAGGAGTATCAGATTCCTGAAATAGATCTTGTTATTGTTGATTTATATCCTTTTGAAGCAACAGTTGCTTCTGGAGCTGATGAGGCTTCGATAATAGAAAAAATAGATATAGGCGGAATCTCACTGATTCGTGCTGCCGCAAAGAACTATAATGATGTGATTATAGTGGCTTCTCAATCTCAATATAAACCATTGTTGGACATGCTTATGGAGCATGGAGCTACTTCTTCTTTGGAAGAACGTCGTTGGATGGCTAAAGAGGCATTTGCCGTGTCTTCTCATTATGATTCGGCTATATTCAACTATTTTGATGGTGAAGAAGGCTCTGCATTCCGTTGTTCTGCAAATGATGAGAAAACTCTTCGATATGGAGAGAACCCTCATCAGAAAGGTTTCTTCTATGGTAATTTAGATGCTGTATTTGATCAAATTCATGGTAAAGAGGTTTCCTATAATAACCTGCTTGACATTAATGCGGCTATTGAATTGATCGATGAGTTTGAAGACCTTACTTTTGCTGTCTTGAAACATAATAATGCTTGTGGGCTGGCTTCAAGATCTACTGTTCTTGAGGCTTGGAAAGATGCGCTTGCAGGTGATCCTGTTTCTGCTTATGGAGGTGTCCTAATTACGAATGCCGTTATTGATAAAGAGACTGCTGAAGAAATAAATAAGATATTCTTTGAGGTGATTATAGCTCCAGATTATGATGTAGATGCGTTGGAGATTTTGGGACAGAAGAAGAATCGTATAATTTTGGTTCGTAAAGAGACTAAGTTACCAAAAAAACAATTCCGTTCTTTGTTGAATGGTGTTTTAGTGCAAGACAAAGATCTTAATATTGAAACAAGTGCAGATTTGAAGGTAGTAACTCACAAGGAACCTACTCAAGAAGAAATTGCTGATATGTTATTTGCAAACAAAATTGTTAAGAACAGCAAATCAAATGCTATTGTGTTAGCGAAAGGAAAACAACTTTTTGCAAGCGGAGTAGGGCAGACTTCTCGTGTTGATGCATTGAAGCAGGCTATTGATAAAGCAAAAGCATTCGGATTTGATTTATCAGGAGCTGTGATGGCTTCTGATGCCTTTTTCCCATTCCCTGATTGTGTGGAGATTGCCCATAAAGAGGGAGTAACAGCTGTGATTCAGCCGGGTGGCTCTGTTAGAGATCAATTGTCATTTGATTATTGTAATGAACATGATGTAGTAATGGCTACAACTGGTATCCGTCACTTTAAACATTAATAAACTAAAAGGTATTATGGGATTATTTTCTTTCACTCAAGAAATTGCAATGGACCTTGGTACTGCCAACACTATCATCATTACAAATGGTAAGATTGTAGTGGATGAGCCTTCGGTAGTAGCACTTGATCGTCGGACGGATAAGATGATTGCTGTAGGCGATAAGGCCAAAATGATGCACGAGAAAACTCACGAAAATATACGTACAATTCGCCCATTGCGTGATGGGGTGATCGCTGATTTTTATGCTTGTGAGCAAATGATGCGTGGTATGATAAAGATGGTTAACACCCGTAATCACTTGTTTTCTCCATCTCTCAGAATGGTTATTGGCGTTCCTTCGGGAAGTACTGAAGTTGAACTTCGTGCCGTACGTGATTCTGCAGAACATGCCGGTGGACGTGATGTTTATTTGATTTTCGAACCGATGGCTGCGGCTATAGGAATCGGTATTGATGTTGAGGTCCCTGAAGGAAATATGATTGTTGATATAGGTGGTGGGTCTACTGAAATTGCGGTAATCTCTTTAGGCGGTATTGTTTCTAATAACTCCATTCGTATTGCTGGGGATGATTTAACTACAGATATTCAAGAATATATGAGCCGTCAACATAATGTGAAGGTGAGTGAGCGTATGGCGGAGCGTATTAAAATAAATGTTGGAGCTGCTCTTACTGAGTTAGGTGAAGATGCTCCGGAAGATTATATTGTACATGGACCGAACAGAATCACTGCTTTGCCAATGGAAGTTCCGGTTTGCTATCAGGAAGTAGCTCATTGTCTTGAGAAATCAATTTCGAAGATAGAGACGGCTATATTGAGTGCATTGGAAAATACTCCCCCTGAACTATATGCGGATATTGTGCATAATGGCATTTATCTTGCGGGCGGTGGTGCATTGCTTCGTGGATTAGATAAGCGTTTGACGGATAAAATAAATATTCCTTTTCATATTGCAGAAGATCCTCTTCATGCCGTGGCTAAAGGAACAGGTGTTGCATTGAAGAATGTAGATCGCTTCTCATTTTTAATGAGATAAGATTTTTTCCTGCAAGAGTTAATTATGCCAATGTGCTGATGACGGAGCAATCCTGCCATTGGTGCGTTGGCAGATTCGTATATTGGCATTTATATTATTAAACGAACATGCGAAATTTACTAAACTTTCTCATAAAATATAACTATTGGTTTCTATTTATATTATTAGAAGCTGCTAGTTTTATATTGTTATTTCGTTTTAATCATTATCAACAGAGTGTATATTTCTCTTCGGCCAATGTTGTTGTAGGTAAATTTTATGAGGTCTCTGGCGGAATCTCTTCTTATTTTCATCTTAAAGCAACTAATCAGGATTTGCTTGATCGTAACTTGTTGCTTGAAAGACAAGTTGCTACCCTTGAGAGTGCCCTTAGGGATAAAGGAAGTGATTCGTTGCAAATTGCTGCTGTTTTAAATGCATTGGATGATAGTACTAGAATAATTAAAGCTCATGTTATTAATAATACTTTGAATCTTGTTGATAACTATATCACTTTGGATAAAGGATATGCTGATGGTATTCGTCCTGAGATGGGAGTTGTAGGAGCTGGTGGAGTTATTGGTATTGTATATTTGACTTCTGCTAAATATTCTGTTGTTATTTCTGCCTTAAATAGTAAATCGAGCATTAGTTGTAAAATAAAGGGAAGTGAATATTTTGGTTATTTGAAATGGGAGCATGGTGATTCTAGCTCTGCTTATCTAAAAGATTTGCCTAGACATGCGGAATTTAATTTAGGAGATACGATTGTTACCAGTGGTTATTCTACTGTTTTCCCAGCTGGTATTATGGTTGGAACTGTTGATGATATGTCCGACTCTAATGACGGACTGTCTTATTTGGTAAAGGTCAAGTTGTCTACTAATTTTGGGCGTATTAATAATGTGCGGGTTATTGCTACTGCCAGACATAAAAAGCAAACGGAACTTGAAAGAAAAGCGATGAAATGATGGTTGTTAGTTATATACATAAAGTTTTATGGTTCTTGGGCTTAGCTTTGCTTCAGGTACTGATACTTAACAATGTTCATATAGGAGGTTATGCAACACCTTTCTTATATGCTTATTTTATATTGAAATTTGATACAGGGGTATCTCGCAATGAATTGATGTTATGGGGCTTCTTTTTAGGATTGACTATTGATATATTTTCTAATACTCCTGGAATGAATACGGCTGCAACTGTTCTTTTGGCTTTTGTTCGCCCATTGCTTTTACGGCTTTTTACTCCTCGTGATATTCAGGACAGTATTGCTCCTTCATTTAGAAATATGGGTAATTTCTCTTTTACAGAATATCTTATAACAGGTGTATTCATCCATCATTTAGCTCTCCTAACCATTGAGTTTTTCTCATTCACAAGTGTATCTCTTTTGCTTCTTCGAGTGACTCTTAGTGCGTTGTTAAGTACTGTATGTATTATGGCTGTTGAAGGAATAAGGAAATGATATGGCTAAAGATTATACTTTAGAAAAACGGAAATTTGTAATTGGCGGTATAGCTGTAATGGTTGTACTTATTTATGTGTTGCGTCTTCTTTTTCTACAAGTAATGACTGATGACTATAAGAAAAATGCTGATAGTAATGCTTTTTTGAAAAAGATTCAATACCCTTCTCGCGGTGCTATTTATGATAGAGATGGGAATCTATTAGTTTTCAATCAACCTTCGTATGATATCACCATTGTGCCTAAAGAAATAGAAAATTTGGACACTCTTGATCTTTGTGAAACGTTGAATATTACTCGTTCGTATTTCGTTAAAAGAATGGCTGATATAGCTAATCGAAGATTAAACCCCGGTTATTCGAAATATACGCATCAACTGTTTATGACACAGTTATCAGCGGAGGAATGTGGATTTTTTCAAGAAAAACTTTTTAAATTTTCAGGCTTTTATATACAGCGTCGCACTATTCGTCAATATGCCTATAATGTTGCTGCTCATGCTTTAGGTGATATTGGAGAAGTTTCGGAAAGAGATATTAAAGCAGATGATTATTACACAGGTGGAGATTATATCGGTAAACAAGGAGTCGAAAAATCGTATGAAAAGTATCTGCGTGGAGAGAAAGGGGTGGAAGTTCTTTTACGAGATGCTCATGGTCGTATTCAGGGGCACTATATGAATAAAGCGTTGGATAAAAGACCTATTCCGGGAAAGGATTTGACTCTTGGGCTTGATATTGATCTTCAGATACTTGCAGAGAAGCTGATGAAAGGGAAAAAAGGCAGTGTGGTGGCTATAGAACCCTCTACAGGAGAAATACTCTGCTTTGTCTCTGCCCCTTCATATGATCCGTCTATAATGGTAGGACGTCAGCGAGGCAAAAGTCATCACGATTTGGAAAGAAATCCTCTGAAGCCATTGTTTAACCGCTCTTTGATGGCTGCTTACCCTCCAGGGTCCACTTTTAAACCGGCTCAAGGACTTATTTTTCTGCAAGAAGGTATTGTAGATGCTAACACTCAATTTCCTTGTTATCATGGTTTTGTAGTTCCGGGCTTAAGAGTTGGTTGCCATTCTCATCCTTCACCAATTTCGTTTTCAAATGCTTTGTCAACATCTTGTAACTCTTATTTTTGTTGGGGACTTTATCGAATGATTGATAACAAGAAGTATGGTTCATCTGCTGAGGCACTTACTGTTTGGAAAGATTATATGGTTTCGATGGGATTTGGTTATAAGTTAGGAGTCGACTTACCCGGTGAAAAGCGAGGTTTGATACCGAATGCTGAATTTTATGATAAGATATATGGGCATGGGCGTTGGGGAGGTTTGAGAATCATTCATACGGCAATAGGGCAGGGTGAAATTTTGCTGACTCCTGTTCAGATGGCTAACTTGGCCGCTACTATTGCTAATAGGGGCTATTTCATTACCCCGCATATCGTGAAAAAGATTCAAGATACTCCGTTGGATACCCTTTATCGCTCCCGACGTTATACGAATATCGATCGTAAATATTATGAACTGGTGGTGAAGGGTATGCGAGGTGCGGTTGTAGGAACTCCCTATGGTTCTACTTGTCGGGGGATAAACTTACCTGATATTGAGGTTTGTGGTAAAACAGGTACTGCTCAGAACAGAGGAAAAGATCACTCTATTTTTATGGGATTTGCTCCAATGAATCATCCTAAAATAGCTCTTTCTGTATATGTCGAAAATGCGGGCTTTGGTGCAACTTGGGCGGTGCCTATTGCTGCTTTGTTGGTTGAAAAATATATTAATGGTTCAATCGCTCCTGAACGCATTGCTCGTGTTGATGAAATAAGTAATACAAACTTGATTCAGTATGGTTCTCAGAAATAATAGTCTTTGGAAAACAATTGATTGGGCAACAATCTGTATATACCTGCTTCTCATTACTTGCGGTTGGTTTAGTGTTTGTGGAGCTAGCTATGATTATGGTGATCGAGATTTCTTGGATTTCTCAACACGAGCAGGTAAGCAGCTAATTTGGATTGTTTGTTCTTTTGGACTTGGTTTTGTATTATTGATGCTTGAAGATCGGCTATATGATATGTTTTCTTACTTTATATATCTAGGCATGATTCTGTTGCTGATAGTCACGATCTTTATAGCTCCTGATGTGAAAGGTTCCCGATCATGGTTGCAGCTGGGGCCTGTGAGTTTGCAACCGGCTGAATTTGCGAAGTTTGCCACCGCATTGGCACTCGCTAAATTTATGAACTCTTATTCATTTAATATGAAAAGAAGCAAATATGCTTTTGGTATGATTGCGCTTATCTTACTTCCTATGATGCTTATCATTCTTCAAAAAGAAACCGGTTCTGCATTAGTATATCTTGCCTTTTTCTTTATGCTTTATCGAGAAGGTATGCCAGGAGTTGTGTTGTTTTCGGGAGTATGTGCTGTGCTTTATTTTATTGTCGGAATACGTTTTGAACAACAACTTTTAGATGGAACGCTTGCCCCAATTGGCACGTTTTCGGTACTTTCGATGATCTTGTTTTTTGCGGGTGTTATGGTCTGGACTTATTTGAAAAAGTGGACTCCTGCACGTAATATTCTTTTAGGAAGTACGCTTGTTATCCTTGTCTCTTTTTTGATCTCTAAATATCTCTTCCCTATAAATTTAGTTTGGGTTCAATTAGGAGTCTGTGGCATTGTTATAGGTTATTTATTGTTTTTATCTTTGAAACAGCGGCAGCGTAACTATGTTTATATCGCTTTGTTTGCGTTGGGGTCTATCGGCTTTTTATATTCTAGTAATTATGTTTTCAATAAAGTATTAGAACCTCATCAACAAATACGTATTAAAGTTCTTTTAGGTATGGAAGAGGACTTGACGGGTGCAGGTTACAATGTGAATCAATCGAAGATAGCTATTGGTTCAGGTGGAATTACCGGTAAAGGTTTTCTGAATGGGACGCAGACTAAGTTGAAGTACGTACCTGAGCAGGATACTGATTTTATATTCTGTACGATTGGTGAAGAACAAGGATTTATTGGCTCTTCCGCTGTTTTATGTTTGTTTCTAATTTTGATTCTGAGATTAATAGTGCTTGCCGAACGGCAACCTTCTACTTTTGGTAGGGTTTATGGTTATTCTGTAGTGAGCATCTTTTTATTTCATGTTTTTATAAATGTAGGGATGGTGCTTGGATTGACCCCTGTGATAGGGATTCCCTTGCCTTTTTTTAGTTATGGAGGTTCTTCTTTGTGGGGCTTTACCTTGCTACTTTTTATCTTCATACGTATTGATGCCGGGCGTGATCGTAGGTAGTTTTATCTTTCTACCCTGACCCCTATATCGTTAATCCCTTTTAATGATACATCTTTCATTCCGTGTGATATCTTGATTTGGAATGTTCCTGGATGAGGTACAAAGAGGCTGTCAAAAGGTTTGTCCAACTGGTATAAACTTCCCCATCCATTTCCTAACCAATTACCTTTCTTGTCAATCAACAAAAATCGTAGCGTGTCGATTTTCCATGTTGAAGAATCTTTCAAATTATTTTTGATGAATAGATATAAATTTTGATAAGGATAATCGTTCTTGTTTCTAACTTCGGCGGATAAGTGTAGATAGGTCATCGAGTCTTTTACACTTATGTTAAATGACAGTGTGTCATTCTTATCCCATCCTGAATCAGGAATATGTAGGAAAGAGTGATACACTGTCTTGTTATTACAGCTACTGGATAATAGCAAGATGATGATGAAATAGAAACTATTCCTTTTTCTGTTTTTCATCTTTTTTTCCGGAATTTTCTTGTTGTCGACCAGGATTTGCATCAGGCGATTGTTGATCGCGGTTTTTATTTTTTATAGGTCTGTTGTTTCGGCGTGGACGTGATGGTCCGTTCCCTTGAGAAGCATTGCGAGCATCTTTTGGAGTTTGTGACTCTCACTCCTCTCACTATTATTCTTGTTACTTCGATTAGGTCGTTTTTTCCTCTTGTGAAGACCATTAGCATTTTCGCCAGATGAGCTATTCCCTCGATTCTTGTCAAAACGGGTTAAGCTTTCTTGTTCTAACAAATCGTTCGATTTTGGAGTTTCAATTTTATGCTCTTCTTCGACAAGTTTATCCGGTTTTATGCCTTTACGATTTAGTGAGATGATTTCAAATGCTCTTTTGCTACTGATTGTAACCAAATTAGCTGCAAAATTCTTATCGGTGGAATAACTTATTTGATTTGCCAGAATATCAGCTTTGAAGAAATAAAAATTACCATCTTTGGTTTCTAACTCTATTTCTCGTGAAGGCAAACGTTTCTGTGATTCAACATACGCATCCACTTCGTAATTCATGCAACATTTAAGTTTTGCACACTGTCCGGCCAGTTTTTGAGGGTTTAGGGACAAATCCTGATGTCTGGCTGCATTGGTAGATACCGATACGAAATTGGTCATCCAAGTAGCACAACATAATTCACGTCCACAAGGACCAATACCGCCTATACGTCCGGCTTCTTGGCGAGCACCAATTTGTTTCATCTCTATGCGCACCCTAAAAGCTTCGGCAAGCACCTTTATTAATTGTCTAAAATCCACTCGTTCATCGGCTATATAATAAAAGATGGCTTTATTTCCGTCTCCTTGATATTCCACATCCCCTATTTTCATATCCAGATTTAAGCTTGCGGCAATTTGTCTGGCACGAATCATTGTTGCGTGTTCTTTCTCTTTAGCTTCATTATACTTTTCCATGTCTATCGGTTTAACCTTGCGATAGATACGTTTAATTTCAGCTTCAGGTTTGATATTTGCTTTTTTCATTTGTAGAGGAACCAATCTTCCTGTGAGAGTAACCACTCCTATGTCGTGTCCTGGTGAGGCTTCAACAGCAACAATATCACCCTTTTCTACACTGATTTTATTGCTATTCTTGTAATATCCTTTTCGGGTATTTTTGAATTGTACCTCTACCATATCACTTTCCTCGGCATTGTTCGGTATGTCCGCTAGCCAATCGTAAGTGTTTAGCTTAATATTTTGTCGGGAGCAGCCTTTGCAACAAAGTCCTGCACTTCCGTTCTTTTGCTTAAATTCCATATTGTTTATATATATTTAGTTAGGGTGCTTTCGCTTCACTTTGATTTCGTAAGAGATCGCTATTGTTTACTGTTTCAACAATACGATCATCTTTAGTGAAAAGTCGAAAAACACCATTTTAGCGTTCACATTTTGTTCTATATGTTGCTGGGCTTCGCTTAGTTCGTCCATAACACCCATGACATTTCGTTCATTAACGAAAGGAGAAAAACGACTTGCGAAATTCTCTTCGTTAGCAGTCATATAGTTTAATTCTTTATTTTTCAGGTTAAAGATAAAATTTTCTCTAATCATTCGTTGGCAATATTCCAAAAAGTTTTTTTGCTTTTCTCTTCCCATGCTTGCTACTTGTTCGCTCCATAATTTCATTTCTCTGATCTTTTTCTGATAAGATAGTCGCATTAAGCTTACGAACAGGTCGAAAAATTTCTGTTTATCTTCATTAAGATGTATGGCTTCAAGCGCTTTTATAAAATTACCATTTGCCATGTGTGCGATAGAGACGCTTTCAGTTTCTAGTACTCCGTATTTCATTTGCAAGGTATGGGCGATGCAATCATTTTCTATTTTCGGTACATTTAAACGTTGCGTACGGCTGAGAATAGTAGGTAATATTATTTCCGGATTTTCCGAAATTAATAGAAATATTGTTTTCTCCGGTGGTTCCTCAAGCAATTTCAGCAACTTATTGGCGCACACCTGGTGTAGTTTTTCAGGAAGCCAGATGATGGAGATTTTAAAACCACCTTCACTCGATTTGAGGCTAAGCTTTCTTAAAATTTCATCACTCTCTTTAGCGTAAATAATTGCTTGAGAATTTTCTGCCTGCATTTCGTTGAGCCAATGGTTGAGGCTGAAATAGGGAGAGGAGGTGACTAATTGTCTCCATTCACTGATGTAATCGTCGCAGACATCTTTTTTGTTCTTGGCACTTTTCACGATCGGAAACATGAAATGTAAGTCCGGATGTACCAGTTTGTTATATTTGACGCATGAAGGGCAAGTACCACAAGAATCTTCTGCTGTGGGGTGAGCGCAACTTATATAGCGGGCATAGGCCAACGCGAGAGGTAGCTTGCCTACTCCTTCAGGGCCACAAATCAGTTGAGCATGAGGGATACGTCCTTCATTTACTTCTTGTATGAGCTTTTTCTTTATTTCCTCTTGTCCGATGACATCCTTAAAAAACATGGGCTAATAGATTACTTTTGCAACTTCTTTAATGCTATCCACCGCAGATATAGTATAAAAATGGATGCTAGGAACACCGTATGCCATCAATTCTTTACATTGTTTAATGCACCATTCTATGCCGATTTGTTGGGTTTGTTGGTCATTTTTACATTTTAAGGCTTCCTTGGTTAACTCTTCAGGTAAATCCACTTTAAATGTTTTTGGGATCATGCTGATTTGCGATAGCTTCTTGAATGGTTTAATACCTGGAATGATGGGGATATTAATACCTGCCTTGCGAACTTTATCCACAAAGTCGAAATATTTTTGATTGTCGTAGAAGAGTTGAGTGACCGCATATTCGGCACCGGCTTCTACTTTCTTTTTTAGCCAATAAATATCTTCGTCAATATTTGGCGCTTCTTCATGTTTCTCCGGATAGCAAGCGACACCATAAGAGAAAGGCGTTCCCATTGTTTTCATCTCAGAACCATCGGTAAACTCTCCACGGTTAAATCTATTGATTTGTTCTTGTAGTTCGATGGCATGAAAATAGCCATCACCTTCGGGGGTGAAAACCGATTCATGCTTGGCTTTGTCACCTCTGAGCACTAACAAATCTGTGATACCAAGAAATTGTAAGTCAAGCAGCACGTATTCCGTTTCTTCTTGCGTAAAACCGCTGCATAAAATATGAGGAACTGCCCTGATATTGTATTTACTCTGAATAGCCGCGGCTACGGCAACTGTTCCCGGTCTGCGCCGCAATCTGTTGCGCTGAAAAAGACCATTACCTAAATCTTTGTATACGTACTCGCTCCGATGAGTTGTTATATTGATATATTTAGGGTCGAATTCTCGTAAAGTATCTATGGTTTGATACAGCTTTTCTATTCCGGTTCCTTTAAGCGGAGGCAGGATTTCAAAAGAAAAAGCTGTTTTTTTATTGGCATTTATTAAATCAATCACTTTCATGTCTTGCAATATCTCGATTTTTATGTAAGATCGGAATGTATATTGTGACAAAAGTATAAAAAAAAGCCGATAATTCATTTATACTTTTTGTTTTTCTATGACAGTGTTAAGCTCTTATTTTGAATGGAGTAAGGTGTTGTTTGAGCGAACTTGAAAGGGAAATGAGGCTAAAGGGGAAATTATTTGAATTACATTATAAGTTATCCGCATAACATATAATGTAATTCAAATAACTTATAATGTAAAGAGGGGTTAGCTCTATTGTTTCTATAGTCGCATTGCGAAGTTCTTGGCTTTGCTTTATGAAGAAGGTCTTTGTGTTGATTTTATTTTACAAAAAAATAGTTTTGGTAAGTGTCTGTTATTCCTCTTCTATTAAGAAGCCTGCTGTCTTCAAATCATTCCAATAAGCCGGATAAGACTTTGTTACGACTGCCGGTTGGTCAATACGCATTTGCGGAAAGAAAATACAAGCTGGTGCAAAAGCCATAGCCATACGGTGATCTTCATAAGTTTTGATAATAGGTGTCTCTTCAGGCTGGCAACGGTCGCCATCCCACACTAAAACGGAATCATTCTCATCTCTTAATATATATCCCAGTTTTTTCATTTCAGCAATGAGTGCGGCGATACGGTCAGTCTCTTTTATTTTTAAACTTTGTAAACCTGTGAAGCGGAAGGGGATATTAAGTAGTGCACAGGTAACGACAAATGTTTGTGCTA
Organism: uncultured Bacteroides sp.; assembly: GCF_963677685.1. Taxonomy (NCBI): domain Bacteria; kingdom Pseudomonadati; phylum Bacteroidota; class Bacteroidia; order Bacteroidales; family Bacteroidaceae; genus Bacteroides; species uncultured Bacteroides sp. The sequence continues at coordinate 147,584 of NZ_OY782187.1, forward strand.
AGTCGGGGATGTCTATAAAATTTTCTTCCAGTTGTTCAGGTTTTATTTTTGTTTTCCGAAGCCTCACTCCTGCATCTGTAAAATCAGTTGTCACCCCTAGTTTAGCAAAGACTTCCGCTCCGCGACTATCGCCTTGATAACTGTTGCGGAACAATCCTTTTAACTCAATCTCAGCTTCATTAGCGAGGGCAGCTATCTGATACCAATAAGAAGCACCGCTCCAGTCACTTTCTACAATAAAGCTTCGATCTTCATAAGGCTGAGGCTTTACTAAAATACTATTTTCTGCGCACCAGTCGGCAGATCCACCGAAATCCCGCATTAGTTGTAGGGTAAGATTAATATAAGGGCGTGAAATGATATTTCCAGTTAAGTTAATCGTTAAACCATTTTTTAGAACAGGACCAATCATCAATAGAGCAGAGATATATTGAGAACTTACACTTCCCTCTAATGAAATCGTATTACCTACAAATTCCCGCCCTGTGATGCGTAACGGAGGATATCCTTCGTTATTTACATATTCTATTTCAGCCCCTAGTTCTCTTAGTGCATTGACTAATAAAAGAATAGGACGCTGCTGCATACGTTCGGTACCCGTGATGATATGACTTCCGTGTGTTACACTTAGGTAGGCCGTTAAAAAGCGCATCGCTGTTCCCGCAGCCATAATATCAATAGTGTCATTATCCTCAGTCAGTGCTTTAATCATTACTTGCGTATCGTCACAATCCGACAAGTTACTAGGTAAGGTGTCTCCCTTGCTCAATGCATGAATAATCAATGCTCGATTACTTATACTCTTTGATGCCGGTAATTGTATGGAAACTTTAATCTGAGAGGGAGCCGATATTTTGTAGCGCATAATTTCGAGTTTAATTAACACTGATTCAAAATGCAAAAATAGGAATAATAACTCAGATTGCTATCATTGTTTATGAAATGTGTGTTTGTCGCCAAGAATAGTATAGATATATTATTTCCTTATTTCTGCTATAGAATAGTTCTATTTGTGATGAAAATGAAACTTCATTCTCAAAAATAAAAACATCTTTAAGAAAAATAATATTAAAAACTTTTTTTACCTTTGTGGTCTTGATAAAAGTTTACTCTAGTATTCAGCCCATAGGTTTTGAGCTGATATTTCTGTTTTACTTTGGAGTGATTCTTCGATTAAACTATTATGTAAATGACTTTGTCTATACTTGTTGGTGCGAAAATATGAAGTTATCTTTGTTTGAAAATGAAAATATCAAGATGGAATTTTCTATCGACTAAATCAGAACGTTCTTGAGACTACAATTTATTCTTTTTGCAAGAATGAAAAAACTGTGCAAATGAAATTCTACAGTTAACGGAGTTAGTTTAATATATTAAATTAACTCCGTTAATGAGTTTAATATTATTTGTAAGTAATATAAAATTTGTTAGGTGCTGATATTGTGAACACCTTTATACTTTGTTCAAGCTTGGTTTTACAGTTCTTTATTTTTTCAATTTTAGTAGCTCCTTTTTGTGAATAATTTGTTATATCAGAAAGCCAGAACTGGTTGTCGATATTTTTTGTAGAATTTCCGTCTTTATTAAAAGAATAAGAAATTCTATTTCTAAATTTTAAGGGAGTAGACTCTTTATCGAATTTAGACAATACGACTTTTCTTTTTGGATGGTTTAATTTTTGTTTGCAGCTTTCTTCGTATTTATTTCGCAAATTGTATTTTAAAATGCTTTTTGAAGATTTAGGGGGAATGCATAGTATAGGATTTTCTATGGATAGAACATTGGAACTTAAGCCTATTTTATTTTTATAATTCCTATATTTATAAGTTTCGCTTTGGGTCGAGTTTGCTAAAGAAGTTAAAAAAGAAAATGATGTGTTTTGCTTTTCTGAAAGAAAAACTGACTTTTCAGTTATTTGATTCTGATAGTAATCATAGGCAATTCCATTTTCAATATAAAAGGATCGTGAGAGAATAACAAATAAATCTTGATTTGTCTTATTATAGAGAACAAATCCTGGGTTCCCATACTCACTCCACATATTATATAAAATCTTGCAATCTTCATTTTCATATACTAAGAAATTGTCGTTTGTTTTAACGTCATCGGATTTGATGTTGTAAACTTGATAGAAATTTTTATTGCAGGATATTAGAGCTAATGTAACGCAAATCAATAAGACTGTTTTTTTTATTGCCATTTTAATTATATATTTAAAAAAAAATTATAAATTGAATTCTATTTATAGTTTGTGAATATCATATTTCTTGTTAAGTTAGTTTCCTTTTGGAGCATTAGTAATAGAAATGATTGTTATTTGTTGATTTGCATTTTTTGGTAAATTGTTCGTGCTTGTATTTTTTATGTTAAAAAATATATGATTATTTTTAATATTAAATTTTATGTTTACAAAGATACTAAACTTATTTCAAAAGAGTATGATTAAAGCAAATAAAAAAGACGTGTAAGAAGTAAATAATATTCTGAGACTTGTAGATGGATGTCATGATAGTGAATATTATTTGCCATCATGAAGACAGTATCATAATATCGTTTTTTATATGTGCTTAAAATGAGAGAATGGTGATTGATAAATCGGCTTTTAATTAAAGGTAGTAATGCTGAGATTGTAGCTAGTGCGCAATGTCAGACTTTTGTTTCAGGAAACGCTACATAAACGTTAATTAAGAGACTGCAAACTTTGTTTGCACACGAGGGTGTTCGATTAAAACAAATCCCCTCGTTACAATTTATTGTGACGAGGGGATTTTGTTTTGTTAGATTTTGGAGACCTGCTACTTCTTACCTTAATTCTCAAATACTAGAGTTATATTCCAAAAAATAGTAGAGTTGTGATTACAGTAAAAACTCTTGTTTGTTCTTAAATCGTTTCAAACAGATCTTTTTCAGCTTTTCTTACTTTAGCTAAGCTCTGGTGGTAATCTGCTTCATGGCGATAACCTACAGCCGCTATTACAGCTGCTCCCAACCCTTTTTCTGTTAGTCCTAATATCTGATTATATTGCTCATTATTAAAACCTTCCATTGGAGTGGCATCTATGTGCAATTCAGCAGCAGCAGTGAGCAAATTTCCCAAAGCGATGTAGCACTGTTTTGAAGTCCATTGAGAGGCGTTGTTACCAAGAGAACTCACTCCCTGAGTTATCACTGCCTTGAATGGTTCAGTCTCTTCAGGCTTTACTCCACGGATGGACTGAATGTTTTTTAAATAAGCATCTATATAATCAGCGTCAATATGATTGTAACTGGCAAATACAAAAAGATGCGATGCATCCACTACCGGTGTTTGTCCCCAGCTGACAGCCTGTAACTGCTTGCGTATTTCCGGATTTTCTATGATGAATACTTTAAAAGGTTGTAACCCGTAAGAAGTAGGGGTTAGGGTTATGGCATCTTTCAATATCTGTAAATCTTCTTTGCTGACTTTCTTCGAAGCATCATACTTCTTAGTGGCGTAGCGCCATTTTAGGTTTTCAATGATTGTAGACATAATATTTGTTTAATGATTATTGCTGTGCAAATGAATATTTTGCGATGTGATATCTGAGTTATAACAACAAGATATTTCTATTTGTTGTTGCAATGGAATGAACTCTCATTGTTTAAGAGCTTTTTAACTATTTATGCTTTTTATGATTCTTTCTGTTGCTTTAGCTGAGAAGGAGTAATATGGTACTGTTCTTTGAATTTTCGGGAAAAATGAGCAAGAGTTTCAAAACCTACTTCCCAATAGATGTCAGATGGTTTCTGTTTCTCATCAGCAATTTTTCGATAAGCAGCTTCAAGGCGTTTGTCCATGAGCCACTTATTGGGTGTCATACCAAATGTTTTAATAAAATCTCGTCGGAAAGTAGAGAGGCTGCGTCCCGAAAATTCGGCAAAACGTTCTAAAGGAGCATTAAACATGTAGTTGGCATTCATAAACTCAGGAAGTTCTTTTCTAGAGTCTATTTTGTGGCTAAATAGGTAAGAGGTTAATTCTTTTTCTGTTAAGAAGAGTATACGAATACACTCTTCGAGTTTCAAGTTGGTTAACTTTTTATCTAAACAGATAGGATTCTCTGCATAAATCTGCAAAGAAGCAAATAAGCCTTTTAATAATATATTCTCTTTTATTTTGTAATAAATGTCTGGATTTTTGTGTGTGCAGTTTGGAGTGAAGTTGTTTTGAGAATATGTTTTTAAAAATTTGTCTGTGAAGTTCATACCTAGCAGTTCAAACCTTCCGTTTTTGGCGGGGGTCATTTTAATTTTAGAAAATTCACCCTTGTTGACGAACAAATAACTATTTTCCTGTCCATTAATTACCTTTCCGGCACCTGATATGACGATGCTACCCTCTATGATTTTGATAATTTTATAATGACATTCGTACAATTCTCTTTGAGTAACAGTGTTGTAGCAAGTTCTGAAAAAAGGCTCTTCTGATGATTTATAAAATTCATTTTGATAATTCATGAGTGCAAAGATACCTCTTCTGACCTTTATAGACAATAGCTTTTGCTTTTTAGCGATAAAGAAGAGAATCTTTTGTTGCACTAATTTTGCAATCAAAAATAAACATGAGTAAGAAAGAATTATTTAGGAGGTATCTACTTTTTATTTTCGGTCTTTTTGTGAATGCGATAGGCATTTGTCTTATCATAAAATCAGATCTTGGTTCCTCTCCTATATCAAGTTTACCTTATACTTTGAGCTTAAAATATCCTATGACTCTAGGAACGCTCACTTTCATCCTGAATCTTTTCCTGATTGCGGGACAGATGTACGTCTTGAAGAAAAACTTTCAGAAAAAACAGTGGCTTCAGTTGCCCATTTCTTTTCTTTTTGCTCTTTTTGTGGATACTTCCATGTTCCTGTTAGCCTGGGTTTCTCCGGAACTCTATTTGTGGAAGCTTGTCTCTTTGACAGTAGGATGTATTATCCTTGGCTTTGGAGTTAGTCTGGAAGTTGTTGCGAATGTAGTGATGCTTTCCGGCGAAGCTTTTGTTCATGCCATATCGATCACGTACAAAAAGGAGTTTGGAGTGATTAAAATTTTCTTTGATACTTCTCTGATGCTGTTAGCTATTATTGCGTCATTGTTTATTTTTAATTCCATAGTTGGCGTGCGTGAGGGAACCATTGTTGCTGCATTGTTTGTGGGCGTGGTAGCTCGTTTTTTTAATAGTCGTTTGGGCTTTTTGAATAAAATATTAACCGATGAAAAGCTTGAGGTAGCACCAGTCATCTCTGAGAAAAGCCCCGAAGGGAAACATCTTATTATCACTATTGCGCGTGAATTTGGAAGTGGTGGTCATGAGATTGGTCAAAAGGTAGCGGAAGCCTTAGATATTGCTTTTTATGATAAGGAACTTATTGATATTGTTGTAAGCGAGAATAAAAACCTTACACGGAATTTTGTAGAAAAGCATGAACAGAATATACCGAATAGTCTCTTGTATGAATTGTTGATGCAGGATTTTACCTCTCCGATAGAACAAAGTCTCTCGCTGGATGATACGCTGTTTGTTGCACAGAGTAAAGTCATACGTCAGTTAGCCAGTCAACAATCACTTGTCGTGGTAGGACGTTGTGCCGATTACGTATTACAAGACTATGAAAACAGTTTCAATATCTTTGTTCATGCTGATTCTGAGAGTAAATTGAAAAGGGTTGTTGAAGAGTATGGTGAACTTGCTACTGAAGCAGAATATAAACTGAAGAAGACGGATAAAGCAAGAGCGAACCATTATAAAGCTTATACGGGACGTAGTTGGAATGATGCTAAGAATTATGATTTGTGTATTGATACCAGTGCAGGTATCGCACAAGCAGTTGACATAATTGTATTTGCAGTGAAAAAGTATCTTAGGTAGTTTTTGGGGATAAAAAATCCCGCTACACTACTAGCGGGATTTCTTTATTATTGCGAAAGAATAGTTCTTAATTGACATATACAGTTTCGAAATATTGCTTGAACAAATCGGAAGCATGTTCTATTTGCTCAGGAGTATTTTCTTTCACGTTTGTCAGTAAATACTCTTGCTTCATAACTTCATATTTATGTACTCCTAATTTGTGATAGGGCAATATCTCTACTCTCTGAATCATTTTGTACTTGCCTAAATGCTCACCTAGACTAATGATATCTTCTTCGAAGTCGCTGTATCCCGGTACCAATACGTAACGTAGCCAGAAAGGCTTTCCTTGTTCTTCTAGCCAGGTAGCAGTTTTTAATGTTTGTTCGTTGCTGTGTCCTGTTAGCGATTGATGGCGTTCAGGATTATGTTGTTTTACATCGAGCAGCACTAAATCAGTTAGACTAAGTAGTTCCTCTACATCCTTATTCCAAATGCTGCCGTTACTATCCAGGCAGATATGGATTCCTTCTTCTTTCAGCTGGCGGAAAAGAGGAATTAATGCTTTTGCTTGTACAGTGGGTTCTCCTCCAGAAAATGTAATACCTCCCTTTTTCCCGAAGAAAGCTTTCTGGCTGATTGCCATTCTTACTATTTCTTCCGGCTTGGTTGGTGTTCCGCCATTGATTGCTATAGTGTCCGGATTGGCACAATATAGGCAGCGGAAGTTACAGCCTTGAAGGAAAACGACGAGCCGGAGACCCGGCCCGTCGAATGTTCCCATTGATTCATATGAATGAACTTTTATCATTTTCTTACATTCTGTTGTGGAAGCTGCGAGAGATCACCTCTAATTGGTGTTCGCGGCTTAAGCTTACAAAGTGCACTGCATAACCTGAAACGCGGATAGTCAATTGAGGATAATTTTCAGGATGTTCCATTGCGTCTTCAAGCATTTCACGGTTCAGCGCATTGACGTTCAAGTGGTGTGCACCTTTGCTGAAGTAACCGTCCATCATTCCTACAAGATTGTCTACGCGGTCTTCTGTTGTTGCTCCTAATGATTTAGGTACAATAGAGAATGTATTACTTACACCATCTTGTGCATCTTCGTATTTGATTTTTGCAACAGAAGTTAATGAAGCAATAGCGCCTTTGGAATCACGTCCGTGCATAGGGTTAGCACCCGGTGCAAATGGTACCCCTTTAAGGCGGCCATCAGGTGTAGCTCCTGTCTTAGTACCATACATTACATTAGACGTAATAGTTAGGATAGACAGAGTAGGACGAGCATTCTTGTAGATAGGCAACTTGTTTAGTTCTTCACTGAATAGGTGAGTTAACCCTACTGCCAATTCGTCTACGCGGTCATCATCATTACCGTAGCAAGGGAATTCCCCATCAATATCGAATGAGGTTGTTAAGCCGATGTCATTACGATGTGCTGTTACTTTGGCGAACTTGATAGCAGACAAAGAATCGGCTGCGATAGAAAGTCCGGCTGCTCCGTAAGCTAAGTTAATACGTGGATTGGTATCAACTAATGCCATTTGAGCTTTTTCGTAGTAGTACTTATCGTGCATGTAATGAATGATATTCATCGCGTCGTTATATACACGAGCAACTTCTTTTAATACCACTTTATAGTTAGCCATTACTTCGTCGTAGTTCAACGTATCATTTGTTAATACAGGGATACCTTTTACCATCACTGTACCGGTGTTCTCGCAACGTCCACCATTGATAGCAAGCAATAAAGCTTTAGCTAAATTAGCACGTGCACCGAAGAACTGGATTTGGCGACCTATATCTTGGAAAGAGACGCAACAAGCAATTCCGTAGTCGTCAGAGTGGCGTACAGAACGCATTAAGTCATCGTTCTCATATTGTATAGAGGAAGTGTCAATAGAAACTTGTGCGCAGAATGCTTTGAAACCTTCAGGCAAAGCAGGTGACCACAATACGGTAAGGTTAGGTTCGGGAGACGGTCCTAGGTTATAAAGTGTCTGCAAGAAACGGAAAGAAGTTTTAGTTACTTTGTGACGTCCGTCATTCAGGCGGCCACCTAAAGCTTCAGTAACCCAAGTTGGGTCTCCAGCGAAGATGTCATTATATGATTTCATGCGCAGGTGGCGAACCATACGTAATTTGATTACGAATTGGTCGATTAGTTCCTGAGCAAATGATTCATCAATGATTCCTTTGCTTAATTCATATTCCAAGTAAATATCTAAGAAAGAAGAGACATTACCTAAAGACATGGCAGCGCCATCTTGTTCTTTAACGGCAGCTAAGTAAGCCATATATACCCATTGGATAGCTTCTTGAGCAGTATGGGCAGGGCGACTTAGGTCTAATCCGTAATATTCTCCCATTACCTTCATTTCTTTCAGTGCCTTGATTTGTTCGGCAACCTCTTCACGCAAACGGATGCGTTCTTCTGTCATCGGGCCTAGTAGATTGTGCAAATCTTCTTGTTTTGCGGCAATCAATTTGTCGATACCATAAAGAGCTAAGCGGCGGTAGTCACCAATAACGCGTCCACGAGCATAATTATCAGGAAGTCCGGTTAGGAAACCTAATGAGCGGAATGAACGAATTTCTTCTGTATATACATCAAATACACCATCGTTATGTGTTTTGCGGTAGTGAGTAAAGATGTCCTTTACTTTTTCATCTACTTCTACGCCGTTTTCATGGCAAGCACGAGCTACTACATTGATGCCTCCGAAAGGTTTGATGGCACGTTTCAATAGTTCGTCAGTTTGCAAACCAACGATCAATTCATTTTCTTTGTCAATGTAACCTGCTTTGTGAGAAGAGATGGTAGATACGGTTTTGTTATCAAGAGAGCGAAGTCCGTTGTTAGCTCTTTCTTCTTCGATAGCTTTGAGGCAAACATCCCATACGCGTTTGGTTCTTTCGGTGGGTCCTTGTAGGAAAGAAGCATCACCGTCGTAGGGTGTAATGTTTTTACTAACGAAATCTTTCACATTGATTTCCTTGCTCCAAGCTCCGTCTTTAAAGAGTTCTATTGGTTCCATAATGTAAACAGTTTTGGGTTTAGATATTCCTTAGAGCGCGCAAAATTACTATCTTTTTGCGAGATAACAACGAAAAACTTCTTCTTTTTATGTTGTTGAGCATAAAAATACCGAATTATTGGGATTGTAAATGCTTTATAGTGAGTCTTGTATTTGAAAGAGGAGTATTTGAACAGTTTGAAACTTCTGCATATAAGTGATGGCTGTTTTATTCTATTACTAATTGTTTTTCTTTGGGAAAGGATGTCTTTTTGTTGGGAAATATATTGGGGCACACAGATGTATTCCGTTGGTCACACAGTTGAGTGACAAACGTCATGCAACTGTATGATATGAATCATCCAGCTGCATGACGACATATGCTTCAAATAGAAGTGCTATAAAAGAAGCATTGAGAATAGATAGTTTAAGTTAAGGAGAGCTCTAGTCAGCGTATTTATTGCCAAGAGAATGGCTTATTATTCATATTCCCAGTTCTGATATTCTTCATTGTTTTGTTTTAAATCGTTATAGAGCCATACCATCCTGTCCAAATACCAACTTTTACCTAAGTAAGCGAGAGCTGTTCCTGCTAAAACTCCCGTGAATGAATAGGAGTATACGGAGATGAAAGCGATCAGAACTCCTAACCCTGATAGAAGGTTTAGAATTTTATAAATCGGACTTTTATGTATTTCGGGAAGCGTTATTTTATCTCTATTCATAAAAATCTTTTCTCCAAATACAGCTCTTGAAGCCCAGTTTTTAGTTGACTTCGGTTTAGGGAAAAGAATAGGGTTGTAAAAGGTCCATAGCAAGGATATTGCTAAAGGAATGAGACACCACCAGTCTATCCATAATCGTGCCCAAAGGGAAGATACAATGCAGGGAAGTATGGAATATCTTGTCCATACACTCCATGGATTGGCGTGTTTCAGCCAATTTTCATCGGTTAGATTGAAGATTTTTGCAATATTTCTTTCTGCAGTCATGATTGCTCTCTTTTATACATGATACAATTGAACTTATATTCTTGTTTTCTTGTGCCTAAAATAATGAAATTAAATAGAAGGGTGAATGTAAGTTTTTTAAGCATATTAATGAATATAGAATACTGAATCTGAATAATGAGTATGTGCGCATTATAGAACAGCATCAAATATTAGAACAAGATAAGAGAGGAAATCCTTGGCTGTCGCTGAGCGTATGGGATTTGTCGCCCGATCAAACCTCGTTTCAAGGCGTTCGTTCCCATTTGTTGGATTGCAGAACCGGTAAATATCATTCGTTGCAGGAATTGGCTGAAGAGATTTCTACAAACCCTCTTTCTTCAAGGGAAGTTGAAGTTCTTAACTTGATAAAAGAAGGGGTTGCTTAGCAAGGAAATCTCGGATAAATTATGTATTAGCGTGCATACGGTGAATACCCATCGCCAGAAAATACTTTTAAAGTTGAATGCTAATAATTCAATGGAAGCCATAAGGTATGCTTCTAATTTAGGACTGCTCTCATAAGCATCATTTGTTCGTATATGAAAAAAGGAGCTAAGTCTTACACTTAACTCCTTTTGTTCAGTAGTCAGGGGACAGGAAGCTTTTCTGCTTCTGCTTAAACAATACGTTATATACCAGTCACTTACAAACTCAAAATATGGGCTGTTAGCTGATTTGTTGACAGAGGTATAAATGATCTTAAATTACTTTACTTATCGCTTGTTATTGTTTAATCCTATCATAAAATTCCTTTTTATAAGTATCTGATATTGGTATTAATTCTTCTCCAATTTTTATTCTATCTCTTTCAATCGATTCTATTTTATCAATTGAAACAATATATGACTTGTGAACTCTGCAAAACTGTTTCGGAAGTTGGCTTTCAAACTCAGTGAAAGTTTGAAGTGTCATTATTTTCTTGTCCGTCATATGGATCCTGCGATAATCGCGCATACCTTCAATAAACAAGATATTCTTGAAACAAACGCGCTCCAATCTATATTCCGTTTTTACAAAAATGCTATCCTTTGAATCTATCTCTTTCGACAATTCATTATACACTCTATCTACAGCATGCAGAAACCTTTCAAAAGTATAAGGCTTTAATAAATAGTCGCTTACATTTAATTCAAATCCTTTTATTGCATACTCCTCAAATGCCGTTGTCAAAATTATTTTTGGGTGTTTGCTCAGAGATTCTAAAAATTGAATGCCTGATAATTCATCCATTTGTACATCTAAAAAGATCAATTCAATTATGTTGTCCTTCAGAAACTTTAAAGCATCTAAACCACTTGAAAAACTCTCTTTCAATTCAAGATATGATACTTTATTTACGTATTCTTCCAGTCTTTCTTTTGCCAATGGCTCATCTTCGATAATAATGCAATTTATAGTCATCTTGAAATAGTTAGATTTATTGTAAAGAAGTTATTTTCATTACTTATATTAAGTTTATAATTGCTTTTGTATATCAAATCTAGGCGTTGTTTCATAATCTTAATGCCAACTCCATGAGTTTCTATTTCGCTTTTGTTAGTAGAAATATTATTTTTACAAAGAAAATGTAAATCTGTATCTTGTGCATCTATTTTTATTTCAATTGCATTATTTTTCAGTTTGTTAGTAGAATACTTAAAGGCGTTTTCAAGAAAAGGTAAAAATAACATTGGAGGAATTTCCCATTTTTCTATTTCTCCTGATATTTTAAGACTTACAAAATCAGAATTTGTAGTTCTCAATTTTTGCAAAGAGATATACTGATCAATGAATTCAAGCTCTTTGTTTAACGGAATCATTTCATCTTTGTTGTTTGAAAATAGAAACCGTAGTATTCCTGATAGTTTTTTAAGGTATTCTGATGCCTTATTGGGCTCTTTCCCAATTAATATATCAATATTATTGAGCGTGTTAAATAAGAAGTGTGGACTAATGGTCGATTTTAACAAGTCCAGTTCTAGTTGTATATTCTTTTTGGAGAGTATCTCTTTATCTAATCTATCCTTTTTGCTTTTTTCGATAAATGCAAACATGGTACCTCCTAATCCTGAGAGACAAACAATTGAGGCAAGAACTTTGAGAACAAGTGGGGCTCCAAGGAAACATATCATAGGAAATAGAAGAATGATAGAGTAAAAAGCAATATAATAATAAGCAATAAAGGAACTAACAAATATACTTAACTTTAAAAAATTCCATTTAAATAGAAGTTTTGGGGTCAATACGTATAATGATAAATAAAATATTGGTATTGAGCTAATTAGAGAAATAATAGTTAGGTCAGTGTTGTTCTTAATTATTTCCAAAAAGCTTTCTAATTCAGGTTTACTAAATCCTGGGAAATGGGTCGCATCTTGTTCAGCCCAGTTAAAATAGAGTATTAAAGATGGTATGGCAATCCAAAATAAAACATGTAATCCGAGTTTAAGAGATTTTTTCATAATCAATCATTTTAGTTAAACATGTCCCAAAAGTAGGTCACAGTAGTTGTTCTGTAAAATCCGTTCTGCAACTCATATTAGTTTATCTGCAAATTGGCAGGATGTTTCTTCAATCTTGTAGCCAATGTTGTTTATACATGATTTTGTTACAATAAATTTGAGACAAAAGAGATGAGAAAAGAAGCAATAAACGATGTACGGTGTTGCCAACCGTTTTTATCCTTCCGTCGTTGGGGCAAAGGAAATCTGTTTTATGGTTGGGAAGAGTTTGTTGATTCAATTCCATTTCAGTTAAAAGATTTTCTGAAAGCTTTCTTAAAAGTAACTGTCTTTTGCTATTAAATCTCATATGTGATGTTTTTCAAATGGTTGGCAACGCTTCTTATATATAGTGCCGTTTAGCGCTTCAAAAAGTTTTTCTTTCTAACAGCCAAAGTGCTTAATGAAACCAAGCCAGAACTTTTGTAATGCCCCCCAAGTAAAAAAGTAACCTTTAGAAAGCAAAAGCTGAAAAAGGGCACTTTAAAGGATAATTATTTTACCAATCGCAGCGATTGCAAGGGTTGCCCGATAAAGGTCCAATGCATAGGCAATAGCTATGAAAAGTGCATCAATATAGCCGCTTACAGGGAAGAATACGGGCGGAACACAAGGGTTAGCAGTCCACAGGAATCTTAAAACAGCTCATTATAAAGTGATCTAAAAAGAGAAATTGCCTCAAAAGGCAGTTGTAAAAGTCTGTTTTTTATAATTTATTGGCTTGTGTAACGGTTACCATTGTTAGCCACAGTTTTTATTCTTCTTTTCGTTCATATTCCTTTTTCAGCCATTCTTTATAATCATTAATAAACTCCTCAAATGATTTATCAAAAATCAAGTTTGTACTTTTAACAAACTCAAACTTTGAGTAGTATAAATTCAGTTTGTCTATACCATAACTGTCAACTATGTATTTAGTAAATACTCCTGAAATTGGATAATCATCACCAAAATCGAATCTCCCATAATCATCAAATCTACTTATATAATTTATTCCATCAATTTTTTTATAGGCAATTTCTAAGTCCTTATAGTATTGATTAGCGTTTTTGCTATTAAAGTAATATCTAATTACACCTTCGCTAAGATACCCGACTTTATCGTCACTGCTTCCAAAATTCGATTCAAAAATTTTATGCCCGAATTCGTGACTTATTAACTCGGTTGATGTTCCCTTTGTATGAATTTCTCCTTTTGGTGAGAGACCTCCAATTGAACCGCCACATCTGTCCCAATATCCTGAAACCATAAGAATTTCTAATTGGTCAGAATGGAAAAAAGCTTTTATTTTCTCCTTTGGATACGCTAGGTTGAAAAATTTACAAAAATCCTGACAGAAAGACTTCTGAGCATGCTCAATTTGATCAATATTAAAACTATCTATTTTTTTAGATACATAAAAATTCATAAATTTGGTAGGATAAAACCTGTAATTATTTTCCCGAAGTAGTCTAAGGTCTGAAACGTTAATAGAATCGCTGTCATTCAAATAGTTACCAAATATTGTTTTTCGCAAATTCTGAGTTATGGTAAAATCCATTCCGTTTGAGTAAGACGGTTCTCTAATTCCGAATAAGCACATATTGTCGTTTCCAACATAAGCAATCCTATTTGTGTCAATATATGAAATACCATCTAAATTATTGGTGTATTCTGCTCCTCTGAATATAAAGCCATTATCAATTTTCTGAATTGGTAGTTTAAAACGTTTCCAGTTTTTAAAATCCGAAATTTTGCCGACAATCCAAAGGTTTTTATAATAATCAGCACGAAGTAATTCAGATTCCTTTTTTATTTTTATAGTATCATTATACCAACTAGAATACACTTCCATCCTTTCATTAAGAATTGAATCTGTTACGTCTGGAATAACAAAAGTGAATCCTTTTGATACAAATAGATTTTCTTTTTTATGCTCACAATCATATTTAGGAATTGTAGTTAGGTCAATATATTGGGAGTAGCACTCTGGCATACTTAAAAATGTCAAAAAAATAGAGATGATTGTCTTCATTTTGATACTGTTTTCAGGATTTTTGCCAAATTGTGGCTAACAAGGAAGTGTAATTTGAACTTTATCTAGTTCATATTCTAGCTAATTCAATACAAATATAATTTTTTATTTTTGGATTTACAAATGCTTTTTAAGGCTGTTATAGGAAGTGTGCAAGGGCGGTGAGGAACGAACCGTTTATATACCCTTGCACAATTGCGCGAACAGTCTTTTCTTTACGTTTGAAAAACCGAGAAGAAAAATGGATTATATATCTAATGGTATTCTTTCACCAAACTTAATCCGCAATTGACTGGCTCTCAATGCCCAATGTGAAGAGGCTGTGTCCATTTTTTAGAGATATTGAGAACGGCCAGGTAAATCAACTTCATCAAGACCATATCATTAGGGAAAACGCCCTTTGTTTTGGTCACTTTTCAAACTTGACAATGGAAGCTCTCTACAGCATTAGTGGTGTAAATGAGTTTTCGAACCTGTTCATCATAAGCAAAATAGGCAGTAAGCTTATCGCAATTTCTTTCCCATGAATCCATGACGACTGGATATTTCTTACCCCATTTATCTTGTAGCTTATCAAATTTTAATTCCGCTAGATCAAGCGTAGGAGCTTGATCGATTATTTTTAAATCGGACATAAACTCTTTCTAATCTTTTGAGGCAACCTACTTTAATGAGTTTCGGATTTGGTGAACAATACAACTCTGTATAATCACCTGTGGGAAAATAGTGCTGATGGCCTCCGAGAACCCCGTTAGATTATCAATACAAGCGATCAAAACATCTTTCATCCCTCGAGCTTTATGATCGGTCAGAACACTCAACCAGAAGTTGGTGCCCTCGCTTTGGGAAACATATATACCTATAAGTTCCTTGCGACCATCTGTTTTGCTTATAGTCTTTGTTTGGAAAATGTGACGCAAATGTGACGATGAATATTTGTCGGTGGGATTTTAAAATTTTATGTTTGAGAGGAAAAATAATGTATAATGAAAGGAGTGAATGATGATTGTTCTTTGAAAGATTATCTTATGAAAAAGAATATTCTTAAAGTTGCTCTTGTGGCAACATTTGCATTTTTTGCAGGATATGGCGTTTATATCAAACATTCTCTCTAAAATAAAAAGAATATGAGGATTTTACTACTATCTTTAATAATTTGTTTTCTTGTCTCATGTAAAAAAGAGAAAGCATCAAGCTCATACAATTATAACTTGGAGACAACAAAAAAAATAAAAAGTTTTACTTTGGATTCGGATGTAAGATATAATGCTTTTTATCTATACATATTTAGCGATGACAAAGGGAAAGAATATCTTTCGTTTCTTAATTATCGTACCAATCAGATTCTTTTTTATGATTTAAAAACCAGTGAATTCCTTTTTAAACTAAATCTATATGCAGAAGGACCTAATGGAATAAATCAACCTACAGGCTTTTATATTAAGGATTTTGATAATATATATATATCTTCTTATGCCTATTCAGGATTGATAAAGGTTGATACAACATGTCGTATTACTCAAAAAATACCTTATGAGACAACGGATGAAGGATATAAAGTTCTTCCGTCCTATACTCCTTCTTCACATCCATATCTTCCACTTATTTTTATTGATAAAAAAGTATATATAACTCAAAATGCGGTAGAACGTTTTAATCCTATAGATAAAACTCCCATCAGTGTGGTAATAGATACAATTCAAAAGACCTGTAAAGGGCTTCCATTGACATACAATGTTTTGACAAAAGAAGAGATAGCTGCAAACGATATTCGATTTAGCCGCATATTTAACGGGAAAGAATTTATCTATTCTTTTTATACAGATGAAGATATTGTTATTGCGTCAATTGATCATTCTGATATAAGAAATATTAAAGTAAAGAGCCAATATATCACTTCATCAACAGAAAAACAAGTTGATTCAGAGCAAGGACCTAAACTCAATCTTGAATTAGCACGCTACGGTGATTTAGTCTATGATCCATATAGGGAGGTTTACTATCGGTTTGCATATCCTAAAATCATTTTAGATGATGATATCCGTTGGTGGGGAAAGGCGGTTTATGGAAGGAAAAAGTTTTCTGTTATTATATTGAATAAAGATTTTCAGATTATAGGGGAAACATTGTTCCCAGAAGCAATATATAATTCATATGTCTTTTTTGTAAACAAAGATGGACTATATATAAGCCGTGATTATCAAAAGCTCTATGGACAATCTGAGGATTATATGACTTTTGAACTATTTAAACTGATAGAAAAAAAACAGTAATAAATGGAGTGTATGATTAGGCGTTTGACAATCCAATTCTTATTAAGTATTATTTAAATTAGTATGTATTACAAAATTTAGTATTAATGTTGGGCTCTAATGTTTATTAGTAGCCTTTAATTGTTTATAATATGAAATTATTTTTAATTAATGTACTCATATGTATAGCTTTCTGCTCATGTATTGATAAGAATAAAAATGACGAGAAAATTATTGGATCAGTTAAGCGTCTAGCTCTTGATACTTTGTCTGTTAAAGAGATTCCCATGGACTTCTTGTTGGGTAACCCTAATCAAATAGAAATGATAGATAGCCTCTTGATAATAACGGATAATCAAGATGAAAAAGCATTGGCAATATGTGGCTATAATGGTAAATTAATAAGTAGAACATTAGGCGTGGGAGAAGGTCCAGGTGAATGTATAATGCCGATTGATATTAGTGTATCTCGTGAAAATAAGTCGTTGATCGTTTTGCAAAGACAAAATGGGAGATGCGATGAATATAATATAAATTTTTTATTGAATGATTCCACTCCTTACAGTTTAAATAGTTATAACTTCAAAGCTACAGACCGAATTATTTCTACTGGTAGTAAGTATATAGGTAGTGGCCTTTATGATGCTGGATCATTGAGAATTTATAATAAAGATGGTTTAGAGGTTAACACACAAAACATATATCCTGATTACCTGAATTCAATAGAGAATGTAATGGATAAATATCGAATTTATCAGGGATTTATCTCATATTCAAAGAATGTCATCGCGTATGGAACATATTTTACCGGAGACATCTCCTTTTTCACCTATCAGGATAATCGTTTGAGATTAATTAATTCGTGTGTCACTAAACCTAATAAAATTAGGGAGCGAATTATAAGAAATCCATTAGATGTCTCTATCCACAAAGATGACATAATTCACTGTATAGACATTTGTTCATCGCTCAACTATTTTTATGTGTTGTACTGCGGGACTGATATGGGGCAAGTAAATCAGCGGAAAGAACGATATATTATGAAATTTGGGACTTCTGGAAATCTTATTCACGTGTATAAAGTAAATGCGAGAATAAACAGCCTTTGTGTCTCAAATGATGACACAAGAATGTATGCCATAACTTTGTCAGATAATTTGGATTATACAATTGCATCTATCGGCATAAGCATTTAGACCGCACTTATTAAAGATGCTACTATCTTTAGTGGCATCTTTTTATCTGTTTTTACGAGTTTATTTTACATTAAAAAAGCTTTCTGAGATTACCTTTAATTTAAAATAGGAAAGAAGGAATGCAGTGATTAAATAGAATTCTTTTCCGAAGTCTCCTAGTACTAAGAATTTGATTTTGGTTGCAAGGTTATTTTGGGGAATAACAGAGGCTTGGCTTGGGTGGTAATAATCCGAAAGATCCAAATCTAGATTATGAGTATTTGAAATTATTCCGTTTATAAAGTCTCTGTCATATGACTTATATTAGTAATCTCTAATTTTTCTCACTAAATGTATGGATAGATATTGAACTATATTTATAGGGTTTGCATCAGTTTCTTTATCGCTGCCTGTTCAAATTCTGTAAAACTGGATCAAGTTGTTTTACTGGAAGCTTATTCTTATCAATTTGAGTTCTATTCTAAAATGAAAAAGGAGAAAAAGGCTTGTGCAATTTATAAAAAATCTATAGCTTTATAGAAATAAATGGGTTTTGTGCGCAAACTCCCGTTGGTGGCAATTAAAACTAACGACACTGCAAAAAAAATAAACTATGATTAAATTAAAAAAGATAAGCAGAGTTTTCATTGTAATTGGATTAATGCTTACTCAATTTGCATTTGGACAAAAGAATATTGAAAGATTTGAATTCCAATTTGAAAATAAAACTCTTCAGGGATTAATTGAATCACCTATTGACAGAAAAGCTTCGGCTATTGTACTTATTATTCCAGGAAGTGGGAAAACTGATTTTGTAAAAGGAAATTGGTATTCTGAACTTAGGGATAAATTCGTGCAAGCTGGACTGACAGTCTGTTTATGGGATAAAATGGGTTGTGGAGATAGCGAAGGAGAATTTGATAATCAGCAACCAGTTGATAATTCAGCACAAGAAGCAATTGCTGCGATCAGGGAATTGAAAAGACTAAATATTGTTGGTTCTGAAAAAATTGGATTATGGGGAATAAGTCGTGCAGGCTATATTTGTCCACTTATTATAAACCAATATCCGATTGATTTTTGGATTTCGGCAAGTGGTACAAGTGGATTGGATAACTTTCGGTATTTACTAGAGAAAAATTGGATTTTAAAAGGTTATGATTCTATTCAAACAAATTTACTTTTAAAAGAATGGGACTTTTGTTACAAGGCACTAACCAAAGGGAATGTTGACTATAACTATGTTATTACAAAGACTGAAAACCTATTCAACGATTCATTTTATAATTCTCTTGGAGGAACATTATTCTCTAAATCCGAATATCAGGAAATGATTGATTATTATAAAAATAGTGGTTTTGTTTTTGATAGTATTTCAGGTCTACAGATTATGGTTGAAAATTTTCCTGAAATACTAAAAAAAGTCGACTGTCCAGTATTGGCAATATTTGGAAAAAAAGACACACAGGTTGATTGGAGAAAAACTCTTGAGTTATATCAAACAACGATGGGACAGAATGATAATTCAATTTTGACAATAAAGACGCTTGATAATTGTAATCATAACATGCAAAAATGTGATACTGGGGCACTTGGGGAAGACTTAAAAAAGTACAATTGGCAAGCGTGTGACGATTATTATTCAATAATTACAAATTGGTTAAAAAGACAAAAAGTAATAGAATAACTGCCACCGACACTTTGTATAAGTAATGGCAGTCGATGTGGTAAGTATCAAGTTTTGTAGCCCGTTCAAACTGTGTAGCGGTTAGATAGGTAACTATCACGTAATCTGCCACTACTTATACAATTTACCGTTAGCTCTAATTTGAAGAAAACTTATATCTTTTTATCAAATGCCACGTTATTATTCCTAGTATAATTACTGTCTGCCATAGAAAAAAACAATGAAAATCCAGGCTGAAAAAATATGGCTAATGAATTAATCTCTCGATTACATACGCCTGAATTTGAAACAGATTATTATAAAATTTTAGGAACAACTTCTTTAGAAAAATACACTTCTGACTTTCAAAAAAATGATTGGAAAGAGGACTTTTGGACCCAATATGAATCAGGAATTCTCAATATCTCCAATCAGAAAGACAAAACTTTATTTTATCGAAACAGGAAATTCAGAAGCCCCAGAAAAATTAATTGAACTGTTTTTTTTAAGGAGGTTATTCCAATTTAAATTCGGAATCAAATAAATACTCAATGGACGAAATTGAGGATTGTATTTGAACATAAAATAACGTGGTACAACAAAGTACTTTAGTAAAAAACAAGTAAAACCATATTAATTTTTTACTAAAGTGCTTCTATGAGAATCATCATATTTTATGGGTTGTTAGGACAGGTAGCTGAATTGGTCACTTTTTTATCAAAGCAAAGCAAATTAAATGTGACCTTTTAAAATGCAAAAACTTGATAATCATTCGATTACCAAGTTTTTGACACTATTTAATATACTCAGCAGTCGGGGTGAGAAGATTCGAACTTCCGACCACACGCCCCCCAGACGCGTACTCTAACCGGGCTGAGCTACACCCCGAATTCGGATTGCAAATTTACGCTTTCATTTTTAAACTGCAAATATTCTCCTGTCTTTTTTATGTGATTTCCTTCGGTTTGATGGTCGTTTTATAGTCCCATACACTCTCGATAGAAGTCGAACATCTCAAAAATATCATCCTTATTGGCTGTCTGATTGATACTTACGTCGCCTATTTCTTTTAAGAGAGTAAAGTTGATGATTCCGGCTGTATTTTTCTTATCGTGCAGCATGTATTCGTATAAGCGCTCGTACTTTTTACAATCAAAGCTGAAAATGCCATAGTTATCTTTGATAAATTGAATGGTTTGACGCATTTTATCTCGAGGAAACCCTGTCTTCACATGCGAAAGATAGAGTTCGCATACGATGCCCCAGGCTACTGCATATCCGTGGAGGATGTGGCGGTTTTCTGCTAAGGCAAGGCTTTCAAAAGCGTGTCCCACTGTATGTCCGAGGTTGAGTGCCTTGCGTATGCCATGCTCAAAAGGATCTTGCAGCACAATACCTTCTTTAACCTGAACGGATTCTCCAACCAGTTGACTGAGACGATTGTAGTCTATCTTTTCGGTATTGAAAGAGAGTAGCTCTACCCAATGGGCATTGGTGCTGATAAGACCATGCTTTAACATTTCGGCATATCCAGAGAAGAAGTTAGATGCATCTAAACTACGTAAGAAATTGGTCTCAATGAGAACACTACTTGCCGGGGCAAATGCACCTATTTCATTTTTTAATCCGTTGAAGTTGATTCCTGTTTTTCCTCCTACGGAAGCGTCCACCATTGCTAAAAGAGTAGTAGGAATGTTGATATAAGCAATGCCACGTTTAAATGTAGCGGCAGCAAAACCTCCAAGGTCTGTTATCATGCCTCCTCCAAGGTTTAGCAGAAGTGAATGACGACTGGCGCCTTTCTCGCTCAAAGCTTGCCACACAAAGGCCAAAGTTTCCAGCGTTTTATGAGTGTCTTCGGCACCAATGGTTATTTCAATGGCATTTTTGATTACTGGAATGTTTTTGAGTGCAGGCATACATAAAGTAGTGGTATGTTCGTCTGTCAGGATGAATAATTTATCGTGAGGACATTTTTGTATGGCAGCAGTGAGGTCATTTCCCGGATTTTTGCAGAGAATGATATCTTGTTTACTCATAATGGATCATTATTTCTTAATTCACAAAGATAAAGCTTATGTCGTAAAACTTAAAGTCGAGGGCTTAAAAAAATGAAACATCCTCTTATTTAATGAACAAATTATCTGTATTTATCAGCAAATGAGGTACTTTTGTCTAAACACACTTAATTAGAAAATTATGAAAGCAATGTTACCTATTTTTTGTCGCCCGCTGGGATATGTCATTTTAGTATTTTCTTTATTTATTCCTTTTTTCTTGGTTATGCAAGGAATTGTTACTGACAGTAACCTGCTCTTTTACAAAGAATGTACCAAATTATTGATGATGTTGGGGGCATTGATGATTCTTATGGCTTTAAGTAAAAATGAGTCGAAAGAGACAGAACACATTAGAGTGGATGCTATGCGTTATGCCGTATATTTCACTTTTCTTTTTCTTTTCGGTGGTATGCTCTATCGAGTAGCGAAAGGAGATCTGTTGTCTGTCGATACTTCTTCTTTTCTTATCTTCTTAATAACAAATGTGATTTGCCTTGAATATGGAATGAAAAAATCCACTGTAAATAAAATATTTAAAAAATAACGTCAGTGGGTTAAACCTTTTATATTATGACTCGTCAAAGGATGAGTTGTTATCATTCATATAGACAGACTATGAAAAGAATCATCCTTGGGACTCTGTTATTATTGCTAAGCGTTGTCCCTGCTTTAGCAGAGAATAAAAATATCGTAGTATCGGGAAAGGTTATTGAAGCAGATAGTAAAGAACCGATAGAACAGGCTACTATTCGTTTGTTGTCTTTGCCAGATAGTACTTATGTCACCGGAGCGGCGACGGTCTCTAAAGGGACCTTTACTCTTCCGAGTGTAAAATCTGGAAAGTATGTCTTAATGGTTTCTTATATTGGTTTCCGTACTAAAGATATTCCTTTACAACTTTCAACTTCTAGCCCAGTTAAAAATATCGGCACTATTGCTTTGAACACCAATTCCATTCTTTTAAAAGAAGCAGTTGTTACTGCTGAGGCTCCTCAGGTAACGGTATCGGAAGATACTTTAGTTTATAACTCTTCTGCCTATAGAGTGCCACAAGGGGCCATGCTTGAGGAATTAATTAAAAAACTTCCTGGAGCTCAGGTTGCGGAGGATGGTACAATCACAATTAATGGGAAACAGATCAAAAAGATTATGGTCAATGGTAAGGAATTCTTTTCTCAGGATCCTAAGGTGGCCATGAAAAATTTGCCTGTTGAGATGATTGATAAGGTGAAATCTTATGATAAGAAATCTGACTTGGCTCGTATTACCGGTATTGATGATGGAGAAGAAGAGGCTGTTCTTGATTTAAGTGTAAAGAAGGGGATGAATCAGGGATGGTTTGGCAATTTAGACCTTGGATATGGGAATAAAGAGCGCTATACAGGAAAAACAATGCTGAATCGTTTTACTGACGGAGATCAATTCAGCTTGATTGGTAATGTGAATAATGTCAATAATCAGGGCTTTCCCGGTGGAGGAGGATTTCGATGGGGGGGCAGATCAAATAATGGGGTCAATGCTGTTAAAACGACTGGTGCAAATTTTGCAACGGCTAGAGAAAAACTTGAATTAGGAGGGAGTATAAATTATTCACACTCTGATAGGAATGTACAAACTTCCAGTCAATCGGAGACTTTCTTGCAAAGTGGTTCTTCTTTCTCTAAATCTCTTAATGCTCAGATGAACAAGTCGGAAACGGTGAATGCAGATTTTCGTATGGAATGGAAACCTGATACTTTGACGAATATCATTTTTCGCCCTTCTTTTTCGTATAGTTCTAATAATAATATAAACGGCTCTCAATCATTGATTTCTAATAACGATAATTTATTTCAGTATGCGCTCGATTCTTTATTTTTTACTCAGTCTATAGAAGAAGATACAGCATTGGTCAATTATAATTTCCGTACGGTTAACAATTCTAGCGATAATGTCTCTACAGATGGGAATTTGCAGATTAACCGTAGGCTTAATAATAAGGGTAGGAATATTACTTTGAGAATGTCGTATGGTTATAGTAATGATGATTCTAATCAGGAGTCTTATTCAAAAGTACGTTATTTTAAAGCGGACTCTCTGTCGTTGCAGAATCAGTATATTGATAACATGAATACAGGGTATAATTATCGCATTCAGGCAACGTATAGCGAGCCTATTTTTACAAAGCGATTTTTGCAGTTCAGGTATAGTTATCAACATCGATTCCAAAAAACGGATAAGAATACTTATGATTATACAGATCCAAATAATTATTTGAATAACCCGATTGATTCGTTGAGTAAGTTTTATGAGAATACGTATGATACGCATGAGTTTAATATTTCGTTGAAAACGATTCGTGAAAAATATCAGTATAATATAGGTTTTAGTGTGCAACCTCAACGCTCCACAACTAGCTATGAGCAGGGGAGTATTCAGGTCGATACAACACGAGATGTGGTTAATTTCTCTCCGACTTTTGATTTTCGTTATCGCTTTAACAAACAAAGTCAGTTGCGCATTAATTATCGTGGGAGGACTTCTCAACCGAGTATGACTCAATTGCTTCCTATTACGGATGTTTCCGACCCTTTAAATATATCAAAAGGTAATCCTTCTCTAAAACCTTCGTATAGTAATAATTTTATGATGTTCTATAATGCATTTTTGCCCGAGAAGCAACAGGGGATTATGCTTCATCTTGGCTTTACAAATACTATTAATAGTGTAAGTAGTAAGGTGACTTATAATAAAGAAACGGGTGGTAAGATTACCCAGCCTGAGAATATAAATGGAAACTGGTCGGCAAGAGGAGGATTTGTGTTTAATACGCCGTTAAAGAATAAAAAGTTTTCGCTTGCTACTTTCTCGGATGCTTCCTATAATAATATGGTGAGTTTTACTAGTTTGTTTAAGGAGGATGCTGTGAAGAATACAACAAAAACGTTGAATTTGTCTGAACGACTCAATGGAAGCTATCGAAATGATTGGTTTGAGTTTGGGCTGAATAGTGGTATTCAATATAACGTATCGAAGAATTCAATGCAAGCACAAGCAAATAGAGAAACGTTCGATTACTCTTTTGGTGCTAATACTAATGTTACATTGCCTTGGAGTATTACTTTCTCTACTGATGCCTCTTATAGTATGAGAGAGGGGTATGGATCCGGTCTGAATCGTAATGAACTTATCTGGAATGCACAGTTGGCTAAAAATTTCCTGAAAAAAAAGCAGGCCACGATCAGTGTGCAAATTTTTGATATTTTGAAAGAACAAAGTAACTTATCTCGTAACATCACGGCTAGTATGCGAAGTGATACGGAGTATAATGCTATCAATAGTTATTTTATGGTTCACTTTGTTTATCGTTTAAGTGCTTTTGGGGGAAAAGGGAGAAGAATGGGACCTTTTGGCGGTCCTGGTGGAAGAGGACGATATAGAGGAAACCATAGACGAAGAGGTCCTTTCTGATGCTTTACCAGTTAATTATATAGCGTGCTCTGAGAGCCATTTCATTGATCCCGAACTAAGTATTACTTTGTTCGGGATTTCTTTTCCTGGTTTTTGTTGCATTCGAAAATATTTGTACATTTGTTGTTCTTTATCATCAAAATCTTTATTGAATGATTGATTGGACTTCTCTTGCTTCACAAGTAGTAGGAATTGCTTTTGATTTAATGTATTTCGGAGCAATAATCGGCACAATCATTGTGGTTATTCTTGATAATCGCAATCCTGTGAAGACGATGGCTTGGATCTTGATTTTGATGTTTCTGCCAGTAGTGGGACTGGTCTTTTATTTTTTCTTTGGTAGAAGTACTCGTAGGGAAAAAATGATAAGCAGGAAGAGCTATAATCGTTTGATGAAGAAGCCCATGGCTGAATATTTAGCGCAAGAAAATTGTGTGTTGCCTGCTGAATATGCTAGATTGTCGCAGTTGTTTAAGGAAATTAATCAAGCCCTGCCTTTTGAGGGAAACAAGGTTGATATCTATACTACCGGATATACTAAATTACAGGCTCTTATTAGAGAGTTAAGTAAGGCTAAGCATCATATTCATATGGAATATTATATTTTTGAAGATGATCCCGTTGGGCGCTTAATACGAGATTTACTAATAGATAAGGCTCGTAATGGAGTACAAGTTCGAGTGATATATGATGATGTAGGATGTTGGCATGTTCCCAATCGCTTTTTTGAGGGAATGAGAGATGCGGGTATAGAGGTGAGAGCTTTTTTAAAAGTGCGTTTCCCATTGTTTACCAGTAAGGTGAATTATCGGAATCACCGCAAGATTGTAGTGATTGACGGAGTGGTCGGTTTTGTTGGGGGAATGAATCTTGCTAAGAGATATTTACGCGGTTTCTCTTGGGGGATTTGGCGTGATACACATGTAATGATTGAGGGTAAAGCTGTTCATGGACTTCAAACAGCATTTTTGCTTGATTGGTATTTTGTAGATCGTACTTTGCTTTCAGCTTCTTGTTATTTTCCGAAAAAAGAATTCTTTGGAGAGGGATTAGCTCAAATCGTGACGAGTGATCCTATAGGTCCTTGGAAAGAGATTATGCAAGGATTGACAATGGCTATCATAGAGGCAAAAAAATATTTTTATATGCAGACTCCATACTTTTTGCCCACCGAATCTATCTTAGCTGCAATGCAAACTGCTGCTTTAGCAGGGGTGGATGTTCGTTTGATGTTACCAAAACGTGGAGATAACCGTATCATCAGCCTGGCTTCTCGTTCTTATTTGGCAGATGTGTTAAGTGCTGGCGTAAAAGTTTATTTCTATAACAAAGGGTTTTTGCATTCCAAACTGATGGTATCTGATGATATGCTTTCTACGATAGGTTCTACTAATTTGGACTTTCGTAGTTTTGAACATAATTTTGAGGTGAATGCCTTTATGTATGATGAGGGAACTGCTTTAAGATTGAAAGACATTTTTGTGCAAGATCAACGTGCTTGTTCTCAGGTATTTCTAAAGAATTGGAAAAAGCGCCCTTTACATAAGAGAGCGCTAGAATCGTTTGTGCGTTTACTCGCTCCGCTTCTCTGATGAGAAAAAGGAGAAGTTCACACTGCCGTATACTCTGCGTTCTAAGAAATGGCTGTGGCTCTCGAAGTTATTCTTTTTACCATGTTCTAGTACCAGAATACCTTTTTCTTTGAGTAATTCATTTTTGAAAATTAGCTCAGGAATCGTTTCCAGTTGTTCTAGCGTATATGGAGGATCTGCAAATATTAGATCAAACTTTTCTTTTGTTCTATCAATAAACTTGAATACATCTCCTCGGATAGGCATGCATTTTGTTGTCTTTATTTCTTGTATTACCTTGTTGATGTAAGAGTAGTGTGCAGGATCCTTTTCTATGCTGACAACTCTGTCGCAACCTCTCGAAAGAAGTTCTAAACTAATGCTTCCTGTTCCAGCAAATAGGTCAAGAGCAGAAATACTATCTGTAAAATCGAAATAGTTGGATAATATGTTGAAAAGGCTTTCTTTTGCGAAATCAGTAGTAGGACGTGCCTTAAATGTAGGAGGGATTTCGAACCGTCTACCTTTGTAAATTCCGCTTATAATTCGCATAATGTAAGTGTTTCAATGTTAGTAAAAGTACTTATTGGGATGATAAATACTTGTGAAATGAATGTTTTCAGTTCTTTAGTTAATTTCTCTTTATCACTAATTGTGCCCGTCAAATGAAGCTCATCTTTTTCTTGATCAAATTCCAGTTGCTTCCATAAATATAGCAAATAGTAAATACGATCTTCTGTAAATTTACACTCGTAGGAATTTACCAATAGCAATCGACCTCGCTCGTAGCAATATACGTCCATATTACTAGGTTGGAAGCTAGCATATAATTTTCTACTGTTGCCTGCTCTGCTTTTGCTAGAGAGGTATTCGGACATAGGTGCTACTTGAGAATAAAATTTTGCTTCCGGATATTGTTCTGTAAGAAATTGGTGTGTACTTTTATCTATACCAAATATAACAACAATATTGTTCTTTTTGAGAACATTGTAGAGTATTGTTTCATTCCCTTTTTGGGGATGGTTATGATGAAAAATTGTTTCTATTTGTTCTTCTTCAAACAATTCCAATGGAACCATGGTGAATCGTTTATCTTTCATCACAATGTTTACCCGTTTGTATGGGTGATTGGGAATCTCTGATGTACGGAAAAATTGCTTAAGATTGGCTGTTAAAGATAATGTTGGATCTATGGCATGATTACTATAGTAAGTCTCTCCTTCGTGTAATGGATTGTATACGGAAAAAGAAAATCCATCCGTACTAAGACGGATGGATAGTGTATATTGGTCCGATTTGTTGAAATCGATATTTTCTATAGCAGTAGCTCTTTCGGGCATAATTTATTGGTTATTATTCCCAGTTACCTGCATTATTGTTTGGTGTATCAAGAGATCCTACCATCAAACCAGGATATTTTCCTAATTGAATTTGTTTATCTTTTAGGTTGACGATTTCTTGTTCATCAAGACCTTGTAAGAATGAATCGTAAGGAGCTTTGACTTCAAGAAGATGAATAGGAGCACCTGATTTTGTACTATCGCTCTTAGTAGCCATTTCGAATTTAGCACCTTTCCCGAAAGGAATATATCTTAAAGAGTCTGCATTGAAATCTTTTTTGAAGATGGTATCTATAACTGCAACCCACATTGTATCACGCTTGAAATGTTCAAGTCCTGCTGATTTAACTTTTGACCAATTTTTGGTCTTTTGGGCTTTGTTGATAATCGCCATTGCTTTTTTCTCAGTCATTCCATTTTCAAGCTGCTTTTCAGAAAGAATTCCTTCTTTCATGATGAAAGGGATTTTTTGGGTCTTTACAAAGTCTATCAACGTATCAAAGCTTGCTGTATATTTACCTTCGTGACGCATACGGAATTCCTGCTGTGCTTTACGGATGTCCATCAGGCGTGCTATCACTTGTTTTTCTCTGTGTTTTTGTTCTTTTTCGAATTTAATCGGACCCATGATGCTAGCATAGCAGATGTACACCAGTGCACATACACAAAGGCCTAATAAGGTATTAATTACAGCTTTCATGATAAATGTATTTTTTTTAGTTTATATTCGTAGCACAAAAATAAAATAAATAAATCTAATAACCCATATTTCAGGGAACTTTTTATTGTAATGCAATGATAAATAACTATTTAGAAAGACAAATTAAGGAAAGTTTTCCTTATGAGCTTACTTCAGAGCAAAATGAGGCTGTTCATGCGCTGACGGAATTTATGCTTTCCACTTTGAATGATACGGCTTTCGTGCTTAGAGGATATGCCGGAACAGGTAAAACATCTCTTGTTGGAGCATTGGTTCGTACGATGGATGCATTACAACAAAAGGCTGTGCTTCTTGCTCCTACTGGTAGAGCAGCTAAGGTCTTTTCTGCTTATTCGGGGCATCCTGCTTTTACGATCCATAAAAAAATATATAGACAACGTTCGTTCTCTAACGAACTGAGTAATTTCTCCTTGAATGATAATTTGAATACTCATACTTTGTTTATAGTGGATGAAGCATCGATGATTTCTAATGAAGGACTTTCGGGAGCAATGTTTGGTACTGGTCGTTTGTTGGATGATTTAGTACATTTTGTTTATTCAGGTACGGGATGTCGTTTATTACTGATGGGGGATACGGCTCAGCTGCCTCCTGTAGGGGAGGACGAAGGACCGGCTCTCTCAAAAGATGCTATTAAAGGTTATGGTTTGGAGGTTTGCGAGGCTGATCTAACACAAGTGGTTCGGCAAACGCAAGATTCGGGGATATTGTATAACGCCACTCGCTTGAGGCATTTACTTTTCGAAGAAAATTGGGCTGCATTACCAAAAGTGAAGTTGAATGGCTTCGCTGATATTTGTGCGGTGAGAGGGGATGAACTGATTGAAATCTTGTCTGGCTGCTATGATCGTGATGGGATGGAGGAAACAATGGTGGTTTGTCGCTCTAATAAACGGGCAAATATTTATAATAAGGGAATACGTAATTCTATTCTTTATCGTGAAGATGAACTGAATGCTGGAGATTATTTAATGGTGGCGAAGAATAATTATTATTGGACTGCTGAATATCAGGAAATGGATTTTATTGCGAACGGAGAAGTGGCTAAGGTACGGAGGGTGAGAAGAACGAGTGAGTTTTATGGTTTTCGCTTTGCGCAAGTGGAACTCGTTTTTCCTGATTATGATGATTTTGAAATAGAGGTAAATATGTTGTTGGATACGCTGCATACGGATTCTCCTGCTCTCACTAAAACGGATAATGATCGTTTGTTTTATGCCGTACTTGAGGACTATGCGGATGTGACATTGAAATCGGAGAGGATGAAGAAAATGAAAGTAGATCCGTATTATAATGCTTTGCAGGTGAAGTATGCGTATGCAATTACTTGTCATAAAGCGCAGGGAGGGCAGTGGCGAAATGTTTTTTTAGATCAGGGTTATGTTTCTGAAGAAAGACTTACATCTGATTATTTTAGGTGGCTATATACTGCATTTACTCGTGCAACGGGAACGCTGTATTTAGTGAATTTTCCAAAAGATCAAATTGAATAAAGAAATATAGTGTTTGTTAAATTAGGGTAGATGTAATTTAGATTGAGTGGAAAAAACAAAAGAGGGTGCCAATTGACATCCTCTTTTTACTTATTTATTGTGATCGTTATTTTTCTAAGCCGGATAATTCTATTACTTTCTCAATGGCTGCATTTAGGCCATCTACGTTTTTTCCACCAGCTGTGGCAAAATGTGCCTGGCCTCCGCCGCCTCCTTGGATCAGTTTAGCTGCTTCCTTAATTAATTTGCCGGCATTCATTCCTGTGGCAACAAGATTGTCGCTTAACATGACTGTAAGCATCGGCTTGTTGTTGTCAATAGTTCCAGCAACAAAGAATAGGTTTTCTGCTATTTCTCCACGTAGTTGGAAAGCAATGTTTTTAATAGCTTCTGCAGAAACAGGTATGGAGGTTTTGATAATTTGTATACCGTTTACTTCTTTTGCTTCTTTTAGTAAGGCTTTCTTTATCTGTATCTCTTTTTCTTTCATGAATTCATCAACTTGCTTCTTTAACCCGACATTTTCATCAATGTATTTTTTGATGACGTTTCTCAGGTCGGGGGCATTGTTGAATAATGATTTCAAATCAGCTAATATATCCTGAATGTTGTCGATCATCTCTTCTACACGTGCGCCGGTATAGGCTTCTATTCGTCTTACGCCGGCTGCCACCGAACTCTCTGATACGATTCTAATCATACCGATATTTCCGGTTGCCGAGACGTGTGTACCGCCACAAAATTCTATTGATTGTCCGAATTGAATAACACGGACTTCTTCTCCATATTTTTCTCCGAATAATGCGATAGCTCCTAATTCTTTTGCATCGGCAATAGGAATATTGCGATATTCTTTTAAAGGTATGTTAGCACGGATTTTCGCATTCACAAGATGCTCTACTCTTCGAAGTTCTTCATCAGTCACTTTTTGGAAGTGAGAAAAGTCAAAACGTAGAGAATCGGGTGTTACTAAAGAACCTTTTTGTTCTACATGGGTACCTAAGACTTCTCTTAATGCTTCATCTATTAAGTGGGTTGCAGAATGATTAGCGGCACAAGCGGCACGCTTGTCTGTATTGACACAAGCCATCATTGCTGCTTCTGGATATTTGGGTAGAGTCTTTGCAATATGTACTGAAAGGTTGTTCTCTTTTTTGGTGTCAATGATTTCAACAGTTTCGTTCTCACTGACAATGACGCCGGTATCTCCTACCTGACCACCGCTCTCAGCATAGAATGGAGTATAATCCAGTACTATTTGATATAATGTTTTGTTTTTTTGCTTTACCTGACGATAACGGAGAATGGATACTTCGTATTCTGTATAGTCGTATCCGACGAATTCACTTGTTCCTTCTTTTAGAATAATCCAGTCACCTGTCTCTACTGCAGCTGCATTGCGGGCACGTGCCTTTTGTTTTTGCATCTCAGCATTGAACTCTTCTATATTTGCAGTCATCTCATTTTCTCGAAGAATGAGTTCTGTAAGATCTAGAGGGAAACCAAATGTGTCGTATAACGTGAAAGCATCTGTTCCACTAATAACACTTTTTCCAGCAGCTTTAGCATCGCTCATGGTCTTTTCCAGCAGGCGAATACCTGTTTCCAAAGTGCGTAAGAAAGAGTCTTCTTCTTCTTTTATTACTTTTTCTATTAATTCTTTTTGTGCTATAAGTTCAGGATAAGCTTCTCCCATGTTTTCAATTAACACAGGGAGTAATTTGTGTATGAAAGCTTGTTTTTGATTTAAGAAAGTATATCCATAACGAACGGCACGGCGAAGAATGCGCCGAATGACGTATCCTGCTTTAGCATTAGAAGGTAGCTGACCGTCAGTAATTGAGAAAGCAATGGTTCTGATGTGGTCGGAAATGACTCTCATTGCAATGTCGCTTTGGGTATCTTTTCCATAAGTTGTTCCGGCCATTTCCGCTATAACTTTTATAATCGGTTGGAATACATCGGTGTCATAGTTCGATATTTTCCCTTGTATAGCCATACAAAGACGTTCAAAACCCATACCTGTGTCGATTACTTTGGCAGGTAGTCCTTCTAGGCTTCCGTCTGCTTTGCGGTTATACTGCATAAACACGAGGTTCCATATTTCAATGACTTGTGGGTGACTTTGATTCACCAATGATAGACCGTTGATTTCTGCACGTTCGGCATCGTTACGTAAGTCTATGTGGATTTCCGAACAAGGTCCGCAAGGTCCTGTATCGCCCATCTCCCAGAAATTATCATGTTTGTTACCATTAATGATACGGTCGGCAGGCAAAAATTGTCCCCATATAGCAGCAGCTTCGTTATCTCTTTCTAATCCTTCATCTAGGTTACCTTCAAATACGGTGGCATATAGTCGGTTAGAGTCAATTTTGAGAACCTCGACTAAGTATTCCCAGGCCCACTCAATAGCTTCCTTTTTGAAGTAGTCGCCAAAAGACCAGTTGCCAAGCATTTCGAACATCGTGTGATGATAAGTATCATGTCCTACTTCTTCCAAATCATTGTGTTTGCCACTTACGCGCAGACATTTTTGTGAATCGGCCACTTTTTTGTACTTTGCGAGGTGATTACCTAGAATGATGTCTTTGAATTGATTCATCCCTGCGTTAGTAAACATCAGGGTTGGGTCATCTTTTATCACCATGGGTGCCGAAGGCACAATCTGATGTCCTTTCGACTCGAAAAAACTCTTGAAAGAATTTCTGATCTCTTTTGCAGTCAACATACTCTAATTGCTTATAATATTTAAATTTCCGATATTAGCAAGTTACTTATAACTAGAAAAATCCGGAATCTTTGAGGTTAATATTCTAAAAAAAGATGTGCAAAGATAGCTTGTTTTATTATTTTTGCCCTATTATTACGTGAAATATTTTCCCTGATGCGCAAAGTTTACTACATTTATAATCCACGAACACAGACTTATGACAGAATATATCCTACTGTCCGACAACGGGCATTGAGTATTTTGAGGAGGCTTTTTGTCGGGATGAGTTTGGGGGCCGGAGCTTTTATTTTGTTGCTTATTATTTTCGGTTCGCCGTCTGAAAAGGAACTAAGAACGGAAAATAGTAGACTTTTAGCTCAATATAATGTATTGTCTCATCGATTAGATGAGGCTTTGGGAGTTTTGCAGGATGTACAGCAGCGTGATGATAACTTATATCGGGTTATCTTTCAGGCAGATCCTATCTCTCCGGCTATTCGTCAAGCAGGGTATGGCGGTACTAATCGATATGAGCATTTGATGGACATGGCTAATGCTGATTTGGTGGTTAATACTACGCAGAAGTTGGATTTGCTGCGTAAGCAGCTTTATATACAATCAAAGTCTTTTGATGATGTAGTGGAAATGTGTAAAAATCATGATGAGATGTTGAAGTGTATTCCTGCCATTCAACCTGTCTCTAATAAGGATTTGAGAAAAACAGCTTCTGGCTATGGTATGCGAATTGATCCTATTTATGGCACAGCCAAGTTTCATGGAGGAATGGATTTCTCGGCTCATCCGGGAACACCTGTATATGCTACCGGGGATGGGGTAGTGGTTAAGATGGGTTGGGAAACAGGATATGGTAATACGATTGAGATTGATCATGGTTTTGGGTATCGTACTATTTATGCTCACTTACGTGATTATCGCACTAAGTTGGGAAAGAAAGTTCTGCGTGGAGAGGTTATTGGCGGAGTAGGAAGTACCGGACGGAGTACCGGTCCGCATCTTCATTATGAGGTTCACGTAAAGGGAAAACGGGTAAATCCGGTGAACTATTATTTCAAAGATTTGAGTGCGGATGATTATCAAAGAATGATCCATATCGCTGCGAATCATGGTAAAGTGTTTGATTAACAAAAATATTCTAAGGATATTAACGATATAGATATGGCTTATAATCCTCATAAAGATTTGAAATTGTATTATTCGATTGGCGAAGTTGCTGAAATGTTTGGCGTTAATGAATCCTTGCTTCGCTTTTGGGAAAAGGAATTTCCTCAGATTTGCCCTAAAAAGGGAGGACGTGGTACACGTCAATATCGTAAGGAAGATTTGGAAACAATTAAGCTGATTTATCATTTGGTAAAAGAGAAAGGAATGACTTTACCGGGTGCTCGACAAAAATTAAAAGATAATAAAGAAGCTACGGTTCGTAATTTTGAGATTATAGATAGACTGAAAAATATTAAGGAAGAATTGCTTGCTATTAAGAAAGAGCTGGATCAGAGGCCTTAAGTCTGGATTAGGATTCTATGCGAGTCACTGATTTTACGTTCTTTACCTTTAATAAGTTGTTGCATATCTGTTTGACATCGTCCACGTCATGGACGTACAATTGAATCTTTCCTTCGAATATGCCGTCGTTTGTTTCAATATTTAATTTACGAATGTTGACGTTCAGTTGTCTTGATATGATTTGAGTAATTTCATTTAGTAATCCGACACTATCTATGCCTTTAACGTATATGTATACCAAGAATGAAAGGACTTTATGGGTATCCCAAGAGGTGGCAATTATTCGATTTCCATAGCTACTTTTCAATTTAACGGCTATGGGACATTGTCTTTTATGAATAATTACATTTTCATTTTCATCAATATATCCTAAAACATCATCTCCGGGAATCGGGTGGCAACATGAAGCCATGACATAGTTTTTCTCTATACTTTCTTCGGTTAGTTTTAGTACTTTTTTGGGGTTAATTTTTTCTTGGCTTTCCTCTTCTTTTTCTTTAAATTCTTTGTTCCCGGCACCAAAGGAGAACATTAAGTATTTCCTCCAATTACCGCTTGGTTTTTCTTTTAGTTCATTTTTGTCAGCGTCTTTTAGTATAATGCTTTTGCTGCCTATGGCGGCCATTAATTCCTCCTTGGTTTTGAAATTGTGAAGTTTACATAATTTGTTGATGCTTTCTTCGGTGGGGAGTTCTTCTTTCTGGAGGAATTCTTTTAGCATTCTTTCTCCTTCTTTTTGGGCACTCTTGTGCTCTTTTTTTAAGATGGAAGCTATTTTGGCTCGTGCTTTAGCTGTAGTGGCAAACACTTCCCATGAAGGATGTACCCGCTGTGATTTAGATGTTAAAATTTCTACTTGGTCGCCACTTTCTAACTTATGGCTCAAAGGAACTAGTTTATGGTTAACTTTTGCTCCGATACAATGACTTCCCAAGTCAGAATGTAATGAGAAGGCAAAGTCTAGTGCAGTTGAGTTCTGAGGCATTGTTTTAATCTCACCTTTAGGTGTGAAAACAAATATTTCAGAGGCAAAAAGGTTCAGTTTTATTGTGTCGAGGAAATCAATTGCATCAGGTTGAGGGTCATCTAAAATCTCTTTGATGGTGCGGAGCCATTTTTCTAATTCTCCTTCGTCTTCACTGCCTCCTCCTTCTTTGTATTTCCAATGAGCGGCAAAACCTTGTTCGGCTACATCGTTCATACGTTCACTTCGAATCTGAACTTCGATCCATTGGCCGTTGTTGCCCATTAGTGTCACGTGCAATGCTTGATAACCGTTGGCTTTGGGATGGCTTACCCAGTCGCGTAAGCGGTCAGGATGAGGTTTATATATTTTGGAAATGGAGACATAGATATCAAAACAGTCATTCAGCTCTTCTTCTTCGTCTTTTGGGGTAAATATGATGCGAACAGCCAGCAAATCATAGACTTCTTCAAATGGTAGATGTTTCGTTTGCATCTTGTTCCAGATGGAATAAATCGATTTGATACGAGCCACAATGCGATAGTGCATTCCCATCTTGTCTAATTGTACGCGGATAGGAGCGGTGAACTTTTTAAATACTTCTTCTCTTTCAGTGGCAGTTGCTTCTAGTTTGTCTGCTATTTCCTGAAACTCTTCGGGATGTTCGTATCTGAAGCTCAGATTTTCTAGTTCTGTTTTGATCTTATTGAGCCCTAGACGATTGGCTAATGGAGCATAGATGTAGAGCGTTTCACCGGCTATTTTAAATTGCTTGTTAGGTAGAAGAGAACCTAATGTTCGCATGTTGTGCAATCGGTCGGCTATTTTTATTAAGATTACACGAATATCATCAGACATCGTTAATAGCAGCTTTTTGAAGTTTTCTGCTTGCGCCGATGCTTTATCCCCAAATATACCTCCCGATATTTTGGTTAATCCGTCAACGATATGGGCTATTTTTGCTCCGAAAATATTTTCAATGTCTTCCACGGTATAATCCGTGTCTTCTACGACGTCATGTAGTAAAGCCGAACAGATGGAAGTTGATCCCAATCCAATCTCATTACATACTATTTTGGCAACACTTAGAGGATGCATGATATAAGGCTCTCCAGACTGACGCTTGACGCCTTTATGGGCTTGGTTGGCAAAGTTAAAAGCTTTAGTGATGATGTCAATACGCTTGCGATGCTTGGTAGTTAAGTAGTCATTAAGTAATTCCTGAAATGATTGTTCAATCATCTCTTCATCAGTCATTTCTTTGTTATCTATGCTATCCATCTTTCAGCCTTTTTCTTTCGTTGATTTGCAAAAATAGGTAAATTTCAATATCATGCAAGCAATCGCTTCTGTTTTCTTTTCTTTTGAAACTTTTTATTTAGTAGAAATTCCGTATACTAAAGTCTCGTCTAACTTTAGTATACGGAATTTTTGTTTTAATAGGAGCCTTTTATGGCGACTTTTAAGTACTTATTTGTATATTTTTAAGCTCTTTCCTGCTGTTATATTATTGTTTCTCAAATTATTCCATCTTCTAATATCTTTGACTCTCACATGGTATTTTTCTGCAATAGTTGATAGGCTTTCTCCTCTTCTTATTTTATGATAAGTTCTCTTGCCTTTAGGTGTGGAATGCCTAGATCTTGTGTATTTTCTGTTACTTATATTTACAACTTTTCTTTTACTGAAAAGTTCGTTTGCCCGATGAGTATAAATAGTGTCTTGGCTATTGATGAAAGATTTAATATAGCCATAAGGTAGTCTCAAAGTATAAGGTTTGATGTTTCCTGGTATAATTTGCTTACGGTATTGAGGGTTTAAGCTTTTTAGTTGTTTCATGCTTATGCCACATACATCCGAAATTTGTTGAAAATGTAGTTTGTGAGATACTTGTATAGTGTCTGTGCTGGCAGGAATATCGGTTTCCATTGGACAGATATTATGATCACAGTAATAGGTCATAAGGTAATTGGCAGCGATGAAAGCAGGAACATACCCGCGAGTTTCTTTAGGCAGATAGTTATATATGCTCCAGTAGTCATTTTTGCCTGAACGATGAATTGCTTTATTGATATTCCCTGGGCCACAGTTGTAAGCAGCTATAACGAGGTTCCAATCTTGGTAAATGTTATACAGGTCTTTTAAGTATCGAGCAGCGGCCCATGTGGCTTTGATAGGGTCTCGCCGTTCATCAACTAAGCTGTTTACTTCTAATCCGTATATTTTAGCTGTGCCAATCATGAATTGCCATAATCCGGCAGCTCCTGCACGAGAGGTAGCAGAGGGGTTTAGTGCTGATTCTATAACAGGCAGATATTTTAATTCCAAAGGCAAATTGTATGCATCCAATGCTTCTTCAAAGATGGGAACATAAAAATTAGACGCACTTAACATAAAGGATACCTGATTACGAAGTCTGGTGGCGTACATATCTATAAACTTGCGTACTACATCATTGTAAGGCATTTCCATTACGCTAGGGATACGTGATAGACGTTGAATATATATGGAATCTGGAAATAAGGGATTTTCGTTAGCTGTGCTACAATCTTTTACAGCTTGGATGTAATTTTTTACTTTCCAGTCGTTTAGCAGGCTATCTATTGGATAGGTCATTCCTTCGGGAAGATCAATGCTCTCTTTTCGTTGATTCCCATTATTATGAATAACTACATCAATTGTTTGCGCTTTAAGGCCTGTTGCGCTTGTTATTAGGTTTATGAACAAGTACAAAGAAATGCATGCTGAGTAGCGGGGAAGTCTGTTTATGAGAGGTCTTTTCTTCATTTTTAAATTTTTATGATTAAAACCGAAGGCTGCATTGTATGCCTACGGAATTACCGGTTTTGTGTCGGTCATTAATAATAGTAGGTTCTAGGTGCATACTTAGATCTGGAGTAATGTCGAAGTTTGAAAGTTCGGCATCTACATAAGCATCGATCACTGAAATGATATATACACCAACAAATGCAAATATACTCATATCGCGGTAACGGCGGTATGTATCTTTGCGCTTTTTAAGTATTGTTTGCAGCTGGCTTTCTGTATAGTTGGAGTTGGGTGGCAACAATTCCAGAAAGCTATTTGAAGTCGGGTCGTCATCCATAATATCCATATAGGCTTGCGAGTAGTCTTTATACATCTTATTATTCCAGGTTAAAGCGTAGGCACATCCTGCAAAGCCACCATAAATAATAGGGAGCTTCCAATATTTTCGATTGTATATTTGCCCTCCTCCCGGAAAGACAAGAGCCAACCATGTGGCTTTACCTGAATCAGGTATCCACTGTTTTACAGGTGAACGTTTTTGTATACTATCCTGCACAGCGTTGATTTGCTTTTGGGTTTCAGTTTTTGAAGTTAACTGTTTTAAATTCTTTTGATTTACTTTCAGCAGGCTATCGGCACGAAGATGAGTTAGACTGTCACTAGCCAGTGAGTCATTTTGCTCAACCTTTCTGTTGCTTATGCGTTTACGCTTTGCGGCCGCTTCTTGAGCATGCGCATCAATTCCTATCGTTAATTGGAGTATACAGAACAATAAGATGATGCTGAGATGGTATTTGCTTATTTTTACGATCATTTATTCTTTAGCGTATCAAACATTTCTATAATACGCTCTAATTCTTCTTCGTTGTTGAATGGAATGCTTATTTTTCCTTTTCCTTTTTCAGAGCAGGTTAGTTGTACCTTGGTGCTGAAGAAATTAGATAAGTGTTTCTTAAGCATATTAAATTCCTCGGGTAATTTGCTTCGTTTTGGGGTTATTTTTTTGTTTCCGCTTTTAATAACTTCTCCTTCACTGAGCGCTTTTACAATTTCTTCTACTTTACGAACAGAATATCCATGTTCTAGTATTTCTTCGAAAACTTTAACCTGAAGTTTAGGCTCGGCAAGTGTTATTAATGCTCTAGCGTGTCCCATGTCTATTTGCTTATTCTGAAGTGCCATTTGTATGGAAGCCGGAAGTTTTAGCAAGCGGAGGTAATTGGCTATGGTAGTACGCTTTTTACCAACACGTTCGCTTAATCTTTCTTGAGTTAAGTTGTACTGCTCTAACAAGTGCTGATAGGCTAGGGCTATTTCTACAGAATTTAAGTCTTCA
This sequence comes from uncultured Bacteroides sp., assembly GCF_963677685.1. Classification (NCBI taxonomy): domain Bacteria; kingdom Pseudomonadati; phylum Bacteroidota; class Bacteroidia; order Bacteroidales; family Bacteroidaceae; genus Bacteroides; species uncultured Bacteroides sp. The sequence goes on from NZ_OY782187.1 coordinate 186,988, forward strand.
CGCTGAATATTTTCTATCAGAGCCATTTCCATTACATTCTCATCGTCGGCTGTGCGTATATAAGCGGGGATTGTTTCTAAACCTGCTTTAAGCGAAGCTCGATAACGTCGCTCGCCGGCAATAATCTGATATTCTTCTTCTGAAATCTTGCGCAATGTGATAGGTTGGATAATTCCTATTTCCGAAATGGAATCGCCTAACTCTTGAAGAGCTGTTTCGTCAAACTCACGACGTGGTTGATTGGGATTGACAGAAATTTTGGATAACTCTATCTCGTTGATAGAAGATGAGCCTTCGGTTTTTACTTCATCCATAGAGAGCAAGGCGTCGAGCCCTCTTCCTAATGCATTTCTTCTTTGTGGCATAATCTTCGTTTATTTATTATTTCTTTTGATGAGTTCTTTAGCTAAGGCTAAGTGGTTCTTTGCTCCGGTAGAATCTGCATCATAAAGAATTGTGGGAACTCCATAACTAGGGGCTTCGCTTAGTTTTACGTTACGTTGGATAACTGTGTTAAAAACTAATTCCTGAAAATGACGTTTTACTTCGTCGTATATCTGGTTCGCTTGGCGTAACCGTGAATCGTACATTGTTAGCAAGAATCCTTCAATTTCCAAAGAAGGGTTTAGCTTTGATTTAATTATTTTGATTGTGTTCAAGAGTTTACTAATACCCTCCAACGCGAAATATTCGGCTTGCACGGGAATCATTACGGAATCTGCAGCAGTCAGAGCATTGACTGTGATTAGTCCTAATGAAGGTGAACAATCTATCAGAATATAATCATATTCTTTTTTCAGTGGAGTGAGTACTTCTTTGAGGATTCTTTCGCGATTTTTTATATTAAGCATTTCTATTTCAGCTCCCACGAGGTTGATATGCGAAGAGATAACTTTAAGTGAGTCAATTTCGGTGTCGTGAATAGCTCTTTTTACATCGGCTCTGTCTATAATGCACTCATATATAGTGCATTCCGACTGCTTAATGTCTACTCCTAAACCGGAAGAGGCATTTGCCTGTGGGTCGGCGTCGACAACCAATACTCTTTTTTCCATAGTTGCAAGCGAGGCTGCAAGGTTAATGGTAGTTGTTGTTTTACCTACACCACCTTTTTGATTGGCTAAAGCAATTATTTTTCCCATATGCTTTTAATTTTATGGCAGCGAAATAAGTGATAATAACTTAGAGTGCCTACTAAAAAAGAAGAACTTTACGAAATCTGTTGATAAAACGTGTTTTTTGTTAATAACTCCAATATTCAGTAAGCAATATTTTAATGCTTGTTCTTCTGTTTTCTAGCACGCAAATATATATAAATTCATTGAATTAATTGTTTTTTTTTCACTCACTTGCAGAACATTAAGATTTCTAAACTGCTTTATAGGTACTTTTTATATTTCGGTTTGCAATGCTTTTATTCGTAAGGGTTATTTATGCTTATGTCTTTTATCATTTTCTTGGTATCTGTTTTTTATCTACTTTTGTGGGACTGAATAAATATAGATGACTTAATGGAAAATAAAAGACCGCTGATATTGGTTTCTAATGATGATGGTGTATCAGCTAAAGGTATTAGTGAGTTTATTAAATTTTTGAGGCCTTTGGGCGATATTGTTGTGATGGCTCCTGATTCGCCCCGCTCTGGCAGTGGATGTGCTATAACTGTTCCTGTTCCTGTTCATTATCAGTTAGTTCGTCAAGAGGTCGGGTTAACCATCTACAAATGTTCCGGCACTCCGGCTGATTGTGTGAAGCTTGCTCTTCATACGATTTTGGATTGTACCCCTGATTTAGTGGTCGCTGGTATTAATCATGGAGACAACTCGGGTACAAGTGTGCATTATTCGGGCACGATGGGAGTGGCTATTGAGGGATGTTTAAAGGGAATTCCTTCCGTTGGTTTCTCGCTTTGTGATCATGGTGCTAACGCTAATTTTGAACCGTTGAAGGATTTTGTGCGGAAGATTGTTACTGATGTGCTTAGAGAAGGGCTACCTCCTTTAGTTTGTTTGAACGTAAATTTCCCGAATATTCCTAACTTTAAGGGTGCTAAAATTTGTGAGCAAGCTAAAGGGCTTTGGAAGAAAGAGTGGGAGCCTTGCCCTCGTTTGAATGACCAGAATTATTTTTGGCTGACCGGTGAATTTGTGAATATGGATGAGGAGAATGAACAAAATGATGGATGGGCTCTTGCAAATGGTTATGTTGCGGTAACTCCTATATTGGTTGACATGACGGCGTATCATTATATGGATCATTTGAAACAGTTACTTCGTGTTTGATTTTTAATAGTTGGTTTAATCTTAAGTTTATGCTGGATGAAATATTATCTGATTGTAGGTGAAGCGTCGGGAGATCTGCATGCTTCTCATTTGATGGATGCTTTGCAGCGCGAAGATCCTGAAGCTCAATTTCGTTTTTTTGGAGGAGAGAAAATGGCTGAAGTCGGAGGAGAATTAGTTCGGCATTATAAAGATTTAGCCTATATGGGTTTTGTTCCGGTGCTATTGCATTTACGCACAATTTTTGCCAATATGAAGTTTTGCAAAAGAGATATTATGAATTGGCAACCGGATGTTTTGCTGCTTGTTGACTACCCCGGCTTTAATCTGAATATAGCTAAGTATATACACAGCAAAACAAATATTCCTGTTTACTATTATATTTCTCCTAAAATTTGGGCATGGAAAGAGTATCGGATAAAGAATATTAAACGCGATGTGGATAAGTTGTTTTCTATTCTGCCTTTCGAAGTTGATTTTTATCGACATCATAATTATCCGATACATTATGTAGGAAATCCTACCGTTGATGAAGTGTATCGTTTTCGAACTACTTATAAGGATGCTTTGGCTCAATTTACCGAATGTAATGAATTGGATAATAAAAAAATTATTGCTCTGTTGGCGGGTAGTAGAAAACAGGAAATCAAAGATAATCTGCCAGACATGATACGGGCGGCTTCTTCTTTTCCTGATTACCAACTTGTTCTAGCTGCTGCGCCTGGTATAGACCCTGAATATTATAACAGCTTCCTTGGCGAAACTTCTCTGAAGGTGGTTTACGGACAGACGTATCAGTTGTTGTATCATGCAAAGGCGGCTTTGGTCACTTCGGGTACAGCTACGCTTGAAACAGCTTTGTTTCTAACTCCTCAGGTCGTTTGTTATCATACTCCTTTGGGAAAAATTATTTCTTTTCTTAAGAAGCATTTTCTAAATGTGAAATTTATCTCTTTAGTGAATTTAATAGCGAATAAGGAAGTGGTAAAAGAGCTTGTGGCGGATACTATGACTGTGGAAAACATTACTTATGAGTTAGGCCGTCTTCTAAATGCAAAGGATGTAAGAAGTAGAATGTTGTTTGATTATGAGGAAGTTTTGACTGCGTTGGGAGCTGTTGGTGCCCCTGCACGTGCTGCGGAGCTCATTGTTCGGTATTTGCGGAAATAGATATCTTATAATGATTTTTTTTTCGTTAGACTTATTTTTTTTTATTCTCTCAATATTTTCTTTTCTCCTATTACTTAGAGGAGAGCGATCGAAGTATCCTTTCTGTTCTTTTTATTACTTGTTGTAAAATCTGTACAATAGCCTAGATTGTTACACACACAGTAAGGACTAACAAAATAATGTTTTATTAGTCTTCTGTGCTTTCTGTATATGTCTTTTTGTCTGTGAGTTAGAAATTTATGGAACTTTCTTCTTTTTAATGCTTTGTTAATCACGAAAAAGGGTTATTTTTGCAGACTGATAATTATCTAAAAAACGTATGGAACTTGATTCACTTATGGCTATCTCTCCCATTGATGGTCGCTATAGAGGCAAAGCTGAGGCTTTAGCTGCTTTTTTTTCAGAATTTGCGCTAATTAAATACCGAGTGCGTGTAGAAGTAGAGTATTTTATAGCTCTTTGTGAATTACCTCTTCCTCAACTCAAAGAGGTGAATTCTGCGGTTTTTGAATCTCTAAGAGACATTTACCGCAATTTTTCGGAAGAAAACGCCTCGAGAATTAAACAAATAGAAAGCGTAACCAATCATGATGTAAAAGCCGTTGAGTATTTTTTGAAAGAAGAATTTGATCGTTTGGGAGGGCTTGCAGAGTATAAAGAATTTATTCATTTTGGACTTACTTCCCAAGATATAAATAATACTTCTGTTCCATTGTCTGTCAAAGACGCTTTGGAACAAATCTACTTCCCATTTGTTGAAGAATTAATAGCTCAACTGAAGACATATGCTAATGAATGGACTAACGTTCCAATGTTGGCAAAAACTCATGGACAACCTGCCTCTCCAACTCGTTTAGGAAAAGAGATTATGGTTTTTGCATATCGCATGGAACGCCAGCTAACAGTTTTGAAAGCTTGTCCACTTACAGCAAAGTTTGGGGGAGCGACGGGAAACTATAATGCGCATCATGTAGCGTACCCTGGGTATGATTGGAAAATTTTTGGCGACCATTTTGTTTCGTCAAAATTGGGTTTGGAGCGAGAGGAATATACTACGCAAATATCCAATTATGATAGTCTGTCAGCCATTTTTGATGCGATGAAGCGGTTGAATACAATAATGATTGATATGAATCGGGATTTTTGGCAATATATCTCGATGGAATATTTTAAACAAAAAATAAAGGAGGGTGAAATTGGATCAAGTGCGATGCCTCATAAGGTAAATCCAATTGATTTTGAAAATGCTGAAGGAAATTTGGGAATAGCAAATGCGATATTAGAACATTTGGCTGCAAAATTACCTGTGTCACGTTTGCAACGTGATTTGACCGACTCTACTGTTTTGCGTAATGTTGGGGTACCGTTTGCACATGTTTTGATAGCTATTCAAAGCTCTTTAAAGGGGCTACGGAAACTATTGCTCAATGAATCGGTTATTTATCGTGATTTGGATAATTGTTGGAGTGTAGTAGCTGAGGCGATTCAAACAGTACTTCGTCGTGAAGCTTATCCTCATCCTTATGAAGCGTTAAAAGCATTAACACGTACAAATCAATCGATTACAGAAAATTCTATTAAGGAATTTATTGAAAATTTAGATGTGAATGAAACAATAAAGAAAGAGTTGAGGAATATCACTCCGCATACTTATACGGGTGTATAACAATCTTTTATTTTTTTGCAATTGGTGTTACAAATCGGGCCGTGAGGCCAGTATTAATTAAACTTTTTATAAAAATAAAAATGAACACAGAAAATGAAAATTGGCGTGAAAATCTAAACGAGGACAAGAGAGACGCCGGCCGTGATGGTGAGAGAAATTTTAATAGAGAAAATCGCCGAATAATAACGAGACCTTCTTTCAATAAACAAGGGAATTATGATCGTGAAGGGCAACAAAGACGCCCATATAATCGTCCGGAACATTCCGATAATAATGGTTATCAAGATTCTCGTAACTTTAACAGAGAGGGATCGTCTCGTCCTTATAGACCGTCCTTCAATAGAGATAATAGGGATAGTACTGATCGTCCTTACCGTCCTTCTTTTAATAGGGATAACAGAGATAATTCTGATCGCCCTTATCGTCCTAGAATTAATCGCTCAGGAGGAAATGACCGTCCGGAACGTTCTTATAATAGAGAAGATCGCCCTTGGCGTCCTAACAATAATGAGGAGCGTAAACCTTGGCAAGGTAATCGTTCTAACTCGAATTATGGAAATAGTAATTCATCGTACGGGAGGGGAGAAGGTTATAACAGTCGCCCGTCTCGCCCTAGATTTAACTCTGATGGGAACAGAGGTCAAGGTGGCTTCTCGCGTCCGATACGTCGCCGTACTGATGACTATGATGCTAATGCTAAATATAGTAGGAAAAAACAGATAGAATACAAGGAACAGTTTATTGATCCTAATGAACCAATACGTCTGAATAAATATTTGGCTAATGCAGGGGTGTGCTCTCGTCGTGAAGCTGATGAATTTATCACTGCAGGAGTGGTTTCTGTTAATGGAGAAGTTGTAACGGAATTGGGTACGAAGGTTAAACGTTCTGATATCGTGAAGTTTCATGAGGAATCGGTTTCTATAGAGCGTAAGGTTTATGTGTTATTGAATAAACCCAAAGACTGTGTAACTACTTCTGATGATCCTCAATCTCGCTTGACGGTGTTGGATTTAGTAAAAGGCGCTTGTGATGAACGTATCTATCCTGTTGGTCGACTGGATCGTAATACTACGGGGGTATTATTACTTACTAATGATGGTGATTTGGCCTCAAAATTGACGCATCCTAAGTTCTTAAAGAAAAAAATATATCATGTATATGCTGATAAAAATGTGACTAAGCATGATATGGATCAGATAGCAGCAGGTATTGAGCTGGAGGATGGAGAGATAAAGGCTGATGCGATCAACTACTCTGATGAGGTGAAGCGTAATCAGGTTGGTATTGAAATCCATTCGGGTAAGAACCGTATTGTACGTCGTATCTTTGAGTCGTTGGGCTATAAGGTGACAAAGCTTGATCGTGTTTATTTTGCGGGATTGACAAAGAAAGGTCTTCGCAGAGGAGAATGGCGTTATCTTTCTGAACAAGAGGTTAATTTCCTTAGAATGGGATCTTTTGAATAACAGCAAATAGAAATAATAGGCAACAAAGAGTGAAATTTCACTCTTTGTTGTTATATATAACAAATATATATAATCGGTTTATGGAAAAAATAGGTAGAACAAAAGTTGTTGACTTGCTAAAGCGGGATGACTTTGGTGTTATGGTTAATGTAAAAGGATGGGTACGTACTCGCAGAGGTAGCAAACAGATTAATTTTATTGCATTAAATGATGGTTCTACAATAAACAATGTACAGATAGTTGCTGATTTAACTAAGTTTGATGAAGAGATGCTGAAGTTAATTACTACTGGTGCATGTCTTAGCGTTAATGGTATGCTTGCTGAATCGGTAGGATCTGGACAGAAAGTAGAAGTCATAGCTCAGGATATTGAGGTATTGGGCGCTTGTGATAATACATATCCGTTGCAAAAGAAAGGTCATTCACTTGAATTTTTAAGAGAAGTGGCTCATCTTCGTCCTCGAACGAATACTTTTGGTGCCGTCTTTCGTATTCGCCATAATATGGCTATTGCTATTCATACTTTTTTTCATCAACGTGGTTTCTTCTATTTTCATACTCCTATCATTACGGCTTCTGATTGTGAAGGAGCTGGGCAGATGTTTCAAGTGACTACAATGAATTTGTACGATCTCAAAAAAACTGAGGATGGAGCTATTGATTATGATAACGATTTTTTTGGAAAGCAAGCTAGTCTTACGGTTTCGGGACAGCTCGAAGGGGAGCTTGCAGCAATGTCTTTAGGTTCTATCTATACTTTTGGTCCAACTTTCCGTGCGGAAAATTCTAATACTCCTAGGCATTTAGCAGAATTCTGGATGATTGAACCGGAAGTTGCGTTTAATGAGATAGGGGAGAATATGGATCTAGCTGAAGATTTTATTAAATTTTGTGTGCAGTGGGCTTTGGATCATTGTATGGATGATATTAAATTCCTGAATGATATGTTTGATAAAGAATTGATTGAGCGTTTGAAGTTTGTTGTTTCTCATGACTTTGTTCGTTTGGCATATACAGAAGGAGTTAAAATACTTGAAGAAGCTGTTGCTAAAGGCCATAAATTTGAGTTCCCTATTTTCTGGGGAGCTGATTTAGCTTCCGAACATGAACGTTATTTGGTTGAGGAACATTTCAATTCTCCGGTTATTCTTACAGATTATCCTAAAGAGATAAAATCATTCTATATGAAGCAGAATGAAGATGGAAAAACTGTTCGTGCTATGGATGTACTTTTTCCGAAAATTGGAGAAATTATTGGGGGATCTCAACGTGAAGAGAATTATGATAAGTTGTGTCAACGAGCTGATAAAATGGGGGTTCCTTCAAAAGATATTTGGTGGTATTTGGATACTCGTCGTTTTGGTACTGCGCCTCATTCGGGCTTTGGACTAGGATTTGAACGTTTATTGCTATTTGTTACGGGTATGACTAATATCCGTGATGTAATTCCTTTCCCTCGTACACCTCGTAATGCTGATTTTTAAGCTTCATTAAATAGGATATTAATAAAAAAGAGACTGTTTTGCAGCCTCTTTTTTATTAATATATTAGTTTTTTTACTCTCTTAGTGATAACATTTCAATGCCTGCGGAATCTATATCAGCTCCCATCGGAGGATTGTTTTTAGATAACTTTAATCTAATCTCTTCAATGCTAGGGAATTCTCGAAATAGAGCCTTTACGATACGACCGCAAGCATGTTCGAGGAGTTTCGAAGGAATATTCATTTCTTGTTTAACAACTTCATATATGTCTGCGTAGCTTATACTATCTTCTATCTGGTCTGTCTCTATAGCTTTCAAAAAGTCACCTTTCACGCTAAGGTTTATGATAAATGTATTGCCCACTGTTCTCTCTTGTGGCAAAACTCCATGATAGGCATAGAATACAAGATTTTCGAGGAAAATAGTAGTACTGGTTTTCATTACGTATTTTTATAATAGATATAAATGCAAAGATAAAAATAGTTTGGAATAACTGATTTCTTTCTTTGCATTCATCTAGAATTTTTTCTTTTGGTAGAGAGATTTATTTCCCACTTCGTTCTGTTTTCTCTATCAAATCTTTGATTTTTGTATTTAATCTATTTGCTTGTAGTAGTTTTTCAAGAGTAAAATGTGTACGATAGCGCCAGTAATGTTTAGGATTGGATGGTATATTGATACGTTCCTCTTTAATATTGCTTCTCCACCACTCTTTGTCAATAGAAAGCCAATCTTGTAGAGCAAGGATGCATAGTATGGAGTTGCTATATAAGTGATTTCGTACTACCTCTTCGCATAGTTCTGGTGTTGCTGTTGACGGAACATTGCCATAGTGACCCAATATGTGATTGAAATATCGTTGCGTTTGTTGATAATCTTCTTCCCACCATCCACGTAGCGTAGACATGTCATGAGTTGAAATGGTACATACAGACTGGTAGGGATAATTCTGAAGTTGACCAAACTCTTCTCTTGGATTTTTGGGCATTCGTTGTATTTCCAAACTTAAAATTTTTAAGTCATTCATCACCCATGCTACACAATCTGGTATCATTCCTAAGTCTTCTCCACATACCAGCATTTGAGTTGATTGGGTTAACTGAGGTAGCTTTTTCATGGCTTGTTCTCTCCAGAACTCGTTGTGTCGATGGTAGAAATAGTGATCATACAAGCGATTAAAGGCTTCTTTCTCCCAATCGCTTAAGGCTCTGTAGATAAAATCATGTTGTACTCCGATACGAGGATGGTATTGATTTGGATTTTTATGGTCAGGAACGAAAAGCACATCGCTGATCAAAGTATATAATCCATCTCGTATAGCAAGACTGTCTGGATCGGTTTTGTCAGCAAAGTAAGCTTCTACCTTTCTTTGTGTATTGAATTCGGGGCGCATCTGATATATTTCCCAAGTATTGGTACTTTCAATAAAGTTTTTTTTCACATATTCTGTATGGGTGCCAAATATTTGAGGAAGAAAATATTCATGTATATACGGTTCAAGAAACTTGTGGGAGTTGAATGTCAAACCATAACTTTCTATCTCTTCCTTGCTCATGGGTAGCGAGGGAGAAAATTGTCCTAATAATCCATGGACGGCATGCATGGGGATTTCCCATATTCGGAAAAATCCTAAAATATGATCAATGCGATAGGCATCGAAATACTCTGACATTTTTTGGAAACGCTTCATCCACCATTGATAACCATCTTGTTCCATTACTTCCCAATTGTAAGTCGGAAAACCCCAGTTTTGCCCATTGATGGAAAAGTCGTCAGGTGGAGCACCTGCCTGCCCATCAAGGTTGAAATAGTAAGGTTCGGTCCATGCTTCAACACTGTTCCGGCTGATGCCGATAGGTATATCTCCTTTAAGAACAACTCCTTTTTCTCGAGCATATAGGCTAGCTTTGAGTAGCTGTAAATGGAGATTGAACTGAACGTAAAAATAGATGGATATATCTGGATATGCCGGGCTGTCGGGATGGCACAATTTTTCTATTTCTTTTTTCTGAAATGTACCGTGTTGAGGCCATTGGCGGAAATTAGCTGTATGATAGATATCTCGTAAATAGCTAAATACTGCATAAGGTTGCAACCACTCTTTGTTAGATTTGTAGAAGTTATGGAACTCTTTAGAACTAAGAACTTTCTCTCCTTCTTGTTCAAATATGAGCTGTAGATATTCCCATTTTGTTTGATTTACGGCTTCATAATCTAGGGATAGAAGCGAGTTTAGTTTTTTTTGTTTTTTGAGAAAATACTCTTGCTTTTTCGGATCATGAAGTGTTCCTAATTGTTTTAAATCAGTATACATGGGGTGGAAAGCATAGATAGAAATACTGTTATAGGGGTAAGAATCAGCCCATGTATGCGTCATAGTTGTATCGTTAACCGGTAATATTTGCACTACCTTTTGTCCCGTTTGCACAGCCCAGTCAATCATTAATTTTAAATCGCCAAAATCTCCTACGCCAAAACTATTTTCTGACTTGAGAGAGAATATAGGTATCGCTACTCCTGCACCTTTCCATGCTGCTCTGTCAAAATAGACAAAGCGGTCTGCAATGACACACGTTTCATTTGTATTAATCTGGGGATCAGCAAGATATCGGTTAGGATTATTCTCCCAAATCTCTGTTTTTTTCTTTTTTTTATTATACAGTATAAATTTATATTCTAGGGGATAGCTTATCTTTGTGGCATCAAGTTCTGCAATCCATTCTGGAAAATTAGTGTCACTCATTATCCATGCATTGTCAGCATTCCAATTTCCTAGTATTTCTTGGTTCCCTGAAATCCCCAAACAATAATCGCTGCTGATGCAAGGAGAGTAGGCTTTTATTATCAAAGATTTTTTTAAATTTTGGGTTTTTACAGATTGCTTGGGGTGAGATAATAATGATTGAGTAAAGGCTGAGCTATAGAAATATTGATCGGTAGGACTATTTTTCCAGTTGTCATATATGCGATATTTTCTTTCAGTAATATTAGAAGAAAGGATTAAGCTGTGTTTCAATCCGTTCCACTCTTTACGTATAATTTTATTATCTTTATATATGAAATAAGAGTATTCTATCTTTTTTTTTCTTAAAGATTGAATTTCTATCTCTGTCTTCCAATGGGTACCATCTTTGGTCTGCAAGATTATAGCTTTGTGAGGATCATTCATACCCAATTTAGGATCTGATCCCAAAATTCTAACGTCTTCGCCCCAATTAGTGCGATATTCAATATGAAATGATACTATCATATATATTAGATTTTATATTAACTCAATAATATTGCAAGTATAAAAAGATTCTGTTTATAATGTACTGATGGGTTTGTTGAAGTCAGTTGAAATACTGTGCAAACGTTTGTGTGCATATTCTTGTATACATAAAAAGGAGCTTTTTTAGGGCTCCTTTTTATGTATACTGACTTTAGCATGTTGGGTTATCCACATCTTGATGTACCACAGGTGGTACACATTAAACAACCTTCTTGATAAACTAATGTTTCGTTTCCGCAGTTAGGACATTTTTTACCTCTAGCTTCAGTCCCGTCTTGAATATATTTTTTCAAGGCACGTTCTACTCCATTTTTCCAAGTATTGATGTTTTCACTGTCGAGCTGTAATGATCCAACTAACTTTATGACTTGCTCTATAGGCATTCTCCAACGTAACACACCTGAGATAAGCTTAGCATAATTCCAATACTCTTTATTGAACTTTTCAGACAAGCCTTCAATGGTTGTTTTGTATCCTCGTTTATTTTGAAATTGAAAATCATATCTTTTGTTACCATTCTCATCAACGCTCTTAATGATTCGCCCGGTAGTTACTGTTTTAGGTAGTAATATACCTTCATCATCATCTTGCAGACCTGTGAATATTTCATATGGTCTGCCATCGAGCAATCCAACGAATGCAACCCATTTTTCTTTATTATTTTGGAATCTGACTACATCAGCCTCTAGTACTGTAGGTCGTACTTCCACTACCGTGGGTGGCTTACAAGGAGGAAGTTCCTCTTTCTTGTCAGATTTGGCCGCAAGTAGTACACCTGATCTTGATCCGTCACGATAAACAGTACACCCTTTGCAACCTGATTTCCAAGCTTCAACGTACAATCTATTCACCAAATCTTCGTCAACGTCATTCGGTAAATTTATTGTTACACTGATGGAGTGGTCAACCCATTTCTGAATTTTTCCTTGCATTTTCACTTTCATTAGCCAATCCACATCGTTCGATGTTGCCTTATAATAGGGGGATTTAGCTACAAGATCATCAACTTCTTCTTGAGTGTATTTTTTAGATGGATTATAACCGTTTGCTTCCATCCATGTGACAAATTTGTGGTGGAATACAATATATTCTTCGAAAGCATCTCCGGTTTCATCAACAAAATCAACATGTACTTGTGTGTCATTAGGGTTGACTTTTCTTCTGCGTTTGTAGACTGGTAAGAATACGGGTTCAATACCTGAAGTGGTCTGTGTCATCAAACTGGTTGTTCCTGTAGGGGCGATTGTTAAGCAAGCTATGTTGCGTCTCCCGTACTTCAACATGTCGTTGTATAGTTCAGGATCTGCCTCGCGTAAGCGGTTGATGAACGGATTCTTTTTTTCTCTTTCAGTATCATATATTTCAAAGGCACCGCGCTCTTTGGCCATTTTTACAGATGAACGGTATGCACCTAAGGCAACTAGTTTGTGAACTTTTTCGGAAAATTCTGTTGCTTCTTCTGTGCCATAGCGAAAGTTTAAAGCAGCAAGCATATCTCCTTCTGCAGTAATACCTACACCGGTGCGTCTACCTTGTCCACTCTTTTTATGTATTTTCTCCCAAAGAACGCGCTCCGCTCTTTTTATTTCTTGGTCTTCAGGGTCTTTGTCTATCTTCTCAATGATACGCTCTATCTTTTCTAGCTCTAAATCAATAATGTCGTCCATTATTCTTTGAGCTAGTTCAATATGCTTCTGAAATAGCTCAAAATCGAAGTAGGCTTCCTTTTTGAATGGATTGACAACGTAGGAGTATAGATTGATAGCAAGAAGCCGACAGGAGTCATATGGACAAAGAGGTATTTCTCCGCATGGGTTCGTTGATACTGTTTTATATCCTAGGTCAGCATAACAATCGGGTACAGATTCTTTGATGATAGTGTCCCAAAATAGAACTCCAGGTTCTGCCGATTTCCATGCATTGTGCACAATCTTCTTCCATAAGGAAGAGGCGTCTATTTCTTTTATTGTAGTAGGATTTGCTGAATCAATTGGATATTGTTGAGTGTATTTTTCTCCTTTTGTTGCTGCAGTCATAAAAGCATCATCCAGTTTAACGGATACGTTGGCTCCGGTAACTTTACCTTCGGTCATTTTGGCATCAATAAAAGCTTCAGAATCTGGATGCTTGATGGAGGCGCTTAGCATGAGAGCTCCTCTTCGTCCATCTTGAGCTACTTCACGAGTCGAGTTTGAGTATCGTTCCATGAATGGTACAATACCGGTGGAAGTTAATGCAGAGTTTTTTACAGGGGATCCTTTAGGCCGAATATGCGAAAGGTCATGCCCTACGCCTCCACGTCTTTTCATTAATTGTACTTGTTCTTCATCTATTTTTATGATTGCACCGTATGAGTCAGCAGAGCCGTCAATGCCAATGACGAAACAATTCGATAAAGAAGCGACTTGATAATTGTTTCCTATTCCTGTCATAGGACTTCCTTGCGGTACAATATATTTAAAGTGATCTAACAATTCAAAAAGTTCCTTGGCATTGAGTCCGTTTTTGTATTTTGCTTCAATTCGGGCTACTTCTTTTGCTATCCTCCAATGCATATCTTCAGGAGACTTTTCATATATATTCCCGAAAGAATCTTTTACTGCATATTTGTTGACCCATACCCTTGCAGCCAACTCATCTCCTTGAAAATATCGTAAAGATTCTTCAAAGGCTTCCTCGTATGAATAAATTTTCTTTTCCACGATGTTTTTTCTAAATATGATTTTAATTATTAAGTAAAAGTAGAAGTTATACTTAATGGCTAACAAATGTGTTGGCAAAGCTATAAATGTTTTTGCTTATTACAAAATATTAATAGTACTATTTTGATCTTTGAATTATAGTTTTCTGTTTTCTGTTGGTAATCATTTGATTATCAAGTGACTATGATTGTGCTTCTTGACTATAAGTTTTCCAAAAAGTTTTTTTAAAAACTTATACATGTGCTTCAATTCTCTTTTGTGTTTGTTTGAAACTTGAAAAGACATCCTCTAAATTAGTTGTTTTTGAAGACTTTTCTTATATTTGTAGAAAAAAGAATGCTAGAATCTATAAGGAATAGAAGAACAATAAGGAAGTATCAGCAGAGAGATATTTCTGATTCATTGTTAAATGAAATGCTTGAATTATCTTTTAAGGCTTCTACTGTTGGTAATATGCAAGTTTACAGTGTTGTGGTGACTCGAGATCATGAAATGAAGCTTAAATTGTCTCCTGCGCATTTTAATCAACCCATGGTGAAAAATGCTCCTGTGTTGCTTACTTTTTGCGCAGATTTTAATCGTTTTACTAAATGGTGTGAATTTAGGAAAGCGCTTCCTTCGTATAATAATTTTCAATCATTTATGAGTGCTGCGATAGATACTTTATTGGTTGCGCAAACTTTTTGTACAATAGCAGAAGAGAAAGGATTGGGAATTTGTTATCTTGGTACTACAACTTATAATCCAGATATGATTATTAATGCATTGGAACTTCCGAAACTCGTTTTTCCTGTTACAACAATAGCTTTGGGTTATCCTGATGAGATGCCGAATCAAATAGATCGTTTGCCTATTGAGGGACTGATTCATAATGAATATTATCATGATTATACTTCTTCTGATATAGATAAAATCTATACTTATAAAGAATCATTAGTTGAAAATCTAGGTTTTGTGAAAGAAAATAATAAAGAAACTTTAGCACAGGTATTTACTGATGTGCGTTATACTAAAGATATCAACGAGGCAACTTCAGAAAGTTTGTTTCGGGCTATTCGCCGTCAAGGTTTTCTAGATTGATACTCTATTGGAGATATAATAACAAGTTCAGTAAAATCTTACTGAGCTTGTTATATATTAAAATGAGATTATGCTTTTTTCTTTAAAGATCTTTCTATATTTTCAACTTCAGAGTGAAAACTTTTATCAACCTGGCATTGATCTTTTACTATTTTACAAGCGTGCAGAACTGTTGCATGGTCTTTATGTCCTATTAATTGCCCTATTTTGGAGGATGAATAATCGGTATGCTTTTTTGCCAAATACATCGCAACTTGGCGTACCTGTACCACTTCTCTTTTTCTCGATTTGGTATGGATCATTGCAGGAGTCAGTTCAAAATGCTTGCATACAATATTAATAATATCGTCCACTGTAATTGCTTTGGTTTCATTACGAACAACCTTTTTAACAATTCTTTGAGCCAAATCAAGGTCAATCTCTTTATTGTATATAGTAGAATGGGCCATGATTGAAATAACAATTCCTTCTAAGTCGCGTACGCTTTCATTCACATTTTCGGCAATGTAATTGATAACTTCTTGTGGAAATTGCAAACCATCTCGATGAATTTTATTCCTTAGTATATCTTTTCGTAGTTCAACAGAAGGCCTTTCCAATTCAGCAACCATTCCCCATTTAAAGCGTGTAAGCAGCCTCTCCTCCACTCCTTGCAATAAAACAGGGGCACGATCTGATGTAAGAATAAGCTGTTTGTTGTTCTGGTGTAAATGGTTGAATATATGAAAGAATGTGTTTTGGGTTTTAGTTACTCCTGCGAATTCTTGTATATCATCAATGATAAGGACATCAATAGTTTGATAGAAGTTAATGAAATCATTGGTGGTATTGTTGCGTACAGAATCAGTGTATTGTACTTGAAACAAATGTGCAGATACGTATAGAACTCTTTTTTCGGGATAAAGCTCTTTTATCTTTGTTCCAATAGCATTTGCTAAATGAGTTTTGCCTACCCCTGATGCTCCATGAATAAATAGAGGGTTAAAGATCGTTTTGGCTGGGTTTTGGGCTACTGCTTCTGCTACGCTTCTAGATAATTTGTTGCTGTATCCCTCGATAAAGCTTTCGAAATTATAGTCAGGATTAAGTTGTGGATCTAGATCTTGAGGAGCTGGCGCTTGTAATATGTTAGGAGCTTTATTCCCGTTACGAATAGTATTTTTTTGAGGAATAGCAGTTGAGCGGTTTGTTGCTTCTAGGTTAACCGTTGTTTTTGAACTCTTATCAACCATGACATTATACATCAACTTTGTACCTTCACCTATAACTTTGTATAAGGTAGCACGAAGCAGATCTACAAATTTATCTTCTATAAATTCATAAAAGAATTGACTAGGAACTTGTACTGTTAATGTTTTGTCCTCATATTTTAAGGGAACAATAGGTACAAACCAAGTATTATAAGTCGTTTCCGGAACATTGTCTCGTATAACTTGAAGACAGCGGTTCCACAATCCGACATGATTCTTTTCAATCATAACGGTTCTAATACATTTATTTGATTAAGCAAACTTCTACAATTGCAAATTTGGGAATCTTATTTGATAAAAACAAATCGTTTTTTTCTTGCGATTCTCCATGATTGAATAAAACCTTTAATTTCAGCTAGTTATAGCCTTTTTACTTCTTACACTGTCAAATTTTGATTTGTTTTTTTGTATATATCTGATTATCAGTGTGATAGTTGGTTTATATACGCTTTGTGTTATATAGCATAAAACCTTTAAAAAACGTTTATTTATAGATGCTTGAAGTACAATTATTAATAGATTGAAAAAAAAATATTATTTAGATGAAATCTATATAATGAATAAATTCTAACTTTTATTTTTTTCCAAAAATAGAGAAATGAACATATCTTTTAGGATTCGTTTTTAAATCTTCTAATAGTTTTGCGGCATTAGTACTTGCTGTATTTAGGTTATAATATAGTTGCGGGTCATTGAGTAATAAACCTATAGAGTTGTCTTTACTATTAAGTCTTTCTGTAATTAATTTTATGTTGGTCATTGTTGAGTCTATTTTATTGAAAGTGGCAGCATAATTTATTCCTTTTAAATTGTTACTTACTTCTACAAAATTATTACTGATAGTATTTAGTTTTCCTGCTAACTGAGGAATATCATTTATCATGAGATGTTTTAATTGTCTACTAGTAACTTCTAAATTAGCGGTCGTATTCTTTATCGAATGCAGAGTGTTTGGTATGTCAGGGCTGTTTAAAATACCGTTTAGAGACGATAGTATGGAGTCCAACTTGGGCAGCATTTTCTGCATTTGAGGAATTAAAGTTGATGCGCTTCCTATTATTCCGTAATTTACTATACCTGGGATTGTATCTCCGTTTGAGTAACTTTCACGAGGGTTATTGGCTAATAGGATGTTCATTCTAATTCCTCCCATCATTTCAGATACTAATTCTGCAGTACTACCTTTAGGTATTCTCATCTTTTCATCTAACTCAACTTCTACTGTTACATTCTTGGGATGAGCATAATCATATGCGATAGTGCGTACAATGCCTATACGATAACCATCTGCAAATACCGGGCTTGACTTGGTTAGTCCATTTACATCCGTATATTTGACATATAAATAACTACTGGGCTTAAACATGTTAATTCCCTTTAAATAGTTAACACCATAAATAATTACGCTTAATGCGAGAATGGTTACTAGTCCTATTTTAACTTCTTTATTAAAGTATTTAGTGATCATAATTTTTATCTTTTTCTTTTTTTGAATTCTGCTATAGCTTTGTTTATGTCTATTCTTTTTCCATTCTTAAAGGCAATGATGAATGCGTCTTTGAATAGGCGGCTTATGGAACGTCTCGTTTTTAATATTTGGTTATAGTCGTCAGAAGCGCCATAAGTATATTTGTATAGATTATTTTCTTTGTAGATATCTACCTTTTTAAGGTTTTTAAAATGTTTGTCGTTTGTAGATAATTTCTTGGTGGAAGTCAGAATTTGTATTTTGAAAATGAGATTTTGGGAGGAATCTCTGAGGTCCCTTGTCGTTTTTTCTTTTGTAATATTGTTTCTCTTTTCTTCAGGAATAATGGTTCGGCTTGTTCCGGTTAATCGAATCTCTTGCTCTTTTTTGTAAGTCAGGAATGCTCGATAAATTCCACGTGCCATTGACTTTATACCATTATTACTGTTTAGAAATCTTTCTTCTTTAGGGGTTGAAATGAAGCCCAATTCAACTAAAATACTAGGCATGGCACTTGCCTTTAACACTAGAAAACCAGCTTGATGTACCCCTCTGTCTATTCGTTTGCATGTGTTTCGGAATTCTTTCTGAACTAATGAAGCAAGATGAACACTCTGCGACATATATTTGTCTTGCATAAACTCGAAAATAATATATGATTCTGCAGAATTAGGGTTAAAGCCAGCATAGCGTGTTCTATAATCATTTTCATAGAGAATCACTGAATTCTCTCGCTTAGCTACTGCTAAATTAGCTTTAGATTTAGCTAAACCAAGTGTCCAAGTAGAAGCTCCTTGAACTGTTCTAGAACCCCCAACAGAATTTGTGTGAATGGATATGAAAAGATCTGCTTTTGCATTATTAGCTATTTCGGCACGTCGATCAAGTGGGATAAATATATCTGATTTGCGGGTAAATATTACCTTGATATCACTATTGTTTTTTTTGATGAGTTTGCCGAATGCGAGTGCTACATTCAGATTTATATTTTTTTCTTTGGAGAAACTTCCCAATGCGCCAGGATCATGTCCTCCATGTCCAGGGTCAATAACTACTACAAAATCATTGCCCCAGATGCTGGTACATAAAGATGGAGCCCACAGTGATAGACCAATGATAAGCAGTAATATGTATTTTCTCAGTTGTATCATATCATAATAATACGCAAATGTAGTAGAATTTTGCTGAAACTAATTCATTTGATTCTAAGTTTTGACTTTTTTGAGAATTTCTGCTGACTATAAAATTATGCGTGCACAGATTTCTTTTGAAATTGTGCACGTATTTTATTGACTTATTTAAAACTTTTCCTTACTTGAAATTAATTCGATATTTGAACCCTGCCCTAAACCAAAAACCAGGTTGTGGAATATTTCCAAAATCATAATAACTTTTATTTAAAAGATTATTGCCTTCTACGTATAGATTATATTTGTAGTCATTCCATGAGATTTTTAAATCGAGAAGGGAGAAAGCAGGATAGGATATAAGATCTCCTGTTGATTGATGATTAGTGTCATATTTGATGTATCCGCCCATGCGATTTTGCCAGCGAAAAGCCCATTCAGCGTTTAATTTTTTCCAAATATGGTGATCTAAGCGTGCAACAAATTTGTGACGAAGATACTCTAATGCGTTGCTTGATTTGAATATTTCTTGATCGTCATGCCTGTTTTGATAAATATAATTATAGCTGATATTTAGTTTGTCTAAAATACTATTTTGATTTATCAAATTTCGAAAACTTAATGTAGAAGATATTTCAACTCCCATATTATCCAACCTGAAATTTGCCGAATGATATGAATCGTTAGCTGAATACATTACCCAATCAATCATGTCTGTTCCTTTTTGGAAAAATCCCTTTACATTAGTTCTTAAAAAAGAAGAGCGATATTGTATTCCGAGATTTAATGCTTGCGCTTTTTCCGGTTTTAGTCCTATATTTCCTTGTTGTGTGGGGCTTTTGTAAAATAGATCTGTAAAAGTGGGCATGCGAAGTGACATATTCCATGATGCAAAGATTTTCCAGTTATATGATGGTCGAAAAGAGAGATCAATGCCCGGATATAAACGATATTTATGGTCAAGTGCGGTATTCATATTGGCAAGTACTCCCATTGAAATTGTTACTTTGGGTAATAAAATATTATGTTCCAGATAATAACTTATGTTAGTACGATTGTCCTTTTTTGTATACTGTATTCCTTTCTCTCCAGGAACATCTACGTATTGGCTCGCGTCTAGCGGGCGTCCTAAATTAGTACTTAAGATACCTTCATTCCTTATTTCTGATCCAAAAGCAGTCTTTCCAAATGTAGAGTTTAAATAGGCATTTAAGTTTATTCCATAGACATCTGTCATGTGAAAATTTTCTGCGGTATGAGTATTACGTATTAATTGAAAATGATCATTCCAATGATTCCAATAAAGGCTAGGAGTGAAATGAAATCTTCCTTTAGTTTCTGCTTGAACGGAAATGAGATGTCGATTAACTTCTTCATATTGGTTAGGATAGGCAGCTGAATAAAATGTGTTAGCTCCAAATTTTTGCTTGCTCATGCCCATTTGCCATCGTATATCTACTTCTTTATCTGAATATGTACCGTGGTAATATGCTCGTTTTGTGTGAAAATCACTATTCTCTGTACCCCCGTCGCTACGATTGTAACTAGCTGATATTTGTTGGCTGAAAGCTCCTTTAGTAATATTTACTCTTCCTCCCCTATCAAAAAGTCCATAACTCCCCCCAGATATATTTATAGCTGCGTGACTTTTGGGGTCATTTTTAGTTATAATGTTAATAGCTCCGGTAAAAGCTGAAGTTCCAAAAACTCTTGAAGCGGCTCCTTCAAGTATTTCTATTCGTTCGATATCGTCTATGGAAACTGGAAAATCGGCCGTGAGATGCCCTGTTTGGGGACTGCTGATATTTATCCCGTTGAGAAGAATGGTGGTTTGGTCAAAGGTGCCTCCTTGTACAAGAATATCGGTTTGAACTCCGAATCCTCCTCGTTGGCGGATGTCTACTCCTGCAACATATTTGAGCAGATCATTAATACTGTGTACTGCCGCTGCTTGAATTTCATCACGAGAAAGTACAGTCACCATCTTCACTGACTGTGCCTCTGTCAATGGAACGCGTGTACCGCTTACTTCAACCTCTTCTAGTTCGTGGTTCCTCAGTTGTTCTGTTGTCTCATTTTGTGCAGAAGTAATATTAACATTTGCAAATAAAAGGGTGGATACAATCAGTACTCCAATGTTAATTTCCTTCTTTAAACTACAGAACGCAGAGTAACCTTTGTGGTTGAACTTTTTCCAACGGATAGCGTTTCGTTGGGTTAATTTGTTTTCTTTCATTTTACTATATTTTTTAATAAAAAACGTTGCAAAGATAGTATTATTCGTTATTTCGCTTTTACTTTGTAGTTATAATTAAAATAAGAATTGGAATGCTGAAGTTTATTAAAGACTGGACCTTACCTATCTCATTGCTGACTGGAGCCATTGGATATCAGGTGTTTACGATGTTTGCAATTCTAACTCCTTTTCTTATTTTTACGATGCTGCTTTTAACTTTTAGTAAAGTCTCCCCAAAGGATTTGAAAATAAAACGCTCTCATTTGTGGTTACTTTCTATTCAGATTTTAGGTGCTTTAATCGTTTATGGTCTTCTTTATAAATTTAATAAATTGGTTGCTGAAGGGGTAATGGTGTGCGTTATTTGTCCCACTGCGACTGCTGCCGCGGTAATAACGTCTAAATTAGGAGGTAGCGCTGCAAGCGTAACGACCTATACTCTTCTTGCCAATATTGGAGCAGCTGTTGCTGTACCTCTCTTTTTCCCCATGGTTGAACTTAATCCCAATGTTACTTTTGCCTATTCTTTCTGGCTTATATTAAGTAAAGTATTTCCTTTGCTTATTTGTCCGTTCCTAATGGCTTGGCTGATACAGAAATTTCTCCCTAAGCTTCATCATGTACTATCTCATTATCATGATTTAGCTTTTTACCTTTGGGCATGTTCTCTCACAATTGTGTCAGCCCAGACTGTTTCTTCTTTAATTAATAGCCCCGCTGATGGTCTCACAGAATTGATGATTGCTTTCGGGGCATTGATTGCTTGTGGTTTACAGTTCTTTTTGGGAAATAAGATAGGTGGCTTATATAACGATCACATCGGTGGCTCTCAATCCTTGGGACAGAAGAATACAATTTTGGCTATTTGGATGGCTCATACATACCTTAATCCTCTTTCTTCTGTGGGACCGGGCTCATATGTTCTATGGCAAAATATTGTGAACTCTTGGCGATTGTGGAGAAAACGTCAAGGAGATGAAAGAAATTAACTTTCTTTCTTTATAATAACATTGCTATAAGGATATGGTATTTCAATATTTTCTTTATCGAAAAGTTCTTTTATAGATTTTAATAAATCACATTTCATCACAAATGCATCACCTGATGTACTTGCCCAAGCCCACGCTTTAAGAGTGATAGAGGAGTCTCCCAAGTTAGTCACTCTAATTGGCACTTGAGGAATACCTTTTTCTTTGTCTTCATTGCTACGATGATCTATTAAGAGAGGATGTTTCATTATCTCACTACGCATCAACGACATCGCTTTATCTAAATCAGCATTATAAGAAACCCCTATTTCGATGAAACTACAGATCTCTAATTCGCTAAGTGTTGAATTAATAATCGTACTAGTATTGATTTTACTATTCGGAATAATAATCATCCTATTTTCCAGGCTTCTTATAATAGTATGTCTTAGGGTTATTTCACAAACGGTACCAGTTACAATATCATCTAATTTGATGACATCACCTATTCGAAATGGTTTTGCAAAGACAATGAAGAGTCCGCTAATAAAATTAGATAATGCCTCTTGAGAAGCAAAACCTACGGCCATTGCCATTATTCCAGCACCTGCAAGAATTGAATTACCGACTGTTTCCATGCCTGGGATTAGTGATAAAAAGATGGCACTACCAATAATATAAACAGAATATATACTGATTTGCCGTAAAAAGCTAGCAGTTGTTTGATCTATAAATGAACCATTCTTCCTTTTTTGGGCTCGGCGGAATAGAAATTTAATTAGTGATGCGGCTCCCTGAGTTATTATATATATAATCAATGCCTTTAGCAAGAACTCAATAGGTTTCTTTATTTCTACTCCCCATACAGTTAAATTTAAAAACTCTTGTAGTTCCATATTTAATTTTAATTGTTATTTTTAGTAATATTGCACAAAAATATTCATTTATGTTTAATTCTACAATAATTAGGATTTGATTATGCAACCTCTTGAATTAATTTATAAATATTATCCATTAGAAAATGAATTGAGAAACATTTTGTTTGTACATAGTGTTTCTGTTGCTCGAAAATCGCTTGACATTGCACGCAATCATCCTGAGTTGAAGTTAGATAAGACATTTTTGTCTGAAGCAGCTATGCTTCACGATATAGGTATTTTCTTGACATATGCTCCGAAGATTTTCTGTTTTGGTACGCATCCTTATATTTGTCATGGTTATCTCGGATCTGAATTGTTGAAGAAAGAAGGATTACCTCAACACGCTTTGGTCTGTGAACGTCATACAGGTGCAGGACTTTCTTTGGATCAGATAGAATCTAGAAACCTCCCTGTACCGTATCGTAATATGCTTCCTCTGAGTTTGGAAGAACAAGTGATTTGTTTTGCAGATAAGTTTTTTTCAAAGTCCCATCTAAATGAAGAAAAAAACGTTGCAAATGCACGAAAAAGTCTTTTAAAATTTGGTGAAGAAGGTCTTGTTCGTTTTGATCATTGGTGCGAATTGTTTCTATAGCGGCTAAAAAATAATTAAAAAAGAAGAATCTCGTTTGTAATTGGTGGAGAATGCGTACTTTTGCTTTCCTAAAGCGTAAACTATTAGTTAATGACGCCATTGAAAGCAAATACACTTATATCATTCATACTACTGTTCGTTTTGTTAATACTTTCCGCTGAAGTAAGTTCTCAGCGTCGAAGGCAGAACTTAATTTTAAATCCTGCAGCTCCTATGGGGAATCAGGAAGCAGATACTTTGAAAAGTGATTCTTCTGATGTTCCTTCGATTAAAAAAAAACAAGCCTTGAGCGCTCCTGTTGTTTATGAAGCTAATGATTCCATTGTTTTTACTCAAGGGGGATATGCTCATTTATATGGTGAAGGAAAAGTGAACTACGAGAAGATAGAGCTTGATGCACAAGTTATTTCTATGAATATGGATAGTAGTACGGTGTATGCACATGGCATTTCTGACTCATTGGGTACTTTAAAGGGGACACCTGTCTTTAAAGATGGAGAAACTGATTATGAAACCAAGACTATTCGCTATAATTTTAAAAATAAAAAAGGATTCATTAGCAATGTTGTGAGTCAACAAGGAGAGGGATATGTTACAGGTCATAATGCAAAGAAAGGTCCTGATGATGACCTTTTTATGGCAAATGGTAGATATACGACGTGTGACCATCATGAGCACCCTCATTTTTATCTTCAATTGACTCGCGCTAAGGTTCGCCCAAAGAAAAATGTAATAACAGGTCCTGCTTATTTGGTGGTTGAAGATGTACCACTACCTATCGCTGTTCCTTTTTTCTTCTTCCCATTTTCAAGTAGTTATTCTTCGGGCTTTATTATGCCTACTTATATGGATGATTCTAGCCGTGGGTTTGGCTTGACTGGAGGAGGATACTATTTTGCTCTTAATGATAAGATGGATTTGAAAGTTTTGGCTGATGTCTTTACAAAAGGTTCGTGGGCATTTGGTGCGCAATCTACTTATAATAAGCGATATAAATATTCAGGAACTTTTCAAACTAATTATCAAGTTACTAAAACAGGAGATAAAGGTTTGCCCGATTATTTAGTGGCGAAAGATTTTAAAATAGTGTGGTCTCATAGGCAGGATGCTAAAGCTAGTCCAAATAGTACATTTTCTGCTAGCGTGAATTTTTCTACTAGTAGTTATGAACGTACGAATATAAATAACTTGTATAATTCCTCATTATTAACCCAGGGGACTAAAACTTCCAGTGTTAGTTATTCCCGTAGTTTTCCTGATCAAAATTTAACTATTTCTAGCACTTTTAATATTGCTCAAACATTAAGAGATTCATCTGTAGCAGTTACATTACCGGATTTGAATATTTCTTTAAGTCGCATTTATCCATTTAAGCGTAAGTCTGCTGTTGGCGATGAACGTTGGTATGAAAAAATATCACTGAGTTATACAGGGCGTTTGACCAATAGTATAACTACTCAAGATGATAAATTATTTAAATCAAATCTTATTAAAGATTGGAATAATGGAATGAGCCACAATATTCCTGTGAGTGCAACTTTTACTCTTTTTAAATATTTTAATGTTACTCCTTCCTTTAATTATACAGAAAGATGGTATACTCGCAAAATAATGCAAGGTTGGGATGGTGTTAATAAAGAGAGGATAAATACGGATACGATTTACGGTTTTCATCGTGTATATAATTATAATACCAGTTTAGGAGTTAGTACTAAATTGTATGGTATGTATAAACCACTTTTTGCCAAAAGTAAGGAAATTCAAATACGACATGTTATCACTCCACAAGTAACTCTTAGTATGGCACCGGATTTTGGTTCTTCTAAATATGGCTACTGGAAATCTTATTCTTATAGAAATGCTTCTAACGAACTTGATACAGTTACTTATTCTCCTTATGCAAAGGAACCTTTTGGTGTGCCTGGCCAGGGTAAACAGGGAAATGTTAGTTTTGATATATCCAACAATGTTGAAGTGAAGTATAAAGACAAAAATGATTCTATTCAGAAATTTAGTTTAATAGATGAATTAGGGGCTGGCATATCGTATAATATGGCTGCAAAAACAAGACCTTGGAGTGATCTCTCTGTGCGTTTGAGACTTAAACTCTCAAAAAATTATACATTGAATTTGAATTCTAGTTTTGCCACTTATGCTTATACATTTGATAAAAATGGAAATGTAGTTATTGGAGATCGTACCGAATGGTCATATGGGCGTTTTGGACGCTTTCAAGGATGGAGTTCTTCTTTTAATTATACTTTCAATAATGATACTTGGAAGAAGTGGTTTGGTTCTAAAGATGAGAAAAATGATAAAAAGAAAGGTGTGAGCGATGGTGAATCTACAGATATTCAAGAAGAAGAAAGTGATACACAATCAAAGCCAAAGAAAGTGGAAAAGGCAAAAGTTGATGCTGATGGCTATCAACAGTTTTCTATGCCTTGGTCACTTAATTTCAATTATTCATATGGAATAAGGGAAGATACTTCTAAACCGATAAATGAGAAATCTATGCGTTATCCGTTTAGGTATACTCAAAATTTGAGCTTTTCGGGTAGTATAAAGATCTCTAATCGTTGGAATATGAGTTTTAATTCTGGTTATGATTTTGATGCTCATAAAATTATTCAGACTGCTTTCACTGTAACGCGTGATTTGCATTGTTGGAATATGTCTGCCAGTATCTCACCTATAGGAGCATATCGATACTACAATTTTACTATTCGTGCTAATGCTAGTATTTTACAAGATTTGAAATGGGATCAAAGGAGTCAAACGCAGAGTAATATTCAGTGGTATTAATTTAGGTAGATAAGTGTATATCCTCTATCTATGCTTCTATGTAAAGATAGAGAGAGGAAGTGAAATCGAAATTACTAGCAAGTTCTTTTTACCAGATTATTTCTGTTTTTCCATGATTTTTAAGATACTCATTTGTTTTACTGAAATGTTTATTGCCCCAAAAACCATTGTGTGCAGAGAGGGGGGAAGGGTGAGCAGAAGTTAGCACAAGATGTTTACTGCGGTTAATGAATGCTCCTTTTTTTTGTGCGTAAGCTCCCCAAAGAATGAATACTATATTTTCTTTTTCCTCAGCTAAAATCCTTATGGCAGCGTCAGTAAAAAGTTCCCAACCTTTGTTTTGATGTGATCCTGCTTGATGTGCTCGAACGGTGAGGGTGGCATTGAGTAACAAGACTCCTTGTTCTGCCCATCGGGTTAAGTTTCCTGAGAGAGGAGCTTCATTCCCTAAATCGCTTTTGATTTCCTTAAATATGTTTATTAATGATGGAGGAAAGCGAACTCCGTCATTGACAGAGAAACATAATCCATGCGCTTGCCCTGGCCCATGATATGGGTCTTGTCCAATAATGACCACTTTTGTCTTAGAAAATGGACATAAGTTGAATGCATTAAAAATTAATTTTCCTGGGGGATAAACAGGAATTTGAGAATATTCATTTCTTACAAATTCTGTTAACTTGATAAAATATTCTTTTTCGAATTCAAGTTTTAGTTTTGCTTTCCAGCTTTCTTCTATTTGAACATTCATTTTAAATTAGAGGCATATTAAGTTGTTTGCATTCTTCTCTCATCGTCTCAGGCCAAATGCTAGCTTGTATCTCTCCTATATGAGCTTTACGTAAATAGTACATGCAAAGTCGTGATTGACCGATTCCACCGCCTATAGAGAGTGGAAGGGTGTCATTCATAAGTCTTTTGTGGAAATAGAGTTCTAGTCTTTTTTCTTCTCCTTCTTCTTTTAATTGTTTTTGCAAAGCTGCTTTATCTACACGTATACCCATAGAAGAAAGTTCTATGGAACGTTGTAAAACTTCATTCCATAATAAAAGATCTCCGTTTAATCCTGGTAAATCGTTGAGCCCTTTGGATGTGTAGTCGTCATAATCTGGAGCCCGCCCGTCATGTTTTTTGTTATCTCCTAATTTTCCTCCTATACCTATAACAAATACAGCTGCATATTTTTTAGTAATTTCATTTTCTCTTTCTTTGGGAGTCAGGTTAGGATACAGTATTCTTAATTCTTCTGCATGAATGAAATGTAGTTGTTTGGGGAGACATGGTTTTATTTGTGGGTACATTTCATATACCATATACTCTGTGCGAATCATTGCAGCATAAATTCTATTAACAATTTCTTTTAAGAAATCTACATTTCGGTCATCCGCTGTGATTACTCTTTCCCAGTCCCATTGATCTACGTAGAGTGAATGAAGATTACCTAGTTCTTCATCAGAACGAATTGCATTCATATCTGTGTAGATACCATAACTAGGTTCTATATGATAGTCAGCTAATGTTAGTCTTTTCCATTTGGCTAATGAGTGGACTACTTCAGCTTGTGCATCATTCAAATCTTTGATTGGAAACGAAACAGGGCGTTCTGTACCATTTAAATCATCATTGATCCCCATTCCTTTTAAAACAAAAAGAGGAGCTGTGACTCGTCTTAGACGTAGTTCTGATGATAAATTCATTTGGAAGAATTCCTTGATCTGCTTAATGCCTAATTCTGTTTGTTTTAAGTCCAACAGAGGTTTGTAATTTTGGGGTTTTATCAAGTAACTCATAAGCGGTATATTTATATGTTGGTTATGGACAAAGATAAAAAGAATATTTATAGATGCTTTGTTTTTACTCTTTTTTGTTGACTATTTGTTTAATATTTACTTGTTGTTGTATCAGAATAATATTATCTGTTTGTATCTAAAAGAGAATAGTACATAAAAAGTTGCAATTATTAGGAAGATGCGCTGTTTTTTCTTAATTTTGTATGCGAATTGGCTTGGTAGCTTAGTGAATAGAGCGTCAGATTCCGGTTCTGAAGGTCGTGGGTTTGACTCCCACCCAGGTCACAATCTTTAATTTACTTAGGTATGAAGAGATAACTTTGTTATTCACAGGTTATCTCTTTTATTTTTATAATAATTTTATATTTTGGGGGTTGCTTTGAAAGCAGTTATTAGTTCATCCCATGCGTTGCAAAGATCTTGGATAGATGGAAATAATAAATTTGCTCCTGAATTTAATAAAACTTGAGGGTCAAGTGGCCCCGTATTAACTGCTATAGTAAAAATCCCTGCCGCCACTCCTGCTTCTACTCCAAGTGGAGCATTTTCTATAACAATAGCTTCATTTTTTTGTAACTTCCCTTTTTCCAAAGCCATTAAGTAAGGCTCTGGGTGAGGTTTTCCAAATTTTACATCGAATGCGGTGACCATAAGTTCAGGACGAAACATTCCAGGAAAATTTTCCTCTAATCGATTAAGCAAGGAACTCTGCCCTGATCCTGTTACTACTGTGGGAGTCATATTTGCTTTTTTGACTTTGCAGAGAATTTCCCATGCTCCGGGCATGGCTTTAGCTAAGGGATGTTTATTGAATTCGATTGTTTTTTCATTATATATAGCTTCTATTTCTTCTTTAGTCGCTTGTCGGTTCCATTGACGTTGGTATACGATGTTGATTGTTCCTGAGCCAGTTCGTCCTTCATGCAAATAGGCTTCTTCTTTAGTCATGTTGAGTCCTCTAGTATTCATTGCTTTATACCAAGCATCTGCGTGATAAGGCATAGAGTTAAAAAGTACTCCGTCCATGTCAAAAAGGACTGATTGTAGAGATATGCTTTTATAATGATGTTTATTGAGGTATTGGTTAATTGCTTTGTTAAACATAAGTTTATTCATTTTGTTGTGGTAAAGATACTAATAATTGCTAGATTGAATTGTTCTTCTCTATTTAATGCTTGGCTCAGTAAATGAACTGTTTTAATTTATAAGTGATGATAGAAAGAATGGCTGTCTTAAAATATAAAAAGCGGAAAATATTTTCCGCTTTTTATATTTTAAGACAATAGATGCTACCAATCTGCTATCTTATAATTTAGCTTGAATAGCTTTGGATTCTTCTTCGTAGCCTGGCTTGTTTAATAGAGCAAACATATTTTTCTTATAAGCTTCAACTCCGGGTTGATTAAATGGGTTTACTCCAAGAATGTAGCCACTTATACCACAGGCTTTCTCGAAGAAATAAAGTAGTTCTCCGATGCTATATTCGTTTAATTCAGGAATAACAATGCGGATGTTAGGCACACCTCCATCTACATGAGCCAATTGAGTTCCAAGTTCGGCCATTTTGTTAACTTCATCAACATGTTTACCAGCAAGATAGTTTAACCCATCAAGGTTGGCTTCATCTGTAGGAACATGTACTGCATGATTTGGTTTCTCTACAGAAATGACTGTCTCATAAATGCTACGTTCACCTTCTTGAATCCATTGCCCCATAGAGTGTAAGTCAGTCGAAAAGTCAACGGCAGCAGGAAATATACCTTTATTCTCTTTTCCTTCAGACTCTCCATAAAGTTGTTTCCACCATTCACTTACATAATGTAATTTTGGGCTGAAATTTACAAGAATTTCAATTTTCTTGCCACTTTTGTATAATTCGTTACGTGTTGCGGCATAAACAGCAGCAGGGTTTTCCGCAAAAGGAATATTTAAAGTACATGCATTCTCCATATTGCAAGCACCAGCTACTAATTTCTCTATGTCAAATCCAGCGACAGCAATAGGAAGTAGACCTACTGGTGTGAGCACAGAGAAACGTCCTCCAACGTTATCGGGGATAATAAAAGATTTATATCCTTCCTTGTCTGCAGTAACACGAGCAGCTCCTTTTTTTGCATCTGTGATAGCAACAATTACTTTTTTGGCAAGATCTTTTCCACGCTGTTCCTCACATTGTTTTTTTAGAAGGCGGAATGCCAGGGCAGTTTCTGTCGTTGTTCCTGATTTAGATATATTAATAACTCCGAATTTTTTATCTTTTAGGAGTTCTATTAATTCATATAAATAATCTTCTCCTATGTTATGTCCAGCATAAATAATAATTGGATTTGTTTTCTTTTCCTGTAGCCATGTAAAGCTGTTTGATAATGCTTCAATGACTGCGCGAGCGCCTAAATAGCTTCCTCCAATTCCGGCAACAACAATAACGTCACAATTATCTCGAAGTACTTTAGCTGTCGCTTTTATATCGGCTAAGTGTTCCTTGCTAATAGAAGAAGGCAAGTGTAGCCAGCCTAAAAAATCGTTTCCTTGCCCAGTTCCGTTCTCTAATGCCTTTTGTGCATCTTTAATTGCGGTTTCGTAGGAAAAAACCTTCTCTTTGGAGATGAATCCAAAGGTTTTTTCAATATTCAAATTAATCATATTTATATTGTTTAAAGGTGTTAGTACTTACCTAAATGAATCAGTGAGCAATTTAATCTCTATCATAGGAGAGATACGTTCGTATAAGATATTATATACAGCGTCAAGAATGGGCATGTTTACATGATGATGTTTGTTTATCTCCTTGATACACTTGGTTCCGTAATATCCTTCGGCGATCATTTCCATTTCGATCTGTGCGCTTTTTACGGAATAACCTTTTCCTACCATTGTACCGAACGTTCTATTCCGACTAAAATTAGAGTAACTTGTCACTAATAAATCTCCCAAATAAACAGAATCATCTACGTTTCTGTTCAATGGATAAACAGTATTTAGAAAACGATTCATTTCTTGCACAGCATTTGACATGAGTACAGCTTGAAAGTTATCTCCGTATTTCAGTCCGCTACAAATGCCAGCAGCAATTGCATATACATTCTTTAACACAGAACTGTATTCAATGCCAATGACATCATCACTGACTGAAGTTTTTATATAAGTGCTCCCTAATTTACGAGCGAATACACGTGCTTTATCTTTATCGGGACAAGCAATTGTGAGATATGATAAGCGTTCTAGTGCAACCTCTTCGGCATGACAAGGACCTCCTAATACTGCTATGTTCTCTGGTGGAACTCCATATTCCTTAGTGAAGTAATCTGATACGATTAAGTTGTCATCTGGTACAATTCCTTTTATGGCTGTAATGATGAATTTCTCTTTTATACGGGTTTTAAGCTTTTTTAGATGGGCTTTTAAGTAGGGTGAAGGGGTTACGAAAACAAGAGTATCCGAGTCTTTTACAATGTCGTTTATATTGGAATTAAAGTGAATTCTTTTTGTATCAAACTTGACACCAGTTAAGTAGGCAGGGTTATGGCCTAGCCTTTTAAAGTCAGCAATACGGTCTTCACGGCGCATGTACCAACTAATTGATTCTTCTTGAGCTAACACCATTTTTGCAATGGCAGTTGCCCAACTTCCTCCTCCCATTATAGCTATCCTACCGGGTAATTTCATCAGATTTACGAATTAAGTCTTTTAATCCACTCGGTCACATCGTTTACCGATGGATTGGCTAATTCTAATTTATATTTTTTATTTATTCCACAAATATCTTGATGCAGTTTTTGCGGATTAATATCTTTCATATCTTCTGCCAAGTAATATCCAGCTTTTTGAATAACAGGTACCCAATCTTCAGAAATGCCAAGGACAGTATATTTGTCTATGCTATCTTTTTTGATTGTCTTTTCAGGGCGCATTTGAGGGAAAAATAACACTTCTTGTATTGTCGTTTGTCCGGTCATGAGCATAACGAGACGATCCATGCCAATTCCCATACCTGAAGTTGGTGGCATACCATACTCTAAAGCACGGACAAAATCCATATCAATGAACATCGCTTCATCATCTCCTTTTTCGCTTAAACGAAGTTGATCTTGAAAGCGCTCCAATTGGTCAATTGGATCGTTTAGCTCTGAATAGGCATTACACAACTCTTTCCCGTTTACCATTAGTTCAAAACGTTCTGTTAGGTTGGGGTTAGTGCGATGCTTTTTAGTTAGTGGAGACATCTCTACTGGATAGTCAGTAATAAATGTCGGTTGTATATATTTACCTTCACAGAATTCTCCAAAGATTTCATCAATAAGTTTTCCTTTACCCATTGTGTCATCTATATCCATCTTTAATGCTTTGCACACTTCACGAATCTCATCTTCATTTTTTTTCGATAAATCGTAACCTGTGAATTCTTTGATGGAGTCAAGCATAGTAACTCGTTTGAAAGGAGCTTTGAATTTGATAATATTATCGCCTACTTTCACTTCGGTAGTGCCGTTTACATCAGTGCATATTTTTTCAAGCATTTCTTCTGTGAAATTCATCATCCAGTTATAATCCTTGTAGGATACGTATATTTCCATACAAGTAAACTCCGGATTATGCGTACGATCCATTCCTTCATTTCGGAAATTCTTAGAAAATTCATATACACCTTCAAAACCTCCAACAATAAGTCTTTTTAGATACAATTCATTGGCAATACGTAGGTATAAAGGGATATCTAAAGCGTTGTGGTGAGTAATAAAAGGTCTAGCGGCAGCGCCTCCTGGTATTGCCTGCAATATGGGAGTTTCCACCTCCATATATTCACGAGCATTAAAGAACTCCCTCATGGAAGTATATACTTTATTTCGTTTGATGAAAATATCTTTTATTCCATCGTTAACAACTAAATCAACATAGCGTTGGCGATAGCGCATTTCGGGATCTTCAAATGAATCGAAAACAGCACCGTCTTTATATTTTACTATGGGTAAAGGCTTAATCGATTTACCTAGTATTGTAAGCTTCTGGGCATGAATACTTATTTCTCCCATTTGTGTTTTGAAAACAAAGCCTTCTATGCCGATAAAGTCTCCTAAATCGAGTAAACGTTTGAATACAGTTGTATACAAATCCTTCTTTTCTCCCGGGCAGATATCATCTCTAGTTATATATACTTGAATACGTCCCTTGGAGTCTTGTAATTCAATAAAAGAAGCTTTGCCCATTACACGGCGGCTCATCATACGTCCTGCCACTGAAACTTGGCGTGGAGTTCCATCTTCAACTTCTTTAAATTCATTTTTTATATCAGTTGAAAAAGCATTTGTTACATACTCAGCTGCAGGGTATGGTTCAATACCCATTGTCCGGAGTTCCTTCAAACTATTGCGTCGAATAATCTCCTGTTCACTTAATTCTAATATATTCATTTGTTACGTATTAACTCAATTTCGGAGGCAAAAATACGAAACATTTCTTATATTATGCTACTATTTCTAAGCTAATTAATGAAAGAAGGAAGCTTCCGTCATTTAGAATAACCATCTTTGATACTGTGAAAGAATGTTTTCTTTTAAAGCTTATGGTTTATAAGCGAGGGATAAATGCGTACATTTGCAATATAAAAAAAAGTGATATATGACACTTCAAAAAACGCCAACTGAACTAGGTACTCAAAAAATCGGAAAACTTTTGATGCAATACGCTATTCCTGCTATTATTGCTATGACTGCATCCTCTTTGTATAACATGGTTGATAGCATCTTTATTGGGCAAGGGGTCGGATCAATGGCCATTTCAGGTTTAGCTCTTACGTTTCCTTTGATGAATTTGGCAGCTGCTTTTGGCTCTTTGGTTGGGGTAGGTGCTGCAACTCTTGTTTCTGTAAGGTTGGGGCAAAAAGATTATGACACAGCCCAAAGGGTTCTAGGCAACGTTGTTGTACTTAATATTATAATAGGTCTTTCATTTACTTTTATTGTTCTATTCTTTTTAGATCCTATTCTTTATTTTTTTGGAGCAAGTGATAAGACTATTGTTTATGCTCGAGATTACATGCAGGTTATTTTATTAGGCAATGTCATTACGCATCTTTATTTAGGTTTGAATGCAATACTGCGTTCCGCAGGACACCCCCAGAAATCAATGTATGCTACAATTGCTACAGTCCTTATTAATACAATACTTGATCTTTTGTTTATTTTTGGATTTGGCTGGGGTATTCAAGGTGCTGCCATTGCAACAATTTTGGCACAGACTATTGCTTTGATATGGCAGTTTAAGCTCTTTGCTAATAAAAATGAATTGCTACACTTTCATCGAGGAATTTTTTATTTAAAGAAAAAGATCGTTTATAATTCATTGGCAATTGGGATGTCCCCATTTTTAATGAACTTAGCATCTTGTTTTGTTGTGATATTGATGAATCAGGGCTTAAAAAAATATGGTGGTGATTTAGCTATTGGTGCCTTTGGAATAGTAAACCGACTAATTTTCCTTTTTGCCATGATTGTTATGGGACTAAATCAGGGGATGCAGCCTATTGCCGGCTATAATTTTGGTGCTCAATTATATGCACGAGTAACTCGTGTTTTAAAATTGACGATTTATGGAGCAACAATTGTTATGACCACTGGCTTTTTAGCAGGGATGTTTATTCCGGAATTACTTACTTCTATTTTTACTCCTGATAAAGAACTTATTCGTTTATCTTCTGAGGGATTTCGTATAATCGTAATATTTGCTCCTATTGTCGGTTTTCAAATGGTGGCGTCAAATTTCTTTCAGAGTATAGGAATGGCGGGTAAGGCTATTTTTCTTTCTCTCACCCGCCAAGTTCTTTTTCTGATACCTTGTCTGCTTATTCTTCCTTCTTTTTGGGGCACTTTTGGCGTTTGGGTTAGTATGCCCATAGCCGACTTTGCTGCAAGTCTTGTTTCAGGCTTTATGTTATGGAAGCAGTTTTTAGGACGTTTAAAGCAGTGCGCTAATATTATTTATTACAAAGGCATGTTTCCATGTTTTTTATGCGGATTAGTTTGCACTTTGTTCTCGGTCATTTCTAATGCTTGTATTAAGCGCAACCTAGTTTGTTTGGGCTGTATTATTTCATCAATACTTCCCAATTCAGCTGCCTGGTATGGAGTTGCAAATTTTTTACGATAAGTATCTAATTCTTGTTCCTTTGTTTCTTCATCTGCGTTGCGGTATAAGATGTTTATAGCCCCTTCAGCGCCCATCACTGCAATTTCTGCTGTCGGATAGGCAAAGTTTACATCTGAACCAATTAGTTTGCTATTCATTACAATGTAAGCTCCCCCATAAGCCTTACGTGTGATGACTGTAATTTTAGGAACTGTTGCCTCTGCATAAGCATATACTATCTTAGCTCCATGCCTGATAATGCCATTACTCTCTTGTGAATACCCTGGCAGAAAACCCGGTACGTCTTCAAAAGTGATTATGGGGATATTGAAGCAATCACAAAAGCGAATAAAACGTGCAGCCTTGTCAGAAGCATTTATATCAAGTACTCCAGCAAAATAATTAGGCTGATTTGCTACAATACCGACTGAACGTCCTCCTAATCTGGCGAACCCGATAACTATGTTTTTAGCAAATTCAGGCATAACCTCAAAGAAATACCGTTCGTCTACTACCGTTTCTATAATATTTTTTTATGTCATAGGGTTGATCTGGGTTTTCTGGTATGATGTTTTCTAATTCATCATCTTCTCTGCGAATATCATCGTTAGAATATTTAGGAGTTGGGTCTTCCATGTTGTTGGCTGGTAGAAAACTTATTAGCTCTCTAATAGACATGAGCAGTTCTTCTTCTGTATCGCATATAAAATGTGTTACCCCACTTTGAGTACTATGCGTTGATGCCCCTCCTAGTTTTTCTTTATCAATCTCTTCATGTGTTACTGCTTTAACCACATCAGGACCAGTAATAAACATGTGACTTTTCTCTTTTACCATGAAAATAAAATCAGTAAGAGCAGGAGAGTAACAAGCTCCTCCTGCACAAGGTCCAAGTATTGCTGAAATTTGAGGAATTACCCCACTTGCCATGA